>CAVBWE010000070.1:4517-19254 GCA_963598715.1 Sphaerochaetaceae bacterium | reverse complement strand
GACGCATAGCCATATCCTTATCGGGCTTTTCCTGCCGAGAAAGAAGGAAATTACCGGAACAAACAGAATGTAGAGTGACGTGATGAATCCCGCCTTTCCCGCAGTGGTGAATTCTATTCCCTTCTGCTGGAAGAATGATGCAAGAAAGAGCAGAAGACCGCATATGACACCGTCCTTTAGAAGAGCCTTCTTCTGTTCCCGTTTCATTTTTTTGATGCTGGAAAGAAAAAGCGGAAGGAGCACGAGAAAACCCAGTAACATGCGTAAGCCGTTATAGCATAAAGGTCCGATGAGGGAGCTCGCTTCACTCTGAGCGACAAAAGCCAGTCCCCATATAAGGGCAGTGAGCAAGAGAATAAGGGAAGCCTGAAAGGAGTTCATGGCGGCAATTGTAGTCGAAAGGCGGAATATTTGAAATATTCTTTTACAATCAAAACATGCTGATTTAATATTTTCCCAGGAGAAGAAAATGTCTGATTACATGCACGGTACGGGAATACAGTATCATCTGAGGATAAAGAGCGGAGATGTCGGACGATATGTCATTCTTCCGGGAGATCCCAAGCGGGTACCTCTCATTGCAAAGTATCTGGATGATGCGGTCTTTGTTCAGGATTCACGTGAATTCGTCACCTATACCGGATATCTTGACGGTGAGAAGGTAAGCGTCACAAGTACCGGAATCGGAGGCCCGAGCGCAGCCATTGCAATTGAGGAGCTGACCAGATGCGGTGCCGATACATTCATCCGGATGGGAACATGCGGGGGAATAAAGCTCTCTGTCATGGGCGGTGACCTCGTTATAGCTACCGGTGCCGTAAGAAACGAGGGAACAAGCCGTGAGTACGCTCCGATAGAGTTTCCTGCAGTGGCGGACTATGATGTCGTTCATGCTCTGAGAGAGGCTGCCGGGAAACTGGGCATGAGGTATCATACGGGAGTTGTACAGTGCAAGGACAGCTTCTACGGTCAGCACAATCCTTCAATAATGCCGGTAAGCTATGAACTTGAAGCGAAATGGGAGGCGTGGAAGAGGCTGGGGGTGCTTGCTTCCGAGATGGAGTCAGCCTCACTTTTCACGGTTGCCAGCTTCCTCTCTGTCAGATGCGGCAGTGTATTCTTCGCAATTGCAAATCAGGAGAGGGAAAAGCTCGGACTGGATAATCCCATGCTGCACGATACCGACAGCGCAATCCGTGTCAGTGTCGAAGGCATGAGAGTTCTCATCGAAGAAGACAGAAGGAAGAAAGAAAATCAGGTATAGAGCTCAATGCCTTTCCCGATATATTCCCTTTTCGTCTCTTCAAGGAGGTCGGACAGGTTTTCTCCGTCTCCGGCCTCCCTTACGATTTCAATGACAAACAGCTCCAGGCCCAGTTCCGTGTATTCGCTCTGGAGAGCGACGGAAGGGTGCATGCCCAGATCAAGGCTGAAGCGGACCGAGGAATACGACTTTACGGCATCCTCCGTCGTGTAGAGCCAGACTTTCTCGCTTTTGAGGTTTCTCACACTGCAGACAGCCCTTATCCTGTCCGTTCTCAGAAATTCCTTCGGGATTGACATAAGCATATTCTATACATTTGGTTTTCTTCAGTAAATCGAGTCTGACTCCTTTCCGACATTTTTGAAGAATTTGTGGTTCTTTGGCTTATTCCGCTTTATTTTTGATTTTTGAACGTATATGATGGAACAGAGGTTTTTTCACAAATGGAACAGCAGATTCAGGATTTAATTAATTCCATCAGAAAAGACGGCATCGAAAGTGCCGCAAATGAAAGCAGGAGAATTATCGAGGAAGCAGAGAAGAAGGCTGAAAAGATAGTTTGTGATGCACATTCTGAAAGGGACAGGCTTCTTTCGGATGCAGAGAAGGAGATAGCAAAGGAGAAGAAGAGCCTCTATGACTCGCTCTCCCTTGCCGCGCGGGACCTTTCCCTTTCGTTCAAGAAGGAAACGGAAAGGAAGATTCAGAAGATTCTTGATGACAGGATTTCCGCTTCATTTGATTCTGAACTTCTGAAGGAGCTTATAAAGACGGTCGTGGGATCACTTACCGAAGGCGTGGATGTCGTTCTTCCCGAAGAGAAGAGGGACTCGCTTTCCTCTTCACTCCTGAAGGAGCTCACATCATCTCTCTCGGGCGGCTCGATTCTCTATTCTTCGGAGTTTTCCGGCGGTTTCAGAGTCATCGAAAAGAACGGCGGTGCATACATAGACGTTTCCGATGAAGAGGTTTCGAAGCTTTTATATCCATATCTGTCATCGTCCATAAGAAAACTTATCTGAGGAGAGAGCTGTGTCCGAATACATATACTTCATAACCTCCCTGCCGTATCTGTCAATCGAGCGTGATGCGGCCATGAGTTATGAACAATTTCTTTCACAGGCATCAGAGCAGCTGAAAAAATCGGATTTCAATCTTCTGAAGAAGGCTACCTTTGCCCATGATGAGGGTGTTTCGGGTAACCGGATAATAAGGGACTGGGACAGCTTCAACTTCGCCCTTGAAGAATACATTACCGAGGAAAGGGCGAAGAAGCTCGGAATACGTGACACGAGATACAGGGCACGGTGTCCCTTCAACGAGGAGATAAGGAACAAGGCCCGCCGCATTGTGGCCCTCCCGGATCCCCTTGAAGCCGAGAAGGCTGTTCTCGTCGAGTATTTTTCGTTCCTTTCGTCGCATAAGGTTGAATCACAGTTTTCGCTTGATGCCCTCATAATCTACGGTCTTCTTCTTCAGATAAAGGAGAAGGTTGCCGGATATGACGAAAGAAAGGGAAGAGCCGAATTCGACAGGCTTTACAGTGATATCAGAAAAGACATTTCCTTAAGGAGTAACCTATGAGCAATAAAACAGGTCATGTTAGCGGAGTCAACAGCAACCTGGTCAGAGTTATATTTGACGAAACCGTCATAAAGAACGAAGTGGGCTTCATTCTCGTCGGAGGCGAAAGCCTGAAGGGAGAAGTCATACGTGTAAACGGAAATACGGCCGACCTTCAGGTGTATGAGGATACATCCGGAGTCAGCGTCGGTGACAGGGTTGAGTTCACCGACTCACTTCTCTCCGTTGAACTTGGTCCGGGACTTCTGACGCAGGTCTATGACGGTCTCCAGAATCCCCTTGAATCCCTTGCGGAAAAGTGCGGCTTCTTCCTTCAGAGAGGCGTATACCTCGATCCTCTCCCGAATGCCGAGTGGGATTTCACTGCTACCAGGGCGAAGGGAGACAGACTCATCGCCGGGGACTCGTTCGGCTATGTGAAGGAAAACCTTTTCACCCACAGGATAATGGTTCCGTTCACTCTTACGGGAGAATGGACTGTCTCCTCAATCGTTGAAAACGGAAGGTACCATGCACGGGATACCATCTGCGTGCTGGAGAATGAGAAGGGCGAGAAGAAGGAACTGAGCATGATAATAACCCAGCCTGTGAAGATTCCTATCCGCGGCTACAGCGAAAGGGTGAGACCCGATGAGCCGATGGTCACGAAGATAAGGCTCATCGACACGTTCCTTCCTGTTGCAAAGGGCGGTACATACTGCATTCCCGGCCCGTTCGGTGCCGGAAAGACGGTACTGCAGCATCTTACGAGCAAGAATGCTGATGTTGATGTCGTCATCATCGCTGCATGCGGTGAAAGAGCGGGCGAGGTTGTCGAGACCCTCAAGGAATTCCCGCTTCTCATTGACCCCAGAACAGGACGCTCCCTCATGGAGAGGACGATCATAATCTGCAATACTTCCTCAATGCCTGTTGCTGCAAGAGAGGCAAGTGTCTACACCGCAGTCACGATGGCGGAATATTACAGGAACATGGGACTGGATGTACTTCTTCTTGCAGACAGCACATCACGATGGGCTCAGGCAATGAGGGAAATGAGCGGAAGACTCGAGGAAATACCCGGAGACGAGGCATTCCCTGCATATCTGGAAAGCCGTATTGCAGAGTTCTACGAGAGAGCCGGCAAGGTCAGGCTCCGTGACGGTTCCTTCGGCTCCGTCACAATCGGTGGAACGGTATCTCCTGCGGGAGGAAACTTCGAGGAACCCGTCACGCAGGCTACTCTCAAGGTCGTAGGCGCATTCCACGGACTTTCGAGGGAACGCAGCGATGCAAGAAAGTATCCTGCAATTGATCCCCTCGAATCCTGGTCGAAGTATGAGGGAATAATAGCAAGAAAGGACGTTGATTACGCTTATTCATTCGTCCGGAGGGGCAGTGAAGTCAGCCAGATGATGAAGGTCGTCGGTGAAGAAGGCACAACCCTTGACGACTATGTCATCTACCAGAAGGGTGAATTCGTCGATTCCTGCTATTATCAGCAGAACTCCTTCGATCCTGTGGATGCCCAGGTGTCAGTCGAGAGGCAGCGCCATGTGTTTGCCCTTCTTTCGGAAATCCTCCATGCGGATTTCGCCCTTGAAAACAAGAAGGAGGCGAGAAGCTTCTTCAATTCCCTCAGACAGCGCTTTCTTGACTGGAACGGAAAAAAGGAAGATGAAGAGGCCTATGTCACGGCTGAGAAGGAAATCAGATCCTTTATTTCTGATAAGCTGAGGTAAGAAATGCAGAGGATATACACAAAAATAGAATCGATAATCGGCAATGTCATAACACTCAGGGCTGAAGGGGTCCGTAACGGCGACCTTGCAGAAGTCACAAGCGGCGGCATCAGAAGCTATGCAAACGTAATAAAGCTCGATGGTGATATCGTATCACTCCAGGTTTTCAGCGGTGCTTCCGGAATTTCCACGGATGCAAGGGTTAGATTCCTCGGCGTTCCCATGCGTGTCTCCTTTTCCGACGACCTTCTGGGAAGGGTCTTCGACGGTGCGGGAAATCCGAGGGACAACGGACCTGTGCTTGAGGACAACATGGTCAGAATCGGCGGGCCTTCAGTCAACCCCGCAAGAAGAATCATTCCGAAGAACATGATCCGTACGGGTATTCCGATGATTGACGTCTTCAATACGCTCGTCGAATCGCAGAAACTCCCTATCTTCAGTATTTCCGGAGAGCCGTATAACGAGCTTCTTGCCCGTATCGCAATGCAGGCAGAAGTCGATATCATCGTTCTCGGCGGTATGGGACTCAAATACGACGACTACCTCTTCTTCAAGGATACGCTTGAATCATCGGGTGCACTTTCAAGGACAGTCATGTTCATACATACTGCATCTGACCCGACTGTAGAGTGTACACTTGTCCCCGATCTTTCCCTTGCGGTAGCAGAGCAGTTTGCACTTCAGGGGAAGAAGGTGCTCGTGCTTCTGACCGACATGACGAACTTTGCCGATGCCCTCAAGGAAATGGCAATCACTATGGACCAGGTTCCTTCAAACAGAGGTTACCCGGGAGACCTTTATTCCCAGCTTGCATCGCGCTATGAAAAGGCAGTTGACTTCGAAGGTGCGGGATCCGTTACGATTCTCGGTGTCACCACGATGCCCGGTGATGACGTCACGCATCCCATTCCTGACAACACCGGCTACATCACTGAGGGTCAGTACTACCTCAAGGGAGGAAGGATCGAACCCTTCGGATCGCTTTCACGTCTCAAGCAGAACGTCAACAAGGATACCCGCGATGACCACCGTGCCCTTATGGATGCGATGATCAAGCTCTATTCTTCATACAAGGATTCCCTTGAGAAGAAGAGCATGGGATTCATGATGTCCGACTGGGATGAGAAGCTTCTGAAGTACGGTGCGCTCTTTGAGGAGAAGCTGATGGATCTTTCCGTCAACATTCCGCTTGAAGAAGCCCTCGATACAGGCTGGAGGATTCTCGGTGAGTGCTTCGAGAAGGAGGAAACTCCGCTCAAGAGTGATCTTATCGGAAAATACTGGCCGGAGAAGTAAGGTTTTGAAATGGCTAAGATAAAACTGACAAAGAACGAGCAGAAGAAGCAGAAGGACGCGCTCAAGCAGTTCCGGAGGTATCTTCCGACACTCCAGCTGAAGAAACAGCAGCTTCAGATTGTCATAAGACAGTCGGAGAAGGAGATAGAGAAGATCAGGGCCGAGCAGAAGGAGAGTGTCGATGCAATATCATCATGGATAGCCGTTTACGGCGGCAATACTGCATTTGCTGAGTCACGTTCGATTCGGAATCTTATTTCCATAAAGGACATAAACATCACCAGCGGCAATGTCGCAGGTGTGACGGTGCCTGTCTTTTCATCTCTTGAGTTCGAGGAAATCGAATATGATCTCAGGGAATATCCGCTATGGGTCGACAAGGCAGTCAGTACACTCCGCGATACATGCAGGTTTGATGCGATAATTGCATGCCTGGAGGAACGCATCCGCCTTCTCTCCGAAGAGCTCAGAACGACGACACAGCGTGTCAATCTCTTCGAGAAGGTCAGGATTCCCCAGACGAAGGACAATATAAGAGTGATCGGCATATACCTTCAGGATCAGCAGACAAGTGCTGTCGTGAGGGGAAAGATAGCAAAGAAAAAGATGGAGAGGGCCTGAAGCATGATTACACCTATGAAGAAAGTCACTCTCCTGGCTCCGCAGAATAAGCGGGAAAGTGTCATCCTCTCATTGAGAAAGTGCGGTATCGTCCATATAGACAACATTGTTTCGAAAACTCAGAACGCTGAGAAAATCGAGGCGGTTTCGCAGAAAATCAGCAGGGTGATTTCCGTTCTTGAAATGTACGGAGCAGAGCAGAAGAAGGGAGAGGAGACTGAAATGGAAGAAAGTCAGCTTCTCCGTCTTGTTGAGTCTCTTTCCGCCTGCATTGAAGAAGAGAGGGTTCTTGGGGAAAGAAACCGTATCATTTCTTCTGAAATCGACCGCATAAGGAACCTGGGAGATTTCAATCCTGAGGATATTGAGGAGCTTTCCCGCCTGGGATATAAGCTTACGTTCTACTTCGTTACGGCAAAGGATTATGAGAAGCTGGTCTCTGACAGTGAAATATCATTCATTCATATCGGCAGATCCGGAAAGAGCGAACTTGTTGCATTTCTCAATTCAGGCCTTCCGTCATATGTCGCCGTTTCTCCGGTAGTGCTTCCCGAGAAGTCGCTCTCGCAGTATGAGAATGAGCTTCTTCTCAACGAAAAGAGAATCGCCGAGATACGCGCTCTCTACTGCTCAAGCCGGCACCATATAGCCGCACTCAAGGCCATAATAAGACACAATGATGAGGAGATACTCCTCTCAAGGGTCGAATCAAGCGTTGAAGAGTGTGACTGCGTCATCTGGATTTCCGGCTATATTCCGGAGGAGAAAACACAGGTTTTCAAATCCTTCTGCGAAGAGGAGAAGCTGGGCTACATGATTGATGATCCGAAAGAGGAGGACAATCCTCCGACTCTTCTCAGACATAGGGGATTCATACGTTTCGTGCAGCCGCTTTATGATGCACTGGGACTTGTTCCCGGATACAGGGAAAAGGATATATCACCATATTTTCTTGTTTTCATGTCCCTCTTCTTTGCCATGATTCTTGGTGATGCAGGCTATGGCATGATACTTCTTCTTTTTGCAGTCCTTCTCAATGTGAAGGCGAAGAAGTGTTCCGACATGAATGCGCTCATCTATATCATGAGCGGAGCAACGGTTGTATGGGGTGCCCTTACGGGAACATGGTTCGGCTCGGAGAAAATTCTCACGGCGTTCCCGCTGTTGAAGTTTTTCGTCATTCCGTCACTTACGAATTTTCCGGAACTCTTCAACATGGACTCGAATCTCGTGCAGGACAACATGATGAGCCTCTGCTTCTCGATCGGAGCCGTTCATCTTTCACTTGCGAGGGCGCTGTGCATATTCGACAAGATTAAGCAGAAGGACATTTCGCTTCTCTCGGATGCAGGCTGGCTTCTCAATACGGTTCTGCTGTATCTGCTGTCGCTCAATCTTGTCGTCGGTGCGGATGTTCCGGTGCCGAAGATTGCGGCAGGAGTTGCATTCGGGTTCGTGCTTGTGTGTCTCTTCGCCTCCTGTGAACCCGGAAAGCCTCTGGTGAAGGGCATGCTCGAGTCTCTTGGCTCGTTCTTCACGAATTTTCTCGATACCGTATCATGTTTTTCAAACGTGATGAGCTATATAAGGTTATTTGCGGTAGGGCTTGCATCCCTTGCAATCGCCCAGTCGTTCAATGACATGGCTTCAGGCCTCATGAGCGGAATCACCATTCCCTTCGGAATACTGATTCTGATTCTCGGACATGCGGTTAATCTTGTAATGGGATTTTTGTCCATCATCGTTCATGGTGTAAGACTTAATATCATGGAATTCTCCGGACAGGTAGGTGTCGAATGGTCAGGATACAAATACGAGCCCTTTTCACTTAAGGGCGCAGTGAAAACGGAAGAAACTCAAAGGAGTTAAAAATGGATTACAGTTTCTTAATTTACATCGGCATGGCGTGTGCCCTCTGCTTTTCTGCAGTTGGCTCTGGTTTCGGCGCAGGAAAGGCTTCCCTGGCAGCTGTTGGTGGCTGGAAGAAGTGTTATATCAACGGTAAGCAGGATCCATTCATCATGGTAGGTTTTGCAGGTGCTCCGCTGACACAGACCATCTACGGTTTCCTTCTGAGCAACTTCATTTCTGCAAAGCTTGTCGTTCCCACTCTTTCATACGGACTGCTCTGTCTTGCAATCGGAGTCTTTGCGGGCGCTGTCATCGGCATTTCCGCATATTTCCAGGGTAAGGTTGCAGCTGCATCGGCTGATGCACTTGCCGAGACTGGAAAGGGTACTGCCAAGTACTTCATCGTCATCGGTATCATCGAGACGGTTGCCCTTTTCACGCTCGTCTTCAGTCTTCTTATACTGAATAACTGACAGACACGGCTCTTTTGAAGGCACTTCCGTAAAAGGGAGTGCTTTTTAAATTGTTATCCGGGCGTATGGGAAAGGGCAGGAGAGAAGCAGGATAATTATCAGGGCTTACGGTATTGTCTGTGCTGCCTCAGTCCCCTGTGTTGAGAAAAAAGGAAATGTCACACCGGTGACAATTGGAAAAAAGGCCTCTTTCTGTTAGACTCGGGAAATGCTGAAGGATAGAATCGCCAACTTGGGAAAATATACTTCTCTTGATTTCAAGCTCTCATCTTTCTCTCCGGACAGAGCGGAAAAGAGCGGAGAGTACTCTTCATTTATCGTCGACCGTATGAGAACGACAATCTTTCTTGTTGATGAGGGCACCTCCGATTTCGCAACAGGATGGAGGGAAAACAGCAATAACCGTGAGGTGCTGGGTGTGATGAAGGCACAAAAGGATGAGTTTGTCCTCTTCCTTCCCGGGGAACCCATGATTGCAAAACCTGAGGGAAATTCCTCCATCAGGGTGTGGAGAACAGAATAATGTATTCCGGAAAGAGTGCCTTTGTGCGTGGTGTCGAGATCGGCGGCAGTGCCCCTGTACGGGTTCAGACGATGTATGATGACAGGATAAACGGCGTCAATGGTGAGGACATAGTCAGAAGAATCAATGCCCTTTCGCTCCTCGGATGCGATATCATACGCTTCAGTTACGTCTCGTCCCTTGACAGGGAGTGCTTCTCATACATAACGGCACACTCGCCGATTCCCGTGGTTGCCGACATACATTTCGATTACAGACTTGCTCTCGAGGCCCTTGAATGCGGAGCCGACAAGATAAGGATCAATCCGGGCAATATCGGGGAAAAATGGAAGACGCGGGAAATCGTAAGACGGGCACTCGATATGAACAGGGCCATAAGGATCGGCTTAAATACCGGCTCGCTTCCGAAACACGACAAGAATGCCGATGAAGCGTCCCTGATGGTCGATACGGCACTTGAGTACATCTCCGACTTCGAGGCGTGGGGGTTCACGAATACGGTTGTGTCGCTCAAGTCGAGCGATACGGAAAAGACAATGCGTGCCTACACCCTTTTTTCGGAGAAATCGGACTATCCGGTGCATATCGGAGTAACGGAGGCGGGAAATGCCGTGACGGCAGCGGTGCGCTCGACCTGGGCACTGGGTAACCTTCTTCAGAGGGGTATCGGCGACACAATGCGCGTTTCCGTCAACGGAAGTCTTGAAGACGAGATTCTCTGTGCCTGCGAGATACTTCGTACCCTGGGCCTCAGAAATTCGGGAGTGAGGATTGTCGCCTGTCCCAGGTGCGGCCGTCATACATTCGATTCGGTTTCCTTCCTTGAAAGGGTACAGCCGAGGCTTCTGTCACTTGACAGGAAAATTACTGTTGCCGTGATGGGGTGCTCCGTCAACGGTCCCGGAGAGGCTCACGGCGCAGACTATGCAGTAAGCGGAAACGGCCGCAAAATCTTCGTTTACAGGAAAGGTGAAGTCTACCGTACCTCGGACAATCCCTCAGATGCGGAAAAAGCCCTTTTCGAGGCAATTGAGAATGACAGATGAAATCATAGTAAAGGGTGCAAGGGAGCACAATCTCAGGAATATCAGCATCTCGCTTCCCAAAAACAGCATTGTCGTCATATCCGGACTCTCCGGCTCCGGAAAGAGTTCCCTGGCATTCGACACTATCTTTGCGGAGGGGCAGAGAAGGTACATGGAGTCGCTTTCCTCCTATGCACGCATGTTCCTCGGCCGTCTCGAGAAACCGGATGTGGATTCGATAGACGGTCTGAGTCCTGCAATAGCAATAGAGCAGAAATCCACGAACCGCAACCCGCGTTCCACGGTCGGTACCGTAACCGAGATATACGACTACTACAGGCTTTTATGGGCCAGAATCGGAAAAGTGTACTGTCCCAGGTGCGGACGCAGGATTGAGGAAGTAAGCGTTGACCAGATAATTGACTTCATCTTCTCACATCCGGAGGACGGAAAACTCATGATTCTCTCTCCCGTTGCACGGGGCCGCAAGGGGGAATTCCGTCAGACGATGCTCGATGCAAGGAAAACCGGCTATCAGAAGATTGAGATAGACGGAACGATGTATGCCCTTGACGAAGAACTTCCCGCACTGGAAAAGAATGTCAAGCATAACATCTCCATCGTCATAGACCGTGTGAAAAACAGAACCCAGTCAAGAACGAGGATAAGTGAAGCCGTAGAGAAGGCATGCGAGCTTTCCTCGGGACTTGTTGAAGTGTTTTTCATGGACGAGGGAAAAAGGGAACTCTATAACCAGAAGAACAGCTGCCCTGACTGCGGTATTGCAATTCCTGATCCGGAGCCGAAGCTGTTTTCATTCAATTCTCCTCTCGGTGCATGCCCCGAATGCAACGGACTGGGTTATAACGAGGAATTCGATCCGGACAAGATAATTCCCGACAGGACACTCAGTTACAGTCAGGGAGCAATCCTTACCCACAGCCCCAATGCAAAGACATACAGAAGCGGCCTTGAGGCCCTCTTCAACCATTACGGCTTTGATTTCTCGCTTCCTTTCTCTGCTCTTCCCGACTGGTTCATGAATATCATGCTCTATGGGGGAGGAGACAGACTGGACTACAGCTATTCCTCCCAGAGCGGGGACGGAAAGACATATGTGCAGCATAAGAGCTATGAGGGAATAATTCCCGAACTGACACGGCGCCGGAGAATGACCCAGTCGATGGGGATGATGACATTCTATGACCAGTACATGAGCGAGATAACATGTTCATCTTGTCATGGTGAGAGGCTGAAAAAGGAAGCGCTGAGCGTGAAGGTGAACGGCCTCAACATAATCGAGGCGACACACCTCAGCGTAAGGGATTCCCTGAAATTCTTCGATTCTCTTGTCCTGACGGAAAACGAGAAGATGATTTCTTCCCAGATTCTCAAGGAGATAAGGTCACGCCTGGGCTTTCTTGAAAGCGTAGGACTGGGCTATCTCACGCTGTTCAGGTACGCCGAAACCCTCAGCGGAGGCGAAAGCCAGAGAATCAGGCTTGCAACCCAGATCGGCTCGGCACTCAGCGGAGTGCTGTATGTACTTGACGAGCCGTCGATAGGACTGCACCAGAGGGACAACAGGAAACTCATCGATACGCTCAAGAGACTCAGGGATCTGGGGAACACCGTTCTTGTCGTCGAACATGACGAGGACACGATAAGGGAAGCGGATTATGTGGTTGACATCGGACCGGGAGCAGGAGTCAACGGAGGAAGGGTGATTGCCGAGGGAAGGCCTGAGGATATCGAAAGGAATCCCGCATCCGTTACCGGTCAGTTCCTTTCAGGAGCTCTCCGCATTGAAGTGCCTGAAAAGAGAAGGAATGGAAACGGACGGAGTATTTTCGTCATGGGCTGTTCAAAAAACAACCTGAAGAACATTTCCGTTGAGATACCGCTTGGAAAGTTCGTCGCGATAACGGGAGTATCCGGCTCGGGAAAATCAACATTCCTCAACGGAATACTGAAGCCTGCGGTAAAGCGTTACCTTACCCGGAAAAAGGAAAAGAAGGACGGGTACACGGAAATAAGGGGACTGGAGAACATCGACAAGCTGGTCGACATTGACCAGAGCCCGATCGGACGTACTCCGCGCTCCAATCCTGCAACCTATATCGATCTCTTCACCCCGATACGTGAGCTCTTTGCCCAGATGAACGAGGCGAAGGCCCGCGGCTACAGTGCCGGAAGATTTTCATTCAACGTTCCGGGAGGAAGATGTGAGAACTGTTCGGGAGACGGTACCATCAAGATCGAGATGCATTTCCTTTCAGATGTCTTTGTCAAGTGTGATGTCTGTAACGGAAAACGTTATAACAGGGAAACGCTGAGTGTCACCTACAAGGGAAAGAACATCAGCGAAGTGCTGGATATGACGGTCAGGGAAGCATATGACTTCTTTTCGGCCCATACAAAGATAAGACGCAAGCTCCAGACCCTTATGGATGTCGGACTCGACTACATAACACTGGGCCAGAGTGCCCTCACGCTCAGCGGTGGAGAAGCACAGAGGGTGAAGCTTGCACTTGAACTCAGTCATGTACAGACGGGACGGACTTTATATATCCTTGATGAACCGACAACCGGTCTTCACTTTGCGGATGTCAAGAAGCTCCTGGAAGTCCTGAACAGACTGGTTGATGAGGGAAATACTGTTGTCGTCATCGAACACAACCTCGATGTTATAAAGGAAGCTGACTGGATAATCGACCTCGGCCCGGAGGGGGGAGACGAAGGCGGGAAAATAATCAGTCAGGGAACTCCTGAAGAAGTTTGTCTTTCAGATAAGAGCTATACAGGTTATTATCTGAAGAAGTATCTGATAAAACGGTGAAAAAACAGGCATTAGCGACTCTTTTCATTTTCTTTTTTCTATGCACTGCGGTCTCCGCGTTGAGCGTGGAGACGATTTACTGTGCCCCGGATGAACTGCTCAGGGAAATGGCAGTGCGGCGCGGCCTTGACAGCGGGGGAACGTCTGACGAGATAAGAGAACGCCTCTATGAGTACTACGGCTACGAAGAAAAGACTGTTGATGAAGGCAGAAAGGATGAAGAGGAGGAAGATGACGGGAGCTATACCATAGAAATAGTCAGCGCCTCAAGTGTGAAAAGCGATGAAAATTCATTCACCATAAGAGGAAACGTCCTTATTGACTTCATCTCGGAAGGAGAAGCAAAAAAGACCCTGAGTGCATCCTCCGTAATTGTCGACACCCTCTCTCACAGCCTTACCGCACTTGGCAATGCAGTCTATCATGATACTGCCGAGAATGCGGCAATAAAGGATATTTCTGCAGATATTCTTACGGTAAAGTGGGAGACGAGAGACATATTCCTCACCCTCGGTTCCACAAGTACCGTACGTGAAAACAGCGAGAAGGAGAAGGTCACGTTCTCCACCAGCGGCGAGAGGCTTTCATATCTCAGCGAAGGCTCTGTAATATTCGAGGACGGAAGGATTACGTCGAATCCCGAGAATGCCTATTCCTCCATTTCGGCGCGCTCCATCATGATTCTTCCCGGTGCCGACATGTTCCTAACTTCGGCAACTTTCAATATCGGGAGGGTACCGATATTCTACCTTCCGTTCTTCTTCTTTCCCGGAAGCAGGATCCTCGGCAATCCTTCCTTCGGCTTTTCGTCCGTCAGGGGTGCATTCCTCAATACCACATTCGAGATCTTCGGTTCCTATCCGATGCTGAATGATATCGACGAATCTTCATCCTTCTCGTCTCTTTTAAAGTCTACCGATGACTCTCTTTCCCTCAGGAGAAAGGGCTATTACTATGGCACATCGGAAGAAAAGAGCAGATTTGAGGAGTGGGCGGAAAAGAGCGGAAGCTATCTTGTGCTCATGGCAGACAGCTACAGCGGGGGCGGGGAACTTCCTCTCGGGGGTGTCCATGCCGCATTGGATACGAATATCACGCTGCTTGAAAAGAGCCTGAAGCTTTCCTCGAAGATGGGTATTGCCTCGCCTTATTACACTGATGGAGGCTCTCTGCGGTACTACGGGGACACGACGCTTTCATACTCCGGCGGAGGATTTTCCCTTTCGCTGAAGTACCCGTTCTATTCTGACAGGACTGTACTTTACACATACGGCAACAGGCTGACGGGCTTTTCCTACGGACCGCTTCTGGGCGAAGAGAGTACGTTTCCCTCGACCTATTCATCCTCCGGCATCTCCTCGTATTCGAGGTCCCTTGCTCTTTCCTACACGCTTCCGTCTTCCGTTTCCGTTCCCTTCGTCTCATCATTCTCCGTAAAGAACATCTCGATGGAGGGAACGTACAACGTCAGCGAAGTCCGCAGGAATATGCCTTCGTCCTTTTCCTCTCCCTCTTCCTATTCTCTTCCTCTTGTATC
>CAVBWE010000070.1:0-4507 GCA_963598715.1 Sphaerochaetaceae bacterium | reverse complement strand
TGTATCGGTAGCAGTAAGCGGTACTCTGCTTTCCCTTGATTCATCCGGACTCTGCAAAGACAGAATGAAAAATGAGGAAAAAAATGAAACTGCCGCAAAAAAGGAAGAGACGGAAGACGCAATAAGCGACATTCTTCTCTCTCCTCCATATGAAACAGCAAAGGAGACTGAGACGAAGACACAGGAGGAGAGAAACGCAACTCTCTCCCTCAAATACAACATCACCGAAGACTATAGCGACAAGGTTACGGACAACAGCGTAACTTTGATGCCGAAGGATGAGAAAAAGGCAAGTACGACGTATTTAAGGCTTTCCCTTGACGCAGGAATATCGAAGATCATCACACTCTCCAATGAATATACTTCGACTCTTTCCTACAGCGAGACAAGTGACAGGGAAAAGAATACCTGGTCAAGAAAGCTGACTTCTTCTCCCCTCAATACGACAAAAATTGCGCTGACATCCCTGGGTCTTACCTATACTCTCAGCCTGAAGCCCTATGAATTTGAAGAGACGGAGTCGGACAGCAGCGTCAGGAATGTCACGAAAAGTTCCTTTGACTTCAATTCGACCTTCGTCAAGACGCACTCCCTTGTCTATAACAGAACAGTCAATACTTCCCTTGGTACCTTTACAGGTGAAGTCAAATATGTCCTTCCTCCGCTGGAGGGATCGCTGACACCGCTGGTCAAATGGTCTCAAAACGGCCTTACCCTTACTCTCAGCTGGCTTTTCAGGGATACGGGTTCATACTTTGAAAAGGACAATCTCAAGCTTCTTGCATCCTACTCCTCATCATTTTTCATTCTTTCTTCAACCATGGAGTACCAGACCCGTGAGCAGAAGGTGCTCTTCGAATCCCTTTCTCCTCTTCAGATGAGTACCACAATGCGGCTGAGGAGCAGGGACAGCAGGTACTATCTTGAAGGAGTTTTCAAGGCAAGCGGTGAAAGGCAGCATTTTCTTTCCGAAGTCAGGAGCACTGTCCGTCTTGATGCCGTTTCCGCTCAGTTCATCTTCAGAAGCAGAAACTCTCAAGACAGCATAACATTCGACAGCGTTACGCTGACTTCAAACTTTACAGGCTCTTCCTTCCAGCTCTGGAAGGGGAGGCTCTATATGGCCTTCAGCCTGAATTCGACTCTGCTATTGAGCCGCACCGACAGATCATCCTCCTATCTTACCTTCACGCCGTCGCTGACGTTCTCCATTGCGGAATTCCTTGATTTCAAATTCTCGTTCCGCACGCAGAACAACAGACTCTCGTCATACTACAGCGGTGATTCATTCTCGCTTCCGCTTTTCTGGGATGACCTTCTCAGAAGCATTGACTTCTTCGGCAGCGGACGAAGGAAAACCTCATTCATCATGCAGTCAGCATCCCTTGAGGCGGTGCACTACATGGATGACTGGAACCTGAATTTCAAATACACGACTTCATTTGTGAAGAACACGTCGGGAGGAAGGACCGTCTATTCACTTCAGCCCTCCCTTTCGGTATATCTTGCATGGAATACCATGCCCGACCTCAAGGCTGAGGAAAACTGGGTGAAGAATACATCAAGCGGAGAATGGTTGAAGAAATAATGGCGGAAACTTTTATATTCGATGGAGAAAATGCAGAACTTATACTCGGTCCGAATGACCGTAATCTCTCTTATCTTGAACTGATACTGGGAAGTGACATCACGCTTAAGGGCAACACAATGACACTGTGGCGTAACTGCGGCTTCTTCATCCCGCTGATGAAGAGGCTTGAAAGTGTAAGCGCAGAAAGGGGAGCCCTGTCTGAAGGCGAGATATACATGGAGTTCCAGGCCGTGAAGGAGGAGCAGGGAGAAGAGAAACAGAGCGGCAGTGCTGTAAGTGAAAAGGAGAAGAGAGACTCCATTTCCGTTCTCGGAAAGACTGTATGGCCGAAAACGGGAAAGCAGAAGGAGCTCATCAATTCGCTCTTTTCCAATCAGCTTGTCTTTGCCTCCGGGCCGGCGGGAAGCGGCAAGACCTTCCTTTCCATTGCATATGCACTTGAAGAGGTATTCTCCGGCAGGAGAAACCGCATAATACTGACGCGGCCCGTAGTCGAAGCCGGCGAGTCCCTCGGCTTTCTGCCCGGAGACCTCTCGCAGAAGCTCAATCCGTATCTGAGACCGCTTTATGACGCAATGGACCTTCTTCTGAATCCTCAGCAGATAAAGCGTCTTGAGGAAAACGGAACAATAGAGATAGCGCCTCTTGCATACATGAGGGGGCGCAGCCTCAATAACTGTGTCGTCATCCTCGACGAAGCGCAGAATACTACAAGGGGACAGATGAAAATGTTTCTGACGAGACTCGGCGAATCGAGTTCTGCCGTCGTCAACGGGGATCCCACCCAGATTGACCTTCCGAGAAGGAATGAAAGCGGTTTTACCCATGCCATAAGGATTCTTGATGGAATATCATCGGTCTCTGTGGTAAGATTCACTCATCGTGATACCGTCAGGTCGAGGCTTGTCAGGGATATCGTGAAGGCATATTCGATAGAGGAAGAAAATGAAAGGGAAAGATAGGTTCAAGCGCTTCAGCCTCAAGGACTTTTCAAGGGGGCAGCTGACTGCATTCATCATACTCATGCTCCTCAACCTTCTTCTGGGGGGCCTGATTCCTGTTCTTCTTTCTTCAAACATTCTCTTTGCAATCAGACCGTCCCGCGAATATGTTGCAAACGAACTCAGCGACGAGAACCTCCTGTCTCCGATTTCCTTTTCGTTCATTGACGAGGAGCAGACTGCAAGACGGCAGCTTGAGGCGGCTCAGGTCGTGATACCCTATTTCAACTACTCGTACTCCGCTTCACTCAAGATGGTCGACAAGGCGGAGATGGTCTACGAATACCTTATTGACGGTACTCCGATCACGGACGGGTCACTGGAAAAGGTGAGTGTGATTCTTGCCCGTCTTGACGAGAGTGCTTCATACGGTACGGATGCTTCCATCATAAGCGAGAGCGTTTCGCACTTCGTGAATGAGGGAATCTTCTCCAGTGATGACATCTCATACATAATAAGCAAGAATCAGAGCGAGCTCTTTGTCAATGCATCCGATGCACTGCCTTATTCCCAGGAGGCGAAGAGACTTCCGGTTGATTCGGTTGTAACCGTCAACTCCGCAGCCTCCGTCATCTACCAGTGGCTCGTAATGAATTATCCGGACACCGACTCACTGACGCTGCAGGTTATTGCCGATGTCGTCCAGGAGATAATCGAGGCGAATGTCTTTTACGATGAAGTATATACTGAGGCTCTCAGGAAAAGGGCGGAAAACAGTGTGGAGCCTGTAGTCATAAACGTCGAAAAGGGTGACTACATACTCAAGACCGACACGCTGGTTACGCCGGAGCAGCTGCATACACTTGATGTCCTCAATTCCAAAAGAGTCGTCAACATGGATTTCTTCTCGGCCCTTCCGAGATTCCTGCTTGTTTTCGTCCTCCTTATCATATGGTATCTGTATTCTGTTTCACAGATTCAGTATGACTACAGGAAGGCGCAGTACACGCTTATAATGCTGAGCATGTTTGCCATGTATCTCATTGTCGGCTTCTTCTATGCCTGGAAGATAGTTGACGTGGGCTTTTCGACCTATGTCTCCCTGCTTCCGTTCCTTCTTGTGGGGATGATAGGCGTATCGATATCGAACTCGCTGAAATACGGGATAAGCAGCATCCTCACGCTTGCCTGCATGTATTCGCTCTGGCCGAACTCCGCATTCTATTCAGTGACATACATTGTACTTTGCGGAACGGTTGTTTCACGCCTGGTAATGAAGAACCAGGGACGATATGAGATGATATCGACATGCCTCAAGAGTTCAATCCTTCTCTTTATCATGACGTTCTTCTTCTCTCTTCTCGATTCCTCGTCGTTACTGAACATGCTCTTCTCGTCTGCCGGCATCATCCTGAACGTCATCTTTTCATTCATACGCTATTCGATAATCCTTCCGATTCTTGAAAAGGTCTTCAACATTCCGACCAAGCAGCGCCTTGTCGAGCTGGCCTATACGGATAATGCAATCCTCAATCAGCTGAGTCAGGTCGCACAGGGAACATACAATCATGTGAAGAACGTTGCCGATCTTGCGTATGCAGCTGCCTCCGCCATCGGATGCAATGCGGAGCTGTGTCTTGTCGGAGCAAGATACCACGACATAGGAAAAATGGTTCATCCGGAATACTTTGTTGAAAACCAGAATGACAAGAACGCGCATGACGAGATCTCTTCCCAGCTTTCCAAGTCGATCATAAAGTCTCATGTGAGGCTCGGTACCGAGAAGGGAAAGGAAATAGGACTGCCTCAGGAAGTCCTGGACATAATCAGCCAGCACCATGGAAACGACCTCATCAGGTATTTCTACAACGAAGCCGTGAGAAGCATGGGGGAACAGAATGTCGCAAAGGAGGACTTCATGTATGACGGAGTGCCTCCGACAAGCAGGGAGAGTGCAATCGTCATGCTTGCAGAC
>CAVBWE010000069.1:0-7331 GCA_963598715.1 Sphaerochaetaceae bacterium | reverse complement strand
CTGGATGGGATGGCGTTTCCTTGAAACATGGGAAAGTATGGGGTTGCGGGGATTCTCTTCATAGGGCCCGTATATGTTTCTCGAACGGAGAATCACCTCATGGTGGCCGTATTCGGTACCGCCCTCAGCTTCCATGAGATAGTACCAGCCGTCCTTCATATAGATGTGGGGGCCTTCTACGGATGCACCTCCACAGCCTTCTGTAAGAAGCCTCAGCGGTTCCAGAAGCTCTCCGCTGTCCGGATTGATGAATGCGCCGACAATTCCCTTCTTCCCGTCAGCCTTTCCGTTTGATGAGTAGAAGCATCTGCCGTCCGGAAGGAAGAGGAGGGAAGGATCGATGCCGTCCCTGCAGATGAAGGCAGGAGATGACCAGAGACCGGACTCGATGTCATCCGTGTGAACGACGAAGTTCCCTAGCGTGAACTTGTTTGTGGTGACAACATAAAAGCGTCCCCTTGCGTCTGTCCTGATTGTCGCAGCATAGAGACCTGAACTCGGAGATGCCTTGTCCAGGTTCACCAGTTCCCTTTTATTCAGGACGGAGCCGAGATAGCTCCACGAGACCAGATCCGGGCTTTTCCATACCGTGATGCCCGGAAAATACTCGAAAGTCGAGTTGACAAGATAATAAAATCCGTTATGAAAGGTAACGGAGGGGTCCGGAGCAAAGCCGGGAATTACTGGATTAGTGAACATGTCCAGATTATTGCACCTCGGTGAAAGGAAAATCACCTGTAAAGTTTTTCTGTCAAAATTTAATTTATTGCCTTTTTTATAACATCAAGACCGTTATTTCTTTTAAAACAAGGAAAAACGATTGTCAAAATCGTTGAATTTACATTTTTCCGTGTAAAATTCTGACATATTCAGTTTTTATTTTGTCAATTTTTTCTGATTTTGGAGTAGGGCATACTACACTGGTCAAAGGCGGTCAGCAATGAAAAGGAAAGAGCTAGATAACAGCTATAGCGTGCCACTTGCACTGAAGGTGAAGAAGGACTGGTCAAAGTACAGGACACTTTACCTTCTCTTCATTCCGGTACTTCTCTATTACATCATTTTCCAGTACGGATCGATGTTCGGCCTCATAATCGCTTTCGAGGATTACAAGCCCAGACTCGGTTTCTTCGGTTCGAAGTTCGTGGGGCTCAAGCATTTCCGCAATTTCTTCAAGGATTACTACTTCAGGCGTACGCTTACCAATACCATAAGGATTTCGGTGACGAACCTGATATTCACATTCCCGTGTCCGATCCTTCTTGCAATCTTCATCAGCGAGCTCAGAAGCCGCAAGTATTCGAAGTTCGTACAGACAATAACCTACATTCCGCATTTTGTGTCGGTTGTAGTCGTGACCAGCATCCTCATGGACCTTACGTCGCGTACCGGAGCCGTCACCACGTTCTTATCCCATTTCGGCTTTGAACCCGTGACGATGCTCAATGAACCGAAGTACTTCCTTCCGCTTTATATCGTCTCCAACATATGGCAGAATGTGGGCTGGAACTCAATCATTTATCTTGCGGCGCTGCTGTCAATTGATGCACAGCTCTATGAGGCTGCCAAGATAGACGGGGCGGGAAAGCTCAGACAGCTGTGGTCGATAACGCTTCCGTCGCTTCTTCCGACAATCATCATCATGCTTATCCTTCAGATAGGAAAGATGTTCAATGTCGGCTACGAGAAGATTATCCTCATGTACAATTCCCTCACGTACGAGGTTGCTGATGTCATCAACACATACGTCTACAGGGAAGGTCTTCTCAACATGAACTACTCATATGCATCTGCAGTCGGAATGTTCAATTCCGTGGTCTCGTTCATCCTCGTATGGGGAACCAACAGGATATCCAACAGGCTCACGGGCTCGGGACTGTGGTGAGGAGGGCTGATCAATGAAAGTAAAATACACAGCAGGCGAACAGGTTTTTCATGGCTTTGTGGTTCTTGTCACGTTCTTTCTTGTCCTTGCGGTAATCATACCCCTGATGAGCATTGTCTTTGCTTCATTCTCCGACCCCTTCGAGGTCATGAAGCATTCCGGAATCTACTGGCACCCGGAGAAGTTCTCCCTTTACAGTTACCGCATGGTCTTCCAGGACAAGAGCATCCTCACGGGTTATATGAATACGCTCTTTGTCGTCATAGTCGGAACGTGCATCAATCTTGCGCTCTCGATCATCGCGGCGTATGTTCTCTCCCGCAAGGGGCCCATACTCATCAAGTTCTTTACCCTGATGATTGTCTTTACAATGTATTTTCAGGGAGGAACAATTCCGACATACATCATTGTCGACAAGCTTCATCTGGTCGGGTCAAGATGGGCCCTCATACTTCCGTCTGCCATCAATACATTCAACCTCATCGTCCTCAGGACGGCGATGGCAGCCGTTCCGGAGTCTCTTCCGGAGTCTGCAATGATTGACGGTGCGGGGCATGTGACGATTCTTACGAGAATCATGGTTCCCGTAACGAAGGCATCAATAGCCGTAATCACGCTTTACTATGCGGTATCACACTGGAACTCATGGTTCCCTGCAATGATCTACCTGAGAAAGAAGAGCATGTATCCGCTGCAGCTCATACTCAGGACAATCCTTGTTCAGGATGAAACATCCGCAATGTCCAGCGGCTCGCTTGAATCTCTTGCCCTTTCATCCGATTCGGTAAAGTATGCGACAATAGTGGTTGCGACGGCTCCGATTCTTGCCGTATATCCTTTCCTGCAGAAATTCTTCGTAAAGGGCGTCATGGTCGGCGCCGTAAAGGGCTGAGACAATGCTTGTTCCCGGTATCGTAAGTGCAACCTTCAAGACGGAAAGCATCGATTATGTCCTTGACTCTGCAGTGGAGGCTTCCCTTGAAGCTGTCGAGTGGAGTGAAAACCACCACATAAGGAAAGGGGATCTTGCCCTTGCCCGGGAAACAGCGGAAAAGACAGCTGACAGAGGACTGGAAATTGCCGGTTACGGTTCGTATTACCGCCTTGGCGAGAACATGGAAATCAGGGAGAGCCTGGATACGGCAGGGGCACTAGGAGCACGGGAGATGCGTATCTGGGCGGGCTCAAAGGCTTCCTCTCTTCTTGACGCAAAAGAGAGGGATGAGCTCATCGGTGAACTCGAAAGGAGCACCGTGACGGCACAAGGCTATGGAATAACGCTGAACCTTGAGTGGCACAAGAACACGCTCACCGATACAAACGAGTCGGGACTGGATGTACTTGAAAGCATTTCGAGTCCCTGGCTCAGGACTCTCTGGCAGCCGACACAGGCACTTTCCTTCGAGGAGAGGAAGAAGGGACTCGCGATGGTTTCTTCTTTTCTGTCGTACCTTCATGTCTACTACTGGGATGAGACGGGAAGAAGACCCCTTGAAGAGGGTAAGGGTCACTGGAGAGAGTATTTCTCGCTCCTTGACAGCAAAAGGAAATACTATGCGCTTCTGGAGTTCGTGAAGGACGACAGCAGAGAACAGTTTCTGAAGGACGCAGCCGTTCTCAGGGAACTTGTAAGAGGAGAGAATTGAATATGGCAGATATGAGAATCGACTGCTTCGACATGATTAATCCGTTTGTAATTGCGTCAAGCCCGGCAACACGCGGTGCCGATAACGTCATCAGGAGCTCTGAGTGTCATCCCGGAGCAGTGACGATGCGTAACTTCGGTCACGGCATGGGCGGAGGCAGCTTCTTCTATCCTGATTTCGAAAGTGTCAGAAAAGGTCTTCCGGCCTTTCATTCGCATGCCGTGGGAAAACAGTGTCCGGATAAGATCTCCTCACTGGATGAGTACTGCGAAGAAGTCAGAAGGGCGAGAAGGGAGATGTACCCGGAAACAAAGCTCTGGGCATCGGTTGGGCATTATCATGATATCGAGAAATACCCCGACTGGGCTGAAAAATGGAAGAACGAGGCCAGGGAAGTCGTGAATGCCGGTGCGGATGCCGTTGAGCTTCATTTCAATACTCCCGGCGTCGCAACCGCAGCTGACAGACAGTTCAACTACTATCAGCTTGTGGAGACATGCACGAAGATGATAAAGGAGACTGTCCCTGGTACTCCCGTAATGGTGAAGCTTGCCATCGAGGACGTTGACTGCCTCACGTCGATGAGAAGGGCAGTTGCGGCAGGTGCCGATGCGGTGGGCCCGACTGCAAGATGGAAGGCCTTCTACTTTGACCTTGACTACAAGGCGACGCAGCCCCGTCCCGGTGCCGGATACGGCGGAACGCAGGCAACCCCCCTTGTATGCTTCGAGATAGCAGATGCAAGAAAGAGGGGAATTACAGTACCCATGTATGCCGGCGGCGGGGTTTTTTCCTTCGACCAGGCACTCAGATACATCATGGCAGGAGCCGAGATGGTTCAGCTGGGAGCTCTTGCCTGCTCCGGCGGCATCAGGGAATGTGCCCGCCTCATGAAAGAGTGTTCCGTGTGGATGGACAGTAACGGCTACAGAAGCATGAAGGAGCTCCGCGGAGTTGCACTCGAGCTCTTCAACATGAGCGACGAGAAGGCCAGGAAGAGGCAGGATGCACTCGGAGAAGCATACCGGACGACCCGTGTCGACGAGACCAAGTGCATAGGATGCGGAAGATGCGAGGATGTGTGCTGGTACAGAGGCATAAGACTTGATGGCCGCAAGGCACAGAAAACCGATGCATGCATAGGGTGCGGCTACTGCTTCCAGGTATGCCCTGTAAAGGCACTTCATGTCGATGCTCCTGCAATTCTGAAGAAAGGCTTCGAGGAGAACTAGGATGAGCATAAGGGTTCTTTTATGCGGAATGGGCGGCTACGGTGAGAACTATGTAAAGGAGTATCTCTCGCGTAACGTCCTTGATTCTGCTCTTGTTGCGATTGCCGATCCCTTTGCTCAGAAGAGCCCGCTCTACAGCGAGGTACTGCAGAAGGGTATTCCCGTATATCCGTCTCCTGAGGCTTTCTTCAGTACGGAAAAGGCTGATCTTACGGTAATCTCCTCACCGATTCATACTCATTATCCGTATATAATGCTTGCCCTTGAGAACGGCAGCAATGTACTTACGGAGAAACCGGTATGCTTCCGGATGGAACAGATTGAGGAGATGGAGAAGAAGAGTGCTGAAACGGGACTCTTCGTTGCCGTCGGCTATCAGCTCTGCTTCTCGCACGATGTTCTTGCTCTCAAAAGGGACATACTCGACGGCGTTTACGGCAAGGCTGTGAAATTCAGGACCATACGCCTCATGCGGCGTAACGATATCTACTATTCGCGCTCGGCATGGGCCGGAGAAGAGATGTGTCACGGAGAACCTGTCTACGATTCACCCTTTACGAATGCATGCGCACACCAGTACCAGAACATGGTCTTCCTTCTCGGCCGTACAATGGAGGAGAGTGCAGAGAGCATGAAGGTGGAAGGTAATCTCGTGAGGGTGCGTCCTTCAATCACCAACTGTGACACGGCGTCACTGAAATTCACGACCCGGGACGGTGTCGAGCTCTATTATTATGCTTCCCATGCCGTCGATGAGACGAAGCTGGGTCCGCTGAGTACATATGTCTTCGAGAATGGATATGTCGAAGAGACCGACAAGGGATTTGCCGGACATCTGTCGGACGGCAGAACCATTGACTACACATCCCTTGAGAAAGGTGAGAGGATGGAGAAGCTGTGGGAAAGCGTGAGATGCATAAGGGAGAAGAGAACTCCTGTGTGTACGCTCAGGAGTGCAAGGGAGCATACTTCAGCCGTTCTGATGGCCCAGAAGGCGGGAGTAACGGATCTTTCATCCTTCGCCGAGGCGAAAACGGACGACAAGGGGAGTACATACTACACTCTCCCCGGACTCGGAAAGGCCCTGAAAGAGGCCTATGACAGCTGGTCAGTTGATTTTGAATCAATATATAAGAAATAAAAGGAGAATGGAAAATGAAAAAAGCATTTCTGTTTTGTCTGGCAATTTTAATGGTTGTCCTTCCTCTCGCTGCACAGGGCGCGGGTGAAAAGGCTGCCGCATCCTCAGACGCTCCGGCAAAGCTCACATACTGGGCTCCGATGAGTGCGAAGATCAAGAACGTCAATGACTTTTCTGAACTTCCCTACTGGCAGGAAGTCATGAAGAGGACGAACACTGAAATCGAGTTCACGAACGTATCGAGTGAGAACAAGATTCTCGGCGAACAGTTCTCGATTCTTCAGGTTTCTTCCGAACTGCCGGATATCGTTGAGTACAAGTGGGCTGAATATGTCGGCGGACCTCAGGCTGCCATCGATGACGGATTCATCATTCCGCTCAACGACATCTTCGAGAAGTACTGCCCGAACATCTCAAAGTTCCTCAGCGAGCATCCTGACATTGCAAAGGAATGTTCAACTGATGACGGCACATACTACTGCTTCCCGTTTGTAAGGGGCGAGAGCTATGAGAACAATTCTCTTCTCTTCTCTGAAGGCCCGATCTACAGAATGGACATCCTGAAGAAGCTCGGTTTCGAATCGGCTCCCGAAACGGCAGAAGAACTCTATCAGGTTCTGAAGGCAGTGAAGGATTCCGGTCTCGTCGAGATTCCGATGTCAATCAGGGCAGAGCACATCTCAAGATTCTTCTCTCCTGCATTCGACAGCTGGGATACATGGTATGTCGAAGACGGAAAGGTCCATCACGGCTATCTTGAGGGAACAAGATACGACTATCTCCAGTATCTCCACAAGCTCTATGCCGAAGGCCTTCTCGACAACGACTATATGTCCGTCAACAAGAACGGCATGAACAGCATGTTCCTCTCGGGAAAGGTTGCCCTTGCCTACAACCCCGGCTCCCTCATCGCTACTGCAGTGACGACAATGGGCGACGAAGTTGAGGTCAGCTCCGCAAAGCCGCTTTCTCCCGTAAAGGGCAGAAACAGCAAGTTTGCAAAGATGAACAGCGTCTTTGATACAGGCTCCTCAAGTGCCGCTGCAATCACGACAAGCTGCAAGAACATAGAGGCTGCAGCAAGACTTCTTGACTATGCTTACGGTGAGGAAGGCCACATGCTTGCAAACTTCGGTATCGAGGGTGTCACATATACAATGGTTGACGGTTATCCGAAATACACGGAGATGGTCATGGAGAACAAGGATGACGTCATGTCCAAGTACATGAGATGTACCGTCAACGGTGCATTCGTCCAGGATCCGAGATACATCGAGCAGTACTACAGCGTTGCCGAGCAGGTTGAAGCTCTCAAGCTCTGGGCTCAGACAGACTACGGCAAGTACAAGATGCCTCCTGTAACCATTCCTTCGGAATACACATCCGATATAACATCCATCATCAACAAGGTCACAACCTATGCCGAT
>CAVBWE010000068.1:2143-6840 GCA_963598715.1 Sphaerochaetaceae bacterium | reverse complement strand
CTATGCAGTTGTATATACGGACATAAGGACATCAGGCGAAAAAAAAGCCCTGGAAGCGTTTCTCAGAAAAAAGGCAACTTCAGATACTCTATTCATCATCTCCACAAATCTCAGCGGAATATGTTCTACAATCGGGGAGGCGGATGAATGGAGAAAAAGGGCCGTGCATGCACTCGAAAACGAAGAAAACATACTCGACTCGACAAACAGAAACCGTGTGCACATATGTGCAAAGGGAGCTGTGGATGCGGTAAACTCCATTGTGAAGGGAAAATGGAACTTCGCGCTCAGTGGAAAAGACGAGACAACTGCTCACGCAGTATTATGGAAATAGGCAATGAGTGAATTCAAGAGAATAAAAAGAGGAGAGAAGGAATATACGGCACTTCGCTTCGGCTCCGACAGATATGAAATACCGCAGCATATAATGCAGGGCGAGAGAAAAGAGTGTCTGCTGATCACACAAAACGGAACGGAAAGGGTGCCGTGGTACGGAATAACAAAGGATGACGGCGGACAGTATCTGCTTCTTCCTCCGCTTCTTCTGGACGACATCACTTCGCTTTCAACCGTCTGCAGAGAGAATGCCCTCTCCCTCATACGGATGACTGCATCTGCCCTGAAGTCTGCTTCTTCGGAATTTCCTGATCTTCTGACCGGCATTTTTCCTCTCTACCGCATATACATAGAGGGCGGGAGGAACATACTTCTTCTTCCTCCTGATGCGGGAAGTATCCTTACTCTCTCGCGCCTTCCGGAGCAGATGGACAGGGATGTGAGGAACCTGATAGCCGCCGACAGGGAGGAAGGCTACTCCCTCATACTGGAAATGGCAGAACTCATGTATTATGCCGCGGCAGGAAGATTTCCATATGAGATGAGCGAGGTAAGAGGTTCGCATTTTTCTCCCTATCCCCTTTCACTTTTCGGGTTTGAGGACAGCACGACAACACGTTTTATAATGAATGCACTCATGATGCCGGAAAAGAACCAGAGGAAAATAGCCGGAAACAGGGGGCCGGTGCATTCCCTGGAATGGTTTCTTGGTGAAACCGAAAACCTTGAATGGAACTATGCGTCAAGAAGCGAAGCCGACAGGATTTATGACATAAAGAAGGCTGAGGAGAAGCCGGAGTTCATAAAAGCAAGAAGGAAAAAGACGAAAAGAAGCGAGAGGCTCGGATTTCTCAGGAAGAAGGGTCTTATGATTGCTGTCTGTATCCTCATCTTCTCCCTTGTTTCCTATTTTGTCGGAAACTATCTCTATCAGACATTCCGGCCGCCGCTTACAAGGGACTATTCTCCCCGCCGGATAATCGAACACACCATAGAGTGTCAGAATACACTGAACGCTCAGGACATAAACGAGGGCTTCAAAAAGGAATGCGCACAGTATATGGAGGTCACTTCACTTTATGTAACGGAAAGAACGAGGTCCGTATATGAAGGGAAAAGCCCGATAGTGAATGTTGACGATTATCTTGAGGATAAGGGAATCTCAATAGGGCGCGACTCGATAGTATACGGCGCCGTCATCCGGGACATCGAGGAAACAGGAAAGGACACATACACTGCTCACCTTGACTGGTATACCCCTTACGGTTTTACGGAAGAAGATGAGAACGCATATGAGAAAAATGACTCATCGGCAAGAATCTTCGTCTACGACACCGACGAGGAGTTTGTATTCGAATGGAACAGAAGGGGCTGGTGGGAATGCACTTCGTCCTCAATCACTCAGGGAGAACTGAAAAAAGTCCTCTACATCCCCTATTCTGAAACGTAGATACTCTCCGATTCCCTCAATATCGGATGGATGAAACCACCTGCAACCGGAAAAGGAGCGGAAGAAGGTCATCTGCCGCTTTGCATACTTTACGGAGTTGTTCTCTATGGCTTTCTTTATTCCCCTCAGGGACATTTCACCGCTTTCGAGAGCATCAAACCATTCCCTGTAGCCTATGGCGCTCATTGCAGGCCAGTTTTTCTCTGCACCGGACGAAATGAGGGAGCGTATTTCATCTTCGGCGCCGCTTTCAAACATCATTTCAATGCGCTGATGTATCCGCTTTTTAAGGTCCTCCTTCTCCCTCTCAAGGCCTATCACGATGAAGTCGATATCGCTTCTGAGTCTGTCTGAAAGAGTATACGAGGAGAGTGGACGGCCGGTCTGATAATACACTTCCAGTGCCCTGGTTATCCTGTAGATGTCGTTTCTGCTGATTCTGGAATACGAGACTTCATCAACACGTTCCAGTTCACTGTAGAGATAATCAGCTCCTTCCTTCTCCAGAAGGTTCCTGACTTTCTTCCTTACCCCGTCGTCACATCGGGGGGTACTCTCCCTCTCGTACATGAGCATTCTGAAATAGTATGCCGTACCTCCCGTTATCAGGGGGATACGTCCTCTTTCATTTATTTCATTGATGAGGGAAGAAGCATCAGAGCAGAAATCCCCTGCGCTGTATTCCTCCCAGGGGTCTCTTATATCGACAAGATGGTGTCTTATTTCCCGGCGTATTTCTTCATCGGGTTTTGCCGAGGCTATGCTGAGTCCCCTGTATACCTGTACGGAATCTGCATTTATGATTTCATAGCCGGATGAAAAGAGGATTCTTGTAAGCTCAGTCTTGCCAACGGCAGTCGGTCCGAAGAGAACGACAGCCTTCTTACGAGTTCTTCTTTTCTCCACCTTCGTAGGCTATTTCGTCATTGAGAGCACGCTCGAGTACCACAGAGACTATCTTGTCCCCGTTCTTCTCGATTTCCTTTCCCTTGTCGGTGGCTGCGTAGATGCCGGCTTCCTTGATGGCAACGCATGTCATCTCGTAAACGTTCGTATCCTTGTCTATCAGTTTATTAAGTGGAATGCTCAAAGCAGTATCTCCTTCAAAACAAATACCTCAAAATATTAGAGGAAATGAGGTTTTACTTCAACCCTTTGCTCCTGCACCCGGGGCATATTCCTTCGAAGAGGGTGCGGTGACGGAAGCATTCGAAACCGGTGGCACGGGATGCTTCTTCATCAAGCCGTCCTTCATATTCAACCGGCACATCGACGACACACGAACAGAAAACGCACATGATATGATAGTGCAGGTCCGTTCTGCTGTCATACCTGTCGGCTCCCGGGACCTTTATATGAAGAATTTCGCCCCGCTCAGAAAGTTCCTTGAGATTGCGGTACACCGTTCCCTTGCTGATTTTCTCGTCCTTTTCCCTTGCCGAGAGGTAGATGCTGTCGGCAGTCGGATGGTCGAAGTGCTGCTTCACACATTCCTTCACCAGTGTTTTCTGGCGGGTATTACGCCTTATTACGAAAGAGTCATTTCTTGCCTGGTCCATGAATTACCGCCTCTGTTTCAGATGCTTTTCTCTTTTACTTTCTCAAGTATGATGGAGACTATCTCCTCCGGAGTACGTGAATCGGTTTCTATTATAAGGTCGGCAGTATCCTCGGGGCGGGAATTGTCTATGCCGTAGATTCTCCTGTAGCGCTCGGAATCACGTCTGTCACGGCTGACCGTTTCCTCCAGTTTTGTCCTGTAGTCCCCGCCTTCCCTCTTATGGATTCTTCCGGCCCTCGTTTCGCTTGTCGCTGTAAGATATATCTTGAGGTCGGCTGAAGAGAGCATCCAGATTGCAAGGCGTGAGGCCAGTATGCAGTTTTTCTCCTTCATCGCCATCTCCACCTGTCTTCTGTCAAGTTCCCTGTCTATATCGTCGTTTTCCTGAGCCATAAGGCAGAATGTACGGAAATCAACTCCCCTTTCCTCTGCCATCTGACGGAAAGTGAAGTTTATGATCGGATAACCGAGCTTTTCTGCAAGGAGTGTCGAAACCGTCGTGTTCCCGCAGCCTGATTTACTGGAAATGGCAATTCTCATTCTATGTTCCTCACCTGTTCACGTATGTCTTCAAGGGCATCCTTCATTCTGACAACGGCAAGATTGATCTCAACCATCTGACTCTTGGATGCAGCAGTATTTATCTCCCTGTTCATCTCCTGACACAGAAAATCAAGCTCCTTCCCGACCTGTGCCGTCTCACTCTCAACAAGCTCATCATATCTCTCCATATGCACACGGAGCCGGGAGCATTCCTCGTTGATCGAATATTTTACAAGAAGAGAAGCAACTTCAGAGAGAAACCTCGGGTCATCTTCACCCTTCTCACCAAGAAGCTCCTCATACTTTTCAAGAAGTATATTCCTGAAATAGGCTTCCATCTCGTCCTTTTTCGAGAGTATGAGGAAAAGACCTTCCCTCAGTTTTCCCCCGAGACTCCGCAGGTCCCTTCTTGTTCCTTCCCCTTCCCTTTTCTTTGCTTCCCCGAGTCCGGAAAGTGCGCAGGAAAGTGCCGACAGCAGGGCGCTGCGGAATATCGAGACATCGGTTTCTCCTCTGCTGACGATTATTCCGTCGATTGAAACATAATCTGAAACCGTCATCGGCAGAGCTCCTGTAAGCTCACATATCCTGTCGGATGCCTTTCTGTATTCCATGAGAAGGTTTTCATCGACCGTCAGTGTCGCTGATGACGAGAGGGTTTTGAGAGATACCGAAACATCTATATGGCCGCGTCCGCATACTTTCCTTATTTCCGCATCAATCATTTCCTCATAGCATGAAAGAACAGGATTTATATTGTGTGAAATATCAAGATAACGGTTATTGTATGACTTTATCTCGACGTTG
>CAVBWE010000068.1:0-2133 GCA_963598715.1 Sphaerochaetaceae bacterium | reverse complement strand
GATTATGTAGTCCTTCGAGCGGTACTCGCCCGAACCGTATCCCGTCATGCTCAGCATCAGAAATCCTCCTCGGTATTATTCACCGTCACTGCCGTCTTTCCGGTCTCCTTCATAAGCGCAGAAAGAATCTTCCCCGCTTCCTCTGCAGTCCCTGCCGCTGCCACGCCGGAAAGTGTTTTTGCAGATATTCCGTATATGACTCTTTCGGCTTCCCGGACAAGCGTCTTCACACTGCCGCAAGGAGGCGCACATATGATAAGATAGTATGAACAGGAGAATACCCTTATCCATGCACGGGGATTGGATAACATGTTCACACCTGGGTGCACTATCACGATTCTGTCCCTCAGTGAAGATGAAATCCCCTTTGCTTCGTTAAGTGTCCACACGGAAAACACCTCACCTTCCCTGAAAAGAAAAGAGGGTGCACTCAAGCGCATCCTCATCTCTTTTTCCGACTCAGGCATTTTCCTTTTGAAGAAGAAGGCCATATTTACTTCGAGAGCTTGGCATTACACTCTTTGCAGATCTTGACCTTTGCTCCGTCGATTTCCTTCTCATAAAGGCACTTGACAGCAGTTCTCTTGCAGACAGGGCAGTCACCCCTTCCGTTGTTGAACTGATCTCTGATGCCGCTTCCTCTATGTGCTTTGGACATATCTTTCTCCTTGATTGAAAAATTAACTGGTTCAGAATAGACGAAAGCTTATCAAGCGTCAAGGGTTGTGAAAAAGGAACTTCACCGAATCTACACCCCCCTTCATTCCCTTTCAGTTGACCATGAACATTCTCTTCATTAGATTTATAGAAAATAAGAAAAGGAGCATTTTAAATGCACAGCAAGAAATTTTTTCTGGTTTCAATTGCTCTCCTTCTTGTCCTGATCCTGCCGGTTGCGGCAACGGGAGCAAAGGAGAAGCTCATCGCAGAGATGAAAGCTGAAGCCCAGAGTGCCGGAGAAACGGAATATCCTTCCTACGGCACAGTCGAAAATGACAGTCTTGATTCAAGATTCAGCTATTCCTACGGCTACATGATTACAGAGTCGCTTCTCAATGAAGGTGTTTCGATAGATGGCAGATACTGGCTTAAGGGCCTCAGCGACGGCCTGAGTTATTTCGACCGCACAAGCCTCATTCCGACATCCGAAATGGACGGCATCGTCAATGACTACATTCAGAACCATTACGGAAAGGACGAGGTGACTCCCGTCGGCGAAATGATAACGACGGAAGAGCTTTCCTCCCTGCCGGCTCCCGGGACTCTTGTGGAGAAGTTCTCCTATTCCTATGCCCTCATGTACACCGTTCAGGTTTTCTGGATGAACGGTTTCAGGATTGTTGAAGGCCCGTTCCTCCAGGGTGCGGCAGAGGCGCTCTATCTCAATGAAAGCCATCTTATGACACTCTCCGAGATTGATGCGGCAATCAACGAGTACTCACAGGTTCTCCAGAAGGAATATGAGGAATATATTGCCGCAGTTACGGAGGAAAACCTCAAGGCTGCAGAAGAATACCTCGAACAGAACAGGAACAATGAGGGTGTCATCTCACTTCCTTCAGGTGACCTCATGGAAATCGTAAGCACGGACGAAGTGGAAGGAGCCTCTCCGGAGGAAGGCGATACGGTAATCGTGGACTACAATCTGTATCTGCTCGACGGCACGGAAATTGACGGAGGAAAGGATGTTTCCTTCAGCCTCAAATCCCTTATTCCCGGATTTACGGAAGCATGCATGAACATGAAGGTCGGCCAGGAGGCGTGGGTCTATATCCATCCGGATTACGGCTACGGTGAAACCGGTACGTCAAACATAGAGCCCAATTCACTTCTTGTCTTCCGCATCGCACTCAAGGGTATCGAGAAAAGCGGAGAAAATGTGTAGGTCATATCCTTACGGAGGAGGTACCATCAAAAAATGGTGCCTCTTTTTTTCACCGACAATTAACAAAAGGGAGATAATTCTCTAGAATCTTCCCTGGAGAATAATCATGGCTAAGAAAGAATCAAAGTTTTTTTCCGAATTCCGGAAATTCATCATGCGCGGCAACGTCGTTGACATGGCTGTCGGTATCGTGGTCGGCGGTGCCTTCACTGCAATCGTCAACTCGCTTGTCCAGGATATCATAAATC
>CAVBWE010000067.1:0-13873 GCA_963598715.1 Sphaerochaetaceae bacterium | reverse complement strand
AGGACAAGGCAATGGCACGCAAGCAGATGCTCAAGAACAAGAAGGCACGCTCTTCCAAGGCGTACTGATTCAGGGCAGATGATTATAGTGGACTCTCCGGAGTCCATTTTTTATGTCCGGTGCCTGGAGAAGACATTGTCAGGAATGATGACCGGGGCGTAAAAAACAGTCTCCCAAACTATTCACCGTGGAACTTTCCGTTTCTGCGGTTTCCCGATAGACTTCAAAATACGGAGCGACCGCTCTTTTGGACGCCGCTCACACTGATGTTTTCATATCTTTGCTTCATCTTTCTGCAGGACTTTCATTCCGGATAAGCCTTTCCGTCGTGCAGATTGCCGGAGAGAGGGCCCGACAGCTTAATTGCCGGATTACATGAAAGCTCTGACGGGACGCACACGGTATCTTCCGGCGCGATGGATGAAGTCATGGAAGCCGTCGCCGTTGAAGTACTGCTTCCATGCGGAAGCGGTGGTGTCCTCCGAACTCGTCCGGTAAAGGCAGCTGCTTCCGCTCTTGCATTCGGGAGCTATGGTTTTTACATTGGCGTTTGTCTTACACGCTTCATAAAATGCACCGAGTTCTTTCCTGCTCGGCAGGAACCAGTCATCCAGCCCGTTGTTGCTGTATGTGGTACAGGCCTCAGCTGCAGGGAAATCCTTTATTCCGCTTGTCTTGAGTTTTCCGGTATTGCTCCATCCTGTGCCGATATCGGTTTGTGTTTTATGCCATCCGTTTTTCCCATTCCTTCTCCTTGGCGGTATCTTCCGGTGCGGCTTCAAGATATTTCCATTCAAGTGTCTGTTCATTTTCTGTAGTGTCCGTGTATTCCGATTGCCTTATCTCATCGGAAACCTAGAATATGACTCCGTCGCCGGGGCCTCTATCACCAGCCTCAGGAGATTTCTTCCAGACTGCCTTCAGAACCAGGTCATCATCAACCGTATCTCTCGCTATAAGGAAAGTTTCGCCATAAGGCGTAACCCATCCGCAGAAATAATAGCCTTCCATTGTGGGATGCCTGACAGCTGCAGGTTTTCCGCCCCGTACGACGTTCTGCTCGTGAACATAGCCGCTTCCTCCGTCAAGATCGAATGAAACATTAAACAGTTCAGCTCCCAGTTCCGGATCTTCAGATTCATTCTCAATAACATGAATAAACAAACTTTCAGGAATCAGCGGTTCTTCGGAAAGAAGTCCTTGCTTTTCACATCTGTCTTATTCATTTATCATCGGCTCCATGAAGAAAAGACTCCTTCTTTTACTTGTAATGTCCATAATTGCGCTGACGGGCTTATCTGCCTCGAAAACCCGGGCGTTCATAATTCCGGTCTCCGAGAGTGAGTTTTACTCCGATGTCTACAGACTCTATTCCCTCCTGGGCCTGGCGTCCCCGTCCTGGTCGCAGCCATGGTCAGAAAGCGAGGCTGAGATAATCCTCTCAAGGGCAGAGGAGAAGGCTGACGGCAACGTCTTCGCGAAAGAGCTTCTTTCTTCCCTTGAGGAGCGTCTTGCTTCCTTTGTCCCGGGCCGGACGCAGGGGGAAGGCTTCAGCTACAATCTTGGCCTTGCTGCATCACCTGAAATCTATCTGCATGCGAATACGGAAGACTACGTCAATGATACTGACTGGTTCTACAGCTTCGATAAAAGACAGAAGCTTCTTGCCCTGAAGATAGAGCTCGGTGTAAAGGATTACTTCTACACATATTCGGAGCTTGCCTTCACCAAGAGCCGCTACACGAGAGAAGGCACTGAGCTTTACAGCCATGAGACTGATTTTCCGTACGGTATCGGGGCAATCGTCGATTCGTATGAGAATGTGAAGAAGAGATACATGGAGGAGAACGGCATCAGTGATGAAGCCGATCTTCCGTCCGACTGGAACCAGGAGTACAGGTATTCTCCGCATGTCGTGAAGTCGAGCAGGAACTTCTCCTCTGCGTACAATGACAATACTCCGTTCTGGAATTTCTGGAATATTGCGGCAAATTTCCCGACACGGGCATTCGTTTCGTTCGGAGGCGACAGCTGGAATCTGGTATTCGGCAGGGACAGACTTAACTGGGGACGTTCGATTATCGGGTCGTTCATCATCGACAGGCACGTCAGCTATCATGATTTTGCACGTCTGACCATGTATACGGATTCGTTCAAGTACGAATGGAACAATCTTTTCATGGAGACGCAGCCCTATGTGTCGGAAGTCGACAGGAAGGGGCCGGATGACATAAGGATATTCATGAATCACCGCCTTGAGTTCAGGCCTGTCACGTGGATGAGCTTTGTCCTTACGGAGTCCATCATGTACCGCAGCGGAGTGCTTGAACTGCAGAACCTGAACCCTGCATTCATCTATCATCAGCTGAACAACAGGGACCTCTTCAATTCGATAGGCTCCCTTGAACTTTATGTCACTCCCCTCAGGGGATGGGATATCTACTGGCAGTTCGGCCTCGACAACGCAACGATTCCCGGAGAAGGCACCAGCCAGGCAAATGCAATGGGCATGCTCCTGGGGTCCTCGTACAGTTTTGTACTCGGCAAAGGCTATATGACTGCCAGCGGCGAGGGAGCATTCACCACACCGATGATGTACAGGCGGGACGGCATAGATTTCCTGATGCTGCAGCGTGACTATTCCTTCATATACCTCGGATCCGGAACAGTAAAGCTCAATTATATCGGCTTCCCGTACGGCTCTGACGTAACGGTCGGGAAACTGCAGCTCGAGTACAGCATACCGGAGGTCGTCCATACCACATTCGCATCCGAACTTATCCGGAAGGGTGAGATAAACATGTTTCATTCACACAATAAGGACAACGACAACAACGAAAAGGCCAATATCACGGGAAGCACGCCATATGGCGATGTCATCACTTATCAGCTCACTCTTTCTGCTGAAGCAAAGTACTGTGTTCCCGGGTTCGTCAAATGGATGGATATGTCTCTGTCCGGAAATCTTGCGTACATCAGCCGATGGACACACAGCAGGAGTACCGGCGTGAGAAGCGATATGAAGAGGGACGTACAGTTTTCGTTCGGCTTTTCCGTTGAGGTCTGAAAATGAAATGGAGCAGAGAGTTCGGATCACATGAAAAATCCTCTCTCCGCTGCTGCATTCCCGTTCCGGGGTCCGGAAACATCCGTTACCTTCTATCCGGTGTACAGTTACTGCTTCAGAAAAGCCGGGAAAGGCGCCACCGGTAAAACCGGAGACTTGATATCTTTCCGGATGCCGGATTATCAGGCCGGAACAGCCCGGGTAAAGCATTTCTGAAGCCGTAGGACATGTCTTTCTTCCAGAAGGGCTGTCAGGGCTACGAAGATGCTGCCCTGTTATGGGAGCTCATCTTTATCCGGCTCCTTCACCTGTATTTCCGGTCTCGTGAGAATACGCCTGCCATCCGGCCGTCTTCAGAGCTCTCGTGAAGTCTCTTTCCTGAGCGTCCCCGGCGGTTTCGTCACTGAGATATCACACCGGATGAGTCCTGACCGTCCTGTAATGAGAACCCTCCACCGAAGCGGAGGGTCTGAAAGTCAAACTGCTGAAATACCGTTAAAAGGCTCTGACGGGACGCACACGGTCAGAGTTGTAGCGGCTGCCGTCGAAAGAGTTGCCGTAGTCGAAGTACTGCTTCCACGCATTGTCTCTGTCGCCATCCATTTCCGAGCTTGTCCAGTATATAACCTGATCCCAGTGGCTGTTGCCGTCAGGAGCTACGGCCTTCACGGCGGAATTTGTCCTGCTCACTTCATAAAGCGTAAGGAGCTCATCCCTGCTTGGCAGGAACCAGTCGGAAAAGCCGTTGTTACTGTATTCGACACATGCCCCGGCTGCAGGGAAATCCTTTATTCCTGCTGTCTTGAGTTTCCCCGTATTGCTCCATCCTGTGCCGATGCCGGTTTCCGTACCGTACCTTCCGAACTTTCCCCATTCGACTTCATCAGGCGTATCTTTCGGTGCAGCTTCAAGATATTTCCATTCAAGCTTCTGTTCATTTCCCGAACTGTCCGTGTATTCCGATTCCTTCGTGCTGTCTGCGATATAGAATATGACTCCACCGCCGGGGCCTGTATCACCAACCTTGAAAGAATCCTTCCAGACAGCCGTCAAAGTCATATCTCCGTCAACTTTATCTGTCGTTATGTTGAAAGCTTCCCCGTTATCTTTTTTCCATCCGCAGAAATAATAGCCTTCCATCCTGGGATTCGTGACCGGTGTGATTTTTCCGCCTCCGGGGATGTTCTGTTCATGGATATAGCCGTCTCCGCCGTCAAGATCGAATGCAACATTGTATAATACGGGTCCAAGTCCTTCAGCTTCAGATCCGTTCTCGATTCCGTTCAGGTTGCTGTCACAGGATATGAAAATCATCACTGCCGTCACCAGTGCCATCATTACCGTAAGAGTTTTCTTCATTATGCAGATCCCCCATCTGTTGCTTTTACAACATAATACCATTAAAAAGAACTTTTGCAAGAGTTATCCGGCTGTTCTGCGTTACGGAAAACCGGGAGACTTTAAGGAACGGACATTTCCTTATCAGGGTAAATGGAAAATGAAGAGAGTTTGGCGAATCCGGAACAACGCGGAAGAATGAAGCTTTTCACAATGACTGCACTCTGGCATCTTTTCGTGTGCATGCCGGCCGCATGGAAAGGAATGCGTCAGTTCTTCCGGAAGGAAAATCAGGCGGACTTCATTTCTCAATTGTCGGACGGCAGATGCGCCCGGAGATGGAGGGTCTTCTTTTTCCGCGTGTTGTCCGATGGTAAGGCGGAGGCTCTTTCTGTGCTGACGGGCCTATCCGGATCCGATTGGTTATGACGGGGTATGGGGGATGATGCTTTTTCGGCAGAGGTTCAGGTATTTCATACGCTGTCTCGTCAGTCGCCTCCGGTACAGGGTGACTCTCACAAGAATACGGGGCGCGTGGCCCCGTAAGCGTCATCTTCTTGAAAGAAACCTTGAAAGGAATTCCTTTGTCCTTTCGCTTTTCGGTGATGAGAAGATCTGTTTCGGACTTCCGTCTTCCTCGATTCTTCCGTCAGCCATGAAGAGAACCCTGTTCGATACATCCCGTGCGAATGCCATCTCGTGCGTGACGACGAGCATTGTCATTCCGCTTTCGGCAAGTCTCTTCATTACATCCAGTACTTCTCCCACCATTTCCGGGTCGAGCGCTGAGGTAGGCTCGTCAAAGAGAAGTATGTCCGGTGACATCGAGAGTGCACGGGCTATTGCCACACGCTGCTTCTGACCGCCGGAGAGCTGGCGCGGCCTTGCGTTGATGTATTCGTCCATGCCGACTTTTGAAAGATATTCATGGGCGGTTTTCACAGCTTCTTCCTTGCTTTTTCCGAGGACCTTTATCTGTCCGACGGTACAGTTGTCCAGGACATTGAAGTTATTGAAGAGATTGAACGACTGGAAGACCATACCGACCTTCGTCCTGTATTCGTCTTCGTTGATTTCACCGCTGAGCACATCCTTTCCGGCGTATATGATTTTTCCGGCTGAGGCATCCTCGAGCATGTTGATGCATCTCAGGAGCGTGGACTTTCCCGAACCGGAGGAGCCGATGATGCTTATGACGTCACCTCTCGAGACGGAGAAGTCTATGTCCTTCAGGACTTCGTTCGAGCCGAAGGACTTTGCAAGATGTTCTATTTGCAGGAGCGTTTCCATCAGTGTGTTCCTCCCGTTTTCCTGTTGTAGACCGTCAGACCGCTCGTGAAGGCGAGTGTGTCACGGGTTGCAAGGTCAAAATTTGCCGGTCCGTCCATCCTGCCTTCAATCCATCTCAGCAGGCGCGAGCAGGAAAATGTCAGGATGAAGTAGATTATCATGGTAACGGTTGCGGCCTCGAAATATGTATAGAGGGCACCGGAGATGCTCTTGAATGTGAAGAAGAGCTCGACGGTTCCGATTATCGAAAGTACGCAGGTATCCTTGATGTTGATTATGAGGTTGTTGCCTATCTGCGGCATGATGTTCCTCAATGCCTGGGGGAGGATGACCAGCGTCATCGTCTGGAAGTGACTCATTCCGATGGCCCTTGCGCCTTCGCTCTGTCCGCTGTCAACCGAGAGTATGCCGCCCCTGACAGTTTCGGCCATGTAGGCACCCGTGTTGATGGACACGATGATTATTGCCGCGCTCCACATTCCGAGATTGATGCCGAAGAGCTGTGCCGAGCCGTAGTAGATGAATGCGGCCTGAAGCATCATGGGAGTACCCCGGAAGATTTCGACATAAGCCGTCAGAATCCACTTCAGGACGGTAAGGAGGATCCTTCTCGGCCGTCCCCAGTTCTTTCTGGGTTCGGTTGTCTGCACAAGTCCTACCGCAAAGCCGATGACGCAGCCCAGGAGCGTACAGACTATGGCAATCACCATAGTCGTAAGCGCTCCTGTAAGAAGGGAAACGGAATATCTCTGGAGGATATAAATCATCCTCTGGAAGAAGTTCATCTGTGAAATGGTCATATATGCCTCAGAGTGACAGCGGCTGAACGGAGATTGCCTCGTCCATCATCCTGTTATAGTCGTCCACAGTCAGTTTCGAGAGTGCTTCGTTGATCTGAGCCGTGAGCTGGGTGTTGTTCTTTGCCACAGATATTCCTATGTTGATCTCTTCCTGGCTTACAGTGAAGTTGTCATCTGTCTCGGAGAAATCAAGAAGGGTGAAATCGGGGTAAGCCACGAGTGCTGCCTGACCGGTCGGCATATCCGTACAGATACAGTCGACTTTGCCTGTGGAGAGGGCCATGAGCATTGCAGGTGCGCTTTCCTGGGCCGGAAGGATTCTTGCGTTCTCTATCTGGGGAAGGCAGACATCGTACCATACGGTGTTCTGCTGGCTTGTACAGGAAACGCCCCTGAGGTCCTTGACTCCCTTTGCCGAAGCATACGGACTCGTGTTCTTCACAAGACAGATTATTGATGCATAGTAATAGGGATTCGTGAAATCGACCATCTGAAGTCTGTCGGAAGTGATTGACTGGCCTGCAATGACACAGTCGACGGTTCCGGACTGAACTGCAGGAACAAGCGAATCCCAGTCGAGCTTCACGATTTCCAGCGTTTTTCCGAGGTACTGTGCAATGTATTTTGCCATCATGACATCATAGCCGTATGCATAGTCCTTGCTTCCTGAAATCTGGACGGCGCCGTTTGCGTCAGTTGTCTGGGTCCAGTTGTAGGGGGCATAGCCGCATTCCATTGCGACGCGGAGCGTATTAGATGGCGCTGCTGATGTTTCCTGACTTCCTCCCGCTGCAAGAAGCGAGCATGTCAGCACAAGTAATGCAGAAATAAGAGTTCTTTTCATTTCGTTACCTCCGGTTAATAAGGGTATTCAAGCAGGTTGTAAGGAATATACATGAGCGTTAAGAAAAGGTCAATATGTTATTTTTAAATATTAAATGTTATTCCTATAACATAATTCTCTGAAAAATACCGCTCAAGAGCGCCTTAAGTGTGTCGTCAGATCAGCACTCCTATATATGAAGTATGCAGGAAAGGGCGGGGATGGTAGAAATGGAGGAAAGGAGAGGCTTAAGACGCCGGACTTGCATGAGATTATGCCCCTTACATAAACCGATTTTTCCGCATCATTCATCCGTATCTGTTTCGTGCATAACTCCTTTTCCTGAGAATTAAAAACAGAGGATGTCCGGGACACCCTCTGCAACAGAAGTTTTTCTGTTCCTTACTTCTGGATGAAGTGAACGGCAAATCCTCCGATTTCCTCATTGATGTAGAAGAACTTGACCTTGCCCTTTGCATCATATGTGAAGCTGGACTCGCTGATTGTGTATCCGAGCTTCTTCACATAAGCCATCGTGCGTGCGATATTGTTCACCCTGTATCCGATGTGGCCTTTCTTTCCGGGACCGCTGACGTTCAGGATTTCAATGGACTTGTCCATGAAATATCCCTTGCTTGTCTCGCTGACTGCCATGCCGAAAGCACCGAACTTCTTCGTCATGTCCTCTCCGTCATCCTTTCCTTCTGCGTTGATTCCGAAGTGTGCAAGCTCGAAGCCCTGCATCTTCATCACTGCATCCCTGCAGAGTGCCTCGATTTCATCCCACTTGTCGTTGTTGATGAGATCAGCCTTGACCATCCAGGAGCCGCCGACTGCAAGTACGTTGCCGGCTTTTGCATAGTCCGAGAGGTTCTCCGGATTGATTCCGCCTGTTGTCATGAACTTGACTGACGGGAACGGACCGCCGAGGTCCTTGAGCATCTTGACGCCGCCTGAAGACTCTGCGGGGAAGAACTTCAGGACCTTGAGGCCGAGGTTGACTCCCTTCTGCACTTCACTTGCCGTACATACGCCGGGCGTGACAGGCACATTGTTCTTCTGGCACCATCTTACTGTGTCTTCGTCGAGTCCGGGTGATACGATGAACGAAGCTCCGGCCCTGACAGCCCTTTCCGCCGTTTCAGGATTGAGTACGGTTCCTGCCCCGACAACCATCTCGGGATAAGCCTTCGTCATTCTTCTGATGGCTTCTTCAGCTGCATCAGTCCTGAATGTGACTTCTGCACAGTTGATTCCGCCGCGGCACATCGCACCTGCAAGTGCTTCCGCCTTAGATGCATCATCAATCTTCACAACCGGTACGATTCCGAGTGTATGGAAAAATTCAAAAAGTTCAGATTCCTTCATTTTTTCTGCCTCCAGTAGCTATGAATATAACACATAAAAACCGACTTATTAACGGAAGATTCAGACATATTGTTGACTATTAGAAACCCGTTGCCGAAAATAAGGAAAAAACGGAAGGAGACGTAAAAATGTCAGACAAGAAATATGTAACATTCGGCGAAATCATGCTTCGTCTCAGAAGCCCCGAGCACGAGAGACTGTTCCAGAGTCCTGCTCTTGAAGCAACATTTGGCGGCGGTGAAGCCAACGTTGCAGTTTCACTTTCTATCCTCGGCGGAAACGCAAAGTTCGTAACTGCGCTTCCTGACAACGCTGTCGGTGAGGCATGCAGAAGGGAAGTCATGAAATACGGTGTCGACACATCTGCCGTCAACATGGTAAAGGATGGAAGACTCGGAATCTACTATCTCGAGACAGGTGCCGTACAGAGACCCAGCCTCGTTGTCTATGACAGGGCAAACTCTGCAATTGCAAACTCAAAGCCCTCGGACTTTGACTGGGATGCCATCATGAAGGGAGCTTCCTGGTTCCATACGACCGGAATCACACCGGCTGTAAGCCAGAATGCTGCAGACTGCGCTCTTGAGGCAATGAAGGCTGCAAAGAAGGCAGGCGCAACGGTTTCAATCGACCTCAACTTCAGAAAGAAGCTCTGGAAGTACGGCAAGAGTGCTCCGGAAGTGATGAGGGAACTCGTGAAGTATGCCGATGTCGTCATCGCAAACGAAGAGGACGTCCAGAAGTGTCTCGGAATCGAAGCTGACAGCGATGTCACGGCAGGCAAGCTCGATACCGATGTCTACAAGGAACTTGCCGCAAAGGTCAAGGCTCAGTATCCGAATGTACAGTATGTTGCAATCACGCTCCGTGAAAGCAAGAGTGCAGACCACAACGGATGGAGTGCAGCCCTCTCCGGAAAGACAGGCTTCTACCTTTCCCGCCACTACGAGATTACCGATATCATCGACAGAGTCGGCGGCGGAGACAGCTTTGCAGCAGGCATCATCTATGCACTCAGCAACTATGATGACGAGCAGTATGCAATCAATTTTGCAGTTGCCGCTTCCTGCCTCAAGCATACAATCAACGGTGACTTCAACCTTTCACGCCTCAGTGAAGTCGAAGCTCTCTGCAAGGGCGACGGCTCGGGAAGAGTCCAGAGATAAGAAATCCGCAGGACGGAGAAGATGGGGTAGTACAGTTGCTACCTCATTTTTTATCATGGAGGAATTATGAAGAAAATTATCATGCTCGGTGATTCAACCTGCGCAATCAAGACTCCGGAGGCCCGACCCGAGACGGGATGGGGTGAGGAGTTCTACCGTTTTGTGAAACCGGACTGGACCATCCTGAACTATGCAAAGAACGGCCGCTCCACGAGGAGCTGCCTCAAGGAGGGCATATTCAAGGAAGCCCTGATGAATGCCGGAGAAGGTGACTGGGCACTGATAGAATTCGGTCACAATGACCAGAAGACGGACGACAGGGGAACGGATGCATTCACCACCTATATTGCCAACCTCAAGTACATGGCGTCTTCTCTGACGGCAAAGGGAGTGTCGGTCATATTCATCACTTCCGTTCCAAGGCGTATTTTCAGGGACGGCAGGCTTGTCGATACTCATAAGGATTACATAGCGGCAATGAAGGCGGCGGGGCACCAGGCCGGAGTACCGGTTCTCGACATTACGATACCGGTAATGCTCAGCCTTGCAGTCATGGGGGATGATGAGAGCCGGAAGTACTATATGAACTTCCAGCCCGGACTCTATCCGAACTATCCCGAGGGACGCAATGATGACACCCATCTGAGAAAGGAAGGTGCACTCTGGATCTCTTCGTTCGTCAGGGACGAGATGCTTTCCCTGAAGCCGGAGTTTCTGCGTATTGATGAAGAAGCCGAAGCGCAGCAGGAGGAAAGCTGAAGAGCGGCATACGCCTGAACGGAAAAGAAAGAGAGGGGATTTTCATCCCCTCCCGGCATTCATTCGATTGAAACGTCGACGAACCTGAACTGTGTCACATCAAAGAGCCCGCAGTCCGTTATCTTATAGGCCGGAATTACGGGAAGTGCCATGAAGCACAGCGTCATGAACGGATCGATTTCCGGGTTCATGCCTTCCATTCTGTTTGCTGCGGCGTCATGGAGTTCGTCCAGGCATTCAACTACCTTCTCGACCGGAAGGTCCGTCATGAGACCTCCGATTTCAAGCGGATGGGATGCAAGCTCAACTCCATCCTTGAATACCGTAATTCCTCCTCCCATTCTGATGAGCTTCTGCACTGCAAGAAGCATATCGTCATCATTGTCTCCGACGCAGATTATGTTGTGCGAGTCATGGGCAATCGTATCTGCTATTGCCCCGTGCTTTATTCCGTAGCCGCGTATGAGGGCCGATGCATGATAGCCTGTACCATGGTGACGCTCTATTACCGTGACCTTGAGTATGTCTGCGGACGGATCATGCACCCATTCTCCGTTTTCATCCCTCTTTACGGTTGCTTCTCCCTTTGCCGTGACAACGCCTCCGGGAAGGATATCGATGATTCTTACCCTGTCGCTTTTGAGCGGAAGGGAGAATGTCCTTTTCGAGAGATCCTTGACGATGACTGACGATTTGACTCCGAAAGGCTCCACATGGGGAGATTTCTTTATTGTCCGTCCGTTCTCGGCAACTGGAACACCCTTCACGAAGACAAGTGACGGTTTTATTTCGCTGAGGCTTTCTGTCAGGAAGAAGTCGGCACGCCGTCCCGGCACTATTGCACCCCTGTCATCAAGATGATAGCACTCACATGCGTTGATTGTTGCACATGCAATTGCCTTCAGAGGATCAAGACCGTGTGATATTGCAAGGTTCACGCCGTAGTTTATATGGCCGTCACGTGTAATCGACTGAGGCTGTCTGTCGTCCGTGCAGAAGAGACAGCGGCGGTAGTTGGTGTCGGTGACGCCGGGCAGGAGCTGCAGAACATTGCGGCAGACAGTACCTTCCCTGAGAAGTATGTACATACCCTTTCTTATCTTTTCTTCCAGTTCTTCGGGAGTTTCGCATTCGTGGTCTGTTTTTATTCCTGCCGAAAGATATGCATCCAGTCCCTGTCCCCTTACTGACGGGATGTGGCCGTCGATGATCTTGCCGCGCGAATAGCATGTATCAAGCTTGTCCAGTATCGTCTCGTCGGCACTGACAACACCGACATAGTTCATCATCTCACCCAGTCCCAGAATCTTCTCGTTGTCTATCAGCTTTTCGATTTCAGGAGCGTTGAGGACTGCACCCGAGTGCTCGAAGAACGTGCACGGAACACAGGAAGGAAACATGTAATAGATGTCGAGTACGGCATTCCTGGCACTCTTGAGCATGTACTCGAAGGCCTCGAGCCCGCCGACGTTGCATATCTCATGCGGGTCTGCTATTACCGTCGTCGTTCCGCACGGAAGGATTGCATTCGAGAATTCGCTCGGAGAGAGATGGGAGCTCTCTATATGGCAGTGTGAATCGATGAATCCGGGAACAAGATACTTTCCCTCCGCATCAACCTCCCTTTCTGCCTTTCTTTCTCCGTCGAAGCCGACGATGTATCCGTCCTTTACATATACATCGGCCTTCCAGACGGTAGACCCGCACACATCGACGACGCGTGCGTTCCTGATGACGAGATCGCATGTGTCCCTACCCATTGATGAATTGATAAGATTACGAGCAGTCAGCTTATCCATTTATAATCTCCTTATGTATTCAAATGATATGTCAGTCTGATGGAAAATCCACTTATTTGTTGCTTTTTGTTGCAAAAATCCACATTTCTCCAAAATATGCATGGTTCTGCATGCTTCATGGGCGTGCCTTGTCATCAGGGTGCAGGATTGCCGATTACACCTTCCGGAAGCTTTCGTTCCTGCCGGAATGCGGGCGGCGTTTCCGAGCCGTATTTGCCGGGTGCAACCGGGCATGGATGCGGCTGTCCTTCTCAAAGAAGGTTAATCCGGATAAGAAAATGCTTGCACTGCAATGCCTCTGCTCCTTATAATTTCTGTTGGATTTCTAAAGACTAAGGAGCGAGGACATGAAGAGGATTCTTTTTTCAATGATGCTGGTTTTACTCTCCGTAATGCTCATCGTCTCATGTGACAGCAAGACCGTGACACCTGAGGAATATATAGTTTCATTCAATACATGCGGAGGAACCGTCGTCAATCCCGTGAAAGTAAAGAACGGCGAAAGGATTACCGGGGTGATTACTCCTGAAAAACCCGGCTTCGAGTTTACGGGATGGCTGCAGGGAGAAGCTGAATTTGACATTGAAAAAGACAAGGTCACTTCGGATATGATACTCACTGCGCGGTGGATCTACAAAGAATACAAGATTGGTGATACCGGCCCCGGCGGAGGAAAAATCTTCTACGACTCGAAATACGTAATGCAGGTACAGTACAAGGATGCTGACGGAAACGATGCAGTCTTTTCCTGGAGATATCTTGAGGCAGCGCCTACCGATCTCCTTGATAAGGACGGTAAACCCGTTGAAGCAAGATTCGGCTATTACCGCGATGCGGAAGGAAAGATTGCCCCCTGCGGTGCCGTTTCACAGTCGCTCGGAACCGGCTGGATAAACACACAGGTTCTTGTGAGGATGATGGGCGATGAGGCATATCAGACGAACGATGACAACGATAAGAGCAAAACGGGAGAGTATGCCGCAAAACTCTGCAGTGAATACAGGGGAGGCGGGCTGTCTGACTGGTGTCTTCCGAGTCATGATGCACTGCTGAGGCTGATTGAATTCTCCAAGGATAGCACCAACACCGCTAAATACTGGACATGCAGCGAAGTTGACGGGAACAATGCCTACTTCAGTACTTTCAATGAGTTCAAATATGAATCCAAGGGCCGCTGTGAAAAGTACAGGATTCGTCCTATAAGACTTTTCTGACGCTTTTGCATCTCTCTGTCTCCCTTCGGGGAGCATTTTTTTGTCCACGCCCCGTGCATTACGGTGCTTCAGTGAGGGCCGGATGAAAACCCCGGTTGAAGAAATGCCGGATCATGTTTGACGCGAAACGCTCCCGGAAAGGAAACGGCGGTGCTCCATATAAGCGCATCTCCATTAGTGAAGTGACTGCAGTCCCCGTCTCTCAAGACGGCATGGAAGCTTTTGAATTGAATAGGCCGCCATGCACCT
>CAVBWE010000066.1:0-3555 GCA_963598715.1 Sphaerochaetaceae bacterium | reverse complement strand
GAGAAGCAGACAGTTGAAGGACTGGAGCTGATAAAAGAAGTAGAACATATTCACAAAATCATATATGATGATTTTTCGTTGGAGAAGGTAGATAAAAATGGCAGAGAACCAGAAGCTTGAATGTCTGATCAGACTTCAGAGTGTTATTACTGAAAAATTGAATCTTGAAAATGAAAGAGAGCTCATTCCACAGTCTCTGAGAGAGGATGAAAGTGCCCTGGACAGAGCAAATGTCATACTTATGGGTCTTGAAGAGGACCTGAGGCAGGCTGAGAGCGAGGAAAAGAGCCTCTCCATCCAGTATACTGATGCAGACAGGCAGACGACTGAATATCAGAATATGATTGAAAGCCTTAGCACCATGCGTGAACTGGAAGCGATGAACAAGCAGATCAATGAATCTGAAATCCGCGCCAAGTCACTTCTTACAGCAAGAAACAGCAAGCGTGAGCAGATAAGTGACATAAAGGGAAGGATAGCCGAGCAGCAGTCTGTCGTCGATTCGCTTAACGCAAAGGTAGCACAGAGCCGCACGATAGTTGATTCCCGGCTCAATGAAATCGACTCGAAAATCAGTGTGCTTGAATCTTCATGCAATGAAATCAGGGGAGATGTCATCTCTGACGAAGCCTATCAGAGGTTTTATAACATTGCAAAGAAGAAGAACGGAGAAGGACTTGTTCCTGTCAGGGGACAGGTATGCATGGGCTGTAACACGGTTCTTCCGATGCAGTTCGTAATTGACCTGAGACTGAAGCAGCTTAATGACGAGACCGATACGTGTCCGTATTGCTCAAGAATGATTTACTACGATGAATCACTGCTTCCGGAAGAGGAGAAGAACTACATCTTTGATGATATCGATGCATCCAAGACGATAACAAGGAGCACTGAAGCTCAAAGCGAGGAAGCTGACGACGAGAGCGAACTTCTTGTTTCGGATGAGGCAGACGAGGAATTCTGATTCGGTATTTTTCCAGGCCCTGGAAGTAATCGCTTGAAATACAGAGGAAAGTCCGGGCTCCATAGAACACAGTGCCGGCTAACGGCCGGGAGCAGTAATGCTACAGACAGTGCAACAGAGAGCAGACCGCCGCAAGGTAAGGGTGAAAGGGTGGTGTAAGAGACCACCGCTTTCCTGGTAACAGGAAAGGCATGGTAAACCTCACTGGGAGCAAGGTTAAGTATGTGAGTGGCTTGTTCGGCCGTACTCACGGGTAAACCGCTTGAGGGCGGGAGTAATCCCGCTCCTAGATAGATGATTACATAAACAGAACTCGGCTTATCCGGGACCTGGTTTTTTTATTTTCGGCACCAGATAATGGTGCCGTTATAGTCAGTAGAGATCTGTTATCTCGAACTTCAGATCAAATTTCTCTCCCCGGGGAAAGACACCCGGAGAATACGGGGACGAGAATTCACAGAGGCCGTAGTGTCCCTTTCCCCTGTTGAGCGTAATCCTGTCCAGTATTTCCTCCGGAAAATCAGGTTTCGCTTCCTTCTCGCCTACTTCTTCTATCATCATCCAGTTGAATACCCCGTTGCTGTCGAGCCAGCATACGGAAGGGGATACACCGATGTAGCTCTGATAGAGAAGATCGTCGATGTTTTCTCTGTCATGAAGATTCTGTACTATAGCCATGACTGCAGCGTTATGCTTTTCCCACTCTGAGCACTCGCGGAACTTTCCGTCAGCGTATTCTGACGGAATTACGGCTGATACGATTCCTTCTTCCCTGTATCTGACTGCATCAACCAGATCAAACGGGTCATCCACGATCCTCACTATATTCCCGTCCTTATCAAAGGGCAGAAGACAGGGCACGATGTCGTTCTTCCTCAGAATTTCGAATCTCTCGTCCCATTCCTTTTTGATATCAAGAGTTCCGTCAGAGCGGAGCAGGGTAAAGATAACTGCAAAAACGGAAGTACGGTATCTGAAGATGAAGTCCGCAAAATACGGAACGGTATACTCCATCTTCAGCCACTGATAGTCATTGAGTGTTCCTCTGTCGATGACGGACGGTATGATGGAATAATAGTCGAGAGCCCGGGAGTATCTTATTGCGTTTGTCTTTTCGTCCAGCATTTCATCAAGCATCTTCTCTGTCAGAAGGGTCTCTTCGTCATTCCAGTACAGCTGCCCCTTATGCCTTATCATTCTTTTCGTACTCCTTGACTTCGTCCCATAGAATGTTCATTTCATTCACATGGTCCTTATCAACAGGGATACCTCTTTCACGAGCTGTGTCAAAAACCATCTGGAACCGTTTCTTTATCTTTCCGTTACATCTGAAGAGAGCTGTGTTCGGACGGATTTTGAGAAAGCGTGAAAGATTGATGACGGAGAAAAGAAGGTCTCCTATCTCATTCTCTATTTCCCCGCTGTCACCTTCCGTAATTGCGTCCTCGACTTCCTTCAGCTCTTCCTTTACTTTTCTTAAGACTCCGTCTGTATTTTCCCAGTCGAATCCCACTTTCTTCAGTTTCTTCTGTATCTCGTAGCTTTCCATCATAGGAGGAAGGGAGGAAGGGATATGGGAAAAGAAATCCTCCGCTCTGTCCTTATGTCCCTCTACGTTCTCCTTGACCTTGTTCCAGAGTGTCAGTACTTCCCCTGCGTCCTCTGCCTTTTCGTTACCGAAAACATGAGGATGGCGCCTGATGAGTTTTTCGCAGACCTCGTTTATAGCCTCATACGGCTTGAAATCACCTTTTTCCTCATGAAGACGGAGGTTCATGAAGACGTTTATCATTACATCTCCGATTTCTTCCCTGCATGAAGCAATGTCGTTTTCAAGAACTCCGTCAAGATACTCGTAGCTTTCGTCTATGAGACTTTCCGTTGCCGTTTTGTTTGTCTGTATCCTGTCCCAGGGACAGCCTTCCGGAGACCTCAGGAGAGTTATAATCGTATAAAGATTATCAAGTGCAGAATCAAGTGTATCTGCCGGAATGAAAGTATAGTTGATCATGACTTGAAGTCTATAACAAAAATTTATGATTTTAAATGATTTTCGGAAATCATTATGACTCTGCTCCTGCGCTTTATGCTGAAAATATGGCACTCCCGGCAAATTGCCGGCAGCCGTCTTTGAGACATACAGGAGAAAAGCGAAGTGACGGATGGTAGAAAGATCTAATGAAAACGAATTGTATATAGCTCCGCTTTTTTAACTTGACAGAATACTATTCTTGAATTTCCGGAAAGACGCCGGGAAATGTGACACCCGTTTTGATTAAATACTCCTGAAACATTGTTTTTGCAAACCGGAGAGATGGGCGGTATGATTATAATAAGCTGAGTAGTTGAGGGATTCATGAAAAAAACATTTCTTCTTGTCTTTTGTCTTTCTGTTCTCGTTCTTTCGTCCTGTGATGACACCCCGTCTCATGTACATGACTGGGGAGAGTGGGAAACGGCAAAGGAAGCGACATGCACAGCAGACGGCTATAAGATCCGTAAGTGCAGAACCTGCGGAGCAGAGGACAGCGAAAAGCCCGCAATAAAGGCTAAGGGCCACAGCTATGGCGATGAGAAGACAATACCGGCTT
>CAVBWE010000065.1:0-2461 GCA_963598715.1 Sphaerochaetaceae bacterium | reverse complement strand
CTCTTGTTCAATACAGGACCGAATTCATAAAGACCGAACCGCATATAGTCATATTCGGAGCCGGTCATGTATCGAAAGCCCTCTATGAAATGGCGCGGATCATAAGCGCAGAAGTCACAGTCATTGACGAAAGAGAAGAAATGGCCTGCAGAAGCCGCTTCCCGGAAGCGGAAATCATCGTGATGAACTATGAGGAATTCTTCACTCGGGACAGGGATTTCTTCCGGCCGTACTATGTAATAATGACTCACGGTCATGAATATGATTCAAGGGCACTTGAGTATGTATTGAAAAAGCCGCATTCGTACATAGGAATGATAGGAAGCAGGGGCAAGGTCAGCGCAACAATGAAGAAGATGGCTGAAAAAGGCTATCCGGAGTCCCTTCTTGACTCCGTTCACGCCCCTGTCGGAATCAGCATAGGAGCAGTGACTCCCGAAGAAATCGCAGTCTCGATAACAGCCGAGATAATCAGTGTCTTCAGGAATGTCAAAACGGCGTTCACCATTTCTCCTGAATACATCAGGTCGGTCAGCGGCAAGAACGGAGTCTCCGCACGTATTGTGGAAAAACACGGCTCAGCGCCCCGCTCTGTCGGCTCGGAACTCTTCTACAGTGCCGATGACAACTCTTTCTTCGGCACTGTCGGAGGCGGTGCGGTGGAAAAGGCAGCGGAAGAAGAATGCAGAAGGATATGGAAAGACAGAACTCCATACACGACAGTCCACTACAATCTCTCTTCTGACGGAGACCTCGCCATGATTTGCGGCGGGGATGTCGACATCCTTTTCTCCCGGGTTGAATAGAAAGACTCTCAGAGGAGCTTTTCCAGCTCCTCTATCTCCTCGTCGAGAGTCGACCATGAAGTACAGAACCTGACAACGGATCTCTGCCCGTCATAAGCCTGCCATCTTTCAAACCGTACTGACTTCATGAGGGATTCCATTTTCGCATCGTCCATGATGACGAACTGCTGGTTTGTCGGACTGTTCCATGCAAAAGCGTAGCCTTTCCTTTCGAAGACAGCCTTGAGCTTCATCGCCTTTGCAATTCCCTCTTTTCCCAGTTCAAGATAATAGTCATCGGTGAAGAGAGCATCAAACTGCACTCCGAGAAGCCTTCCTTTTGCAAAGAGTGCACCCTCCTGCTTCTTCATCTGTTCGAATCCCTCGGGAACGGTATCCTTTTTAAAGACAATGGCTTCTCCGCAAAGGGCACCGCATTTCGTACCCCCTATATAGAAGACATCGCAGAGTGCGGAAAGAAGAGGAAGCGTAACATCAGAACCTGGAGCTGCAAGGGCATAGGCAAGACGTGCGCCGTCAACATACAGAAGGAGGGAATACTCGTCACAGATTTCCCTTATCCTGAAAAGTTCATCTGCAGTGTACAGTGTGCCGATTTCTGTCGGCTGTGAGAGGTATACCATCCTTGGAGTGACCATGGCGGATTTCGGTTCGCTGTCCATGTATTCTTCCATATAGGATTTCAGCACAGGAGGAGAAAGCTTGCCGTCCCTGTTTCTCAGTGATATGACCTTGTGTCCGGTGTATTCGATTGCCCCGGACTCGTGAACATTAATATGACCGGTATCTGCTGAAATCACAGCTTCGGAGCGTCTCAGCATTGTACTTATGACAAGCTGGTTAGTCTGTGTACCGCCACCGGAAAAGGAGACATAAGCCTCGCTGTTCTCCACAGCCTTCCTTATCTTCCTTACGGCCCTTATCGTATATTCGTCATTTCCGTATCCCGGCTGTGACACCCCGTTGGTGAGGCACATCGCCTCGATTATTTTCTTTGCTGCACCGTTATTGTAATCGCACTCGAATGAAATCATGCACTCATATTACGTGAAAAAAACAGTTTCTGCAAACAATTGAAAAGGAGGTCATGCGACCTCCTCACTTTCAGATTTTTCCCATCTCCCGGAGTATTTTCTCAGGAGTCATCGGCCAGGATTTTATCCAGACACCGCAGGCATCATGAATTGCAATGCCGATTGCAGGAGCCGCTCCGTTGCATGCGATTTCCGAAATACTCTTGGCACCGAACGGGCCTGCATTGTCATTGACATCAATCAATACCGACTTGAAGTCCTCCGGGGCATCAAGGATCATCGGAGTACCGTAATCGGTGAAGTTCGCATTTATGTTGACACCGTTCTCATCAAGTACCATGTTCTCATAGAGTGAGTGTCCTATGCTCTTCATGACGGCGCCATACATCTGGCAGAGCGCGATTTCAGGATTGATGGGAGTTCCCGCATCCTGAAGCGCATAGAATTTCTGAACCTTTATTTCACCCGTTTTAATATTCACGGCAACCTGGGCAAAGTGAGCACCGTACGGAATCGACGAGGCTTTTGTCACGAAGGAGCCGTGGGCGACAAGCTGTCCCCTTCCGGCGCCGCTCACACAGGTGTGGGAAATGTCATAATACGTCAGGCTCTTTCCTGTCC
>CAVBWE010000064.1:0-17285 GCA_963598715.1 Sphaerochaetaceae bacterium | reverse complement strand
CTGTCGGACTTCATTCCTGTAGTCATAAGAAACGGAAAGATCTTCATCGAAGGCGGTGAGGATTGCGGAGAAGTGAACGGTCAGATCCCGTCAGACTACAATCCGGCACTCAAGTATGACATTGCCTGCCGTCCGAGCGAGATAGACTTCGTTCCGGAAGGCGTGAGGGCTGAGGTTGTAAGGCGTACATATCTGGGTGATATAGTCGACTATCTGCTGAAAATAGGAAATGTCAGGATCAGGGTACAGAAGCCGAGGCGTCACACGACGGCTCAGGTCGGAGAAATGTGCCATGTCAGGTTCAACAGGCTGCTATGGTATGACAGAAGGGAGGAGACTGCATCAAGGACATGATGCCATGAGTGTTTCTTCTGAGCTTCGTTTCTTTGTCTCCCGGTCCTGCCGGGGGACAGTTCAACGTATGCAGATCTGACGGAAACCGTCGGGAAAGTATGAGTAGTCCTTCTCCTGTGATGTCCGGAGTATATGCGTAAACCTTATGCCACGGAATACTATGACGCTCATTCCGTCATACTTTCCCATGTACTTCAGATCTCCTGTCGTGTTCCGTCTTGCATAAATCGAGAAGACGCGGGAGAGGATCTTTCTCTCCGTTATGATGGTGAAGACAGCATCCTTGAAGGATGGTGAGGTAATTTCCTCCTCGATATATGTCCGCGGATTTTTCAGAATGCAGAGAATGTCATATGTGTAGCTCATGAAATAAGGAAATAGCCCGGAAAAAGAAAAAGAAATAATTTTTCCGGAGAGTTTACTTCCTTGCTCTTCCTGTATGATAATCACGGCATATGAAAAGAATTCTTCCTGTTCTTCTTTCCCTTCTGTGTGTTTTTCCTCTTTCCGCTGCCGTGGAAGTTGAGACTGCGGGTGGGCTCAGCTACAACAGGACGGCAGACACCCGCCCGAAGTTATTCTTCGATGCTTCTGCTTCCTTTTCCGACTGGACGGTTTATCTTGATTACAAGGCATTGAATACCGTCTCCGGCGGAGTGGAGTTCCATCATGATTCGGCTCTTTTCTCGCATCAGGCGGATTTCTTTTCCCGTTATGTATTTCCGGATGGCGGATTCAGCGGTCTCAGCTATTGCCTCATACTCAATCTTCATGCAGGAGCGGCCTTCTTCAATCTCGGAGGCGGAATTCAGGGAGCCCTGGAATATTCTCCGTATTCGAACTGCGCACTCTTTATTCTCAGTCCTCAGTTCACTCTACGTGCAGGATACAGCGGCGGCAGCGTGACTGCGTTCATCTTTCTTGAAAACAACTATCGCGCCGAGAGGGAGTGGAATGCGAAGACATCCCTCGGTCTTAATCTCAGCTACAGTCTCAGCGCGGCTTCTTCCGTCATCCTTGCCGTTTCCGTCACATCATGTGAGGTCCTCATGGATCCATACCGTATTCTGTATTCAAGCCGTATCAGAATGGGATACAGGAGTGTCTTATGAAAAAGTTTCTGCTTCTTTTCTCTGCTGTTATGCTGTCTCTCGTCTCATGCTCGTCTCCGGTATTCAATCCTTTCGGTTTCTCATCGAATCCGTTTCTGGATAAGACCGTCATAAGCACAGATGAAATATCTTCCGGTTCGTCGGTTTCCTTTTCACTGACGACCGATAATCACTTCAACCGCGAGAATTCCGTCTGGTACAACAGCGAGTATTATTCTTTCCTTGATGAGAGGACGGAAAGATATCCTTTTGCACTGACGCTGGGAGACCTTACCGATACCGGCGTTTTTGTTGACGAGGCGCTTTCCTTCGTGGATGAAGTCAAAAAACGCACTTCAGACAACTTCTTCACATGCTGTGTCGGAAATCATGACAGGCATACGCGTTCCTTCAAATGGGACAGCGGGGATGATGTCTTTACGACTGCAGGATGCTACTATTACGGGATGATGAACGGTGTTCCGTTTCTTGCCATCTACAAGCTGGACGATTCATATGACTGCATAACCGCCGAACAGTTTGAATATCTTGAGGAAGCCCTGGCAAAGGAAAATGCAGTCTACCGCATGATAATAATCCATGAAAACGTCACGACCGGAAGCTCCATTAATCCGACCCTCATCGTCTTCGGGCTTTCGAGCAGCGAGAACAACAGGCTCTACAGGATAATGAGCGAGAACGGCGTGGGGCTCATACTTTCGGGTCATAATCATGTGGGAAACATCTCATACAGGCTTACTGAAACTCTCGGGGAACTCAATCTTTCGGCTTATCACAGGAAGAACGGCTCCATTCCGGGAACGGAGAGCCCCGGACGTTTCTACGATTTCACTCTTTCCTCCTCGGACGGCAGCGTGAAGATCACGTCCTACAATGCAGAGACAAGGACTGAGGACGCAGCATTCGATTTCCGGCTTCCGAAGAATGTCTGACGCCTGAGGAATGCGGACGGAAAGAAGGACCTGACATAATCCGGACAAAAAAGGGAAAAATTTTCAGAATCAGAGTGTAACTAACTTGCTTATAAACAATAAATGTTTAGAATATCTCGTTGGTATTTTATTCAGAGGTAATTTATGGACACGATTCTGATTACACTTGCCGTTGCCATGATAGCAGGACTTCTCATGAGCAGACTGGCTAAACTTGTTTCCCTTCCTGCCGTCACCGCATATCTTGTCGCAGGACTACTGATAGGACCTTACTTCATAGGAAGACTCAATGTTCCGGGACTGGGATTCCCGTCTCTTGAAAGCGTTGGAGGCTATGACATAATATCACAGACCGCACTGGGATTCATCGCATTCGCAATCGGAAACGAGTTCCGGCTCAAGGACCTCGAGAGCATGGGAAAGGCTGCAATCACCGTCGGCATACTTCAGGCCGTAATCACGACTGTCGTCGTCGATATCGCACTTTGCACCCTCCATTTCATCGCTCCGTCCGTGCTGAGTCTTTCGTCTGCAATAACACTTGGAGCCATTGCCGCCGCAACGGCTCCTGCTGCCACGCTGATGGTTGTCAGACAGTACAAGGCTGAAGGCCCCCTGACAAAGCTTCTTCTGATGGTTGTTGCCATAGACGATGCCGTCGGGCTTATCCTCTTCTCCGTTTCCTTCGGAATTGCCTCCGCGCTTGAAACAGGAACGGCAAGTGCCGTTACGATCATTCTTGAGCCGCTTCTAGAAATAGGTCTTTCCTTTGTTCTCGGGGCTCTCTTCGGATACATTCTGAACTCTCTTGAAAAGTTCTTCCATTCAAGAAGCAAGCGTCTTGCCCTTGCCGTTGCCTTCGTCTTCTTCCTCGTCGGATTTTCCGGGAAGGAATTCAATATTGCCGGTACTTTTACACTCCGCTTCTCACTTCTTCTCGTATGCATGGTTACGGGAACGGTCTTCTGCAACATCTGTGAGACCAGTCTTGAACTCATGGACAGGGTCGAGAGATGGACGGCACCGCTGAATATGCTCTTCTTTGTACTGAGCGGAGCGGAACTGAATCTTTCGATTCTCATGAATCCGACTGTCATTCTCATAGGTGTTGTATTCATCATCTTCAGAAGTGCCGGAAAGATCAGCGGCGCATATCTGTCATGCAGGCTTGAACACACCAGCCGGAACATCCAGAAACATCTTGGAATAACGCTGCTGCCTCAGGCAGGAGTGGCACTCGGCATGGCACTCACTGCCCAGAATCTTTCTGACGGACCTGTCGTGAGGAGTGTCGTCCTTTTTGCCGTTCTCGTTTATGAACTTGTCGGGCCTACACTCACGAAGAGGAGTCTTACTCTTGCCGGAGAAATCAAGCCGGAAGGAAGAAAGAGCTCAAGAACCGTCAATGGGGCTGACGAGAAGGGTGCTTTTACAGTAAAATAGCTTATGCCATACATAACGCAGGATTTACGGATAGAGGATATAAGAAAGATAAAGAGTCCGGATGAACTCTCGTCTCTCTTTCCTCTTCTTGAGAAGGACAGGAAAGACATCACCCGTTTCCGGGAGAGTGTAATCGACATAATAACAGGGAAGGACGACAGGATGCTTGCCATCGTCGGTCCCTGTTCGATTCATGACCCCACAGCCGCGCTGGAGTATGCACGGCGTCTCAAGGTTTTGAGTGAGAAGATTTCTGATGAGTTCTTCGTAGTCATGCGTACATACTTTGAAAAACCGCGCACGGCACTTGGATGGAAGGGCCTCATAACCGATCCGTATATGGATGAGTCATATGACATAGAAAAGGGCCTTGAGATATGCCGCACGCTTCTTCTTTCGATTACGCGCACCGGTCTTCCTGTGGGATGCGAGGTTCTCGACCCCATTGTCCCGCAGTATACCGATGAGCTTATGAGCTGGTCCAGTATAGGAGCACGGACTACCGAGAGTCAGACTCACCGCGCAATAGCCTCGGGCCTCTCTGTTCCGGTGGGGTTCAAGAACTCGACGTCAGGTGATTACAGTGCGGCAATCAATGCCTCACGTTCGGCTCAGGTCGGAGCAGCATTCATCGGAGTCCAGCGTGACGGCCTTATCGCACGCTACATGACAAAGGGAAATCCGTATACCCATATAATCCTCCGCGGAGGTGTCCACGGTCCGAACTATCATGAAAATGATGTGGAGAGTGCTGAGGCGGACATGAGAAAGGCCGGCCTTGAGCCAAGAATCGTCATAGACTGTTCACATGCGAATTCAAACAAGGACTACACAAGGCAGAAAAGGGTCCTGAGGTCCATAATTGACCAGAAGGCATGGGGTAACCGTTCGATAAAGGGCTTCATGCTTGAGAGCAATCTGTTTGAAGGATCACAGAAAATACCTGAAGACCTGAAGGACCTCAAATACGGCGTGTCGGTAACGGATGCATGTATCGGCTGGGAGGAGACCGAACGCATTCTCCTTCATGCAGCTCAAATTCTCAGGGAGAGCAGGAAAAGGGGAAAGGAGGACATACTTTGAAGAAGGCTCTTATACTTATTGCTCCGGGTTTTGAGGAGTGTGAGGCAATATGTGTTTACGATGTATTGAAGCGCGGCGGAGTAGAGTGTACTCTTCTCTCCGTTTCCGAAAGGACTGCCGAATCCTCGCACTCGCTGAAGATAGTTACTGACGGGGTCCTTTCCGAAAAGGCTCTTGAAGAGGACTGGTCGGTTGTATTTCTTCCGGGAGGAATGCCGGGAGCGAAGAATCTGTACGGCTCGGACAATGTGAGGCGCATACTTAAAAAACAGAATGAAAAAGCCGGGCTTATTGCTGCAATCTGTGCCTCTCCTGCAGTCGTGCTGGCTCCGCTGGGACTTCTTGAAGGAAGAAAAGCTACCTGTTATCCCGGGTGCGGGGCGTATTGTCCGGAATTTGCGTTCTCTGATGAAGGCGTAGTGGTCAGTGGAAACATCGTAAGTGCAAAGAGTGCCGGCTGGGCCTTTGATCTCGGGCTCACGGTTCTTTCTCTTCTCTGCGGTGACGGTGAAAGGACAAAAATAAGGAAAGAAATATTTTATAAGGAAGGAAGTGAAGAATGAAACAGTTTCCAGAGGACTATAAGCCGATATTGGACATGCATGAAACGGAAAGGGCCATCAAGACGGTAAAGGACATATTCGAGAAGGAACTTGCGTCTTCCCTCAGGCTCAGGAGAGTCACATCTCCCATCTTTGTCGCAGCGGGAAGCGGAATCAATGATGATCTTAACGGCGTGGAGAGACCGGTCTCATTTCCGGTGAAGAATCTCGGCGAGAAGAAGATGGAAATCGTGCAGTCCCTTGCAAAATGGAAGAGAATGGCACTGTGTGACCTGAAGTATCCCGAGGGACTTGGTCTTTACACCGACATGAATGCCCTCAGGCCTGATGACGATATTGATGCCATTCATTCCATTTATGTTGACCAGTGGGACTGGGAGAAGGTGATGGGAAAGGATGAGAGAAACCTGGAGTATCTCAAGAGTACCGTCAGAACCATTTACGGCGCCCTCAAGAGAACGGCTTTCTCCGTTGAAGAATTCAATCCTGACCTCAGGGACACTCTCCCGGAGGAGATAACCTTCATCCATTCCGAAGATCTTGCAAGGGAATATCCCTCATTGAAGAGCGAGGAAAGGGAAAGGGAAGCAGCGAGAAAATACGGCGCCATATTCCTTATCGGCATAGGGTTCGGAAATCCTCCCCACTCCGGACGCGCCCCGGATTATGATGACTGGTCAACACCGACGGACGGCATCCATCACGGACTTAACGGCGACATCATTGTATGGGACAGTGTCAGGAAGGATTCCCTTGAGCTCTCGAGCATGGGTATCAGGGTCGACAGGGATGCACTTCTGAGACAGCTGAAGATAAGAAACACTGAAGAAAGAAGTTCCCTTTACTGGCACAGAAGACTTCTCGACGGAGAATTCCCGCAGACGATAGGAGGCGGTATCGGGCAGTCAAGGCTCTGCATGTTCCTTCTCAGGAAAGCTCATATCGGTGAAGTTCAGGCTTCCGTCTGGCCGGATGAAATTCATAGAGAGGCAGAAGAACACGGCACTCATCTGTTCTGATTCAAGACTGCATTCCTATGGACCCGGACAGGTGCAGAGGCACCTGTCTCTTTCTCTGACGCAATAATGTATCCCGTTTTCCTGCTGTAACCGGAAATTCCGGTGTATGTGTCTGTTCCGGAAAACGGGAAACATCTCTTACTTTATCTGCAGATAAATGAAGCCTGATCAGCGTGTGCTTCAGGCCTTTTCAATGACCTTCCTGTAGAATTCGACACCCTTCGGAAGGGAGTCGACGAATATGTTCTCATTGACTGCATGAATGGATTCGAGCTGCTGTCTGTCTATGTAGAGAGGAGCAAAACGCAGGGCATTGTCCGTCAGAGAGTGATAGAAGTAAGCATCGGTTCCGCCTGTCATTATATATGGCGTCGTCGTAACCCCGGGATATACTTCTCCTACGATTTCCTCAAGAAGCCTGAACGGACGGGCCGTATAGTCAACTGCAGGCTGAGGCTCATCACAGTCACTGTAGTCTGCCGTGAGATTGTATTTTTCAAGGTATGGCTGAAGTATCTGCTTTGTCTTTTCGATTCCCTGGTGCTCTATGAAGCGCGTATTGATGTTTACCCAGGCTTTTTCGGGAATAACGTTCCTCGCTTCCGCACCTCCGCACATCGTGAACGCCATCGTTGTCCTTACCATTGCCGCAGCTTTCGGAGATATCGAGGGAAGAAGGCGTGACAGAACGGGTTTCAGAAGGCCGGCATGCCTGAGTGCAAAGCCCAGGGCTCCGTCTGCATTCTTTCCAAAGCGCGAGAACATTTCAAGCAGTGTCGGACTGAACTGAATTATGTTGGGATTTTTCCTTTCTATGTCACAGATGAATGAAGAAAGGCGTGCTATCGGAGTATTTTTCCCGGGAGCAGATGCATGGCCACCGGCAGAAGCCGCGCTTACAACGATATTTCCCGTTCCCTTTTCAACTGTACCGATTGCGGCGAACCGTCCTCTGACGCCGTTCATGGGTTCATCAATGATCATCCCGCCTTCATCCATCAGAAACATGAGCCTTATTCCGTTCTTCTTCAGGTATTCGACAGTTTTCGGTGCTCCGCTTCCCCTTACTTCCTCTGTTGACGACGAGGCAATATAAACATCACCTGAGGGGGTGTAACCTTCTTCAAGAAGTTCCTCTATCGCCTGCATGAAGCAGAACAGGGAACCCTTTGTGTCGACTGTTCCGCGTCCCCAGACCCTTCCTTCCTTTATTTCGCCGCTGAACGGCGGGTATTTCCAGTCCCCCGATGCCGGAACAACATCCTGGTGACTCATGAAAAGAATCGGTTCGCGCATGCCCGTTCCTTCCCACCGGATAAGAAGGGAGGAGTCAATGTACTTCACTTCAAGTTTTGTGAAAATCAGCGGGAAGTTTTCCTTCAGCACTTCATGGAAGCGGTCGAATTTCTCCGTGTTCGGTTTTCCCTTTTCCGATATTGTTTCGACCCTTATCATTCTTGAGAGCTTTTCAGCATAGAGCAGGGCATCCTTCATCTTTCTTTCTCCTTCAGCATTCCGCTGCGGTACATGAAATAGCTTATGATTATTGCCATTGCCCCGACAACTATCATTGTCGTTGTCGTCTGGCTGATGAGCGATGGAAAGAAATAGCAGAGTATTGTCATGAACATTATCGGAATGATTGCAAGTGTCCAGCTCTTGGCAAAATACTGTACGCCGAGGGCTCCGAAGAGGGCCGGCAGAAGATTGTCGAATGCAGGTTTGAGGGTCGGGTTCTCGAGAAGCGGTGTAAGCGGAATCATCAGAAGAACACCCACGGCAATCACAAGCATTGTCACGAGTGACGAAACAGCAACCGAAAGCGTTGTTATGATGGAGTCCTGAGGAGTTCCGACGCTTGTTCCCGCAATCTCACGCGCCGAATAGGCACACGGAAGTTTCATGTTGATTATGTTTCCCGTAATGAACGAGAGGTATGATGCACCAGGTCCCAGAATCGGAACATAAATCAGAAATTCGACGATGCATACCGGAATGTACGATAGTCCGACACGGACCATGCCGTTTGCCCAGCCCTTCCAGTTGATCGATGTGTGAAGTATTGCCGAGAAGATGAACGGAACTGCAAAGAGCAGTCCCATTCCGATTGAGTTCATTATGACGCCGCTTCTGTGCACGGATTTCTCGAATTCCGAATAATCGAATCTGTCCATTTTCTTCCTCCTCATCCGATGAGCGATGCACTTGCCATGCCGATAAGCATGGAAAGTGAAAGCGAGAAGTTCTCAAGCCATCTGCATCCTTTCTTCTCGAAATACATGCAGAGGTACATCACTGCTCCTGCAATGACTGCCGTCCGGAGCGGAGATGCCGTCATTCCCTTTACTGCCTGAGCGATGTAGGATCCGATGAAGTTGCCGCAGAATCCGATGAACATGCTGACCATTGCCCAGTCTGCAAAAGTTGTGCCGCTTTTTTCAGAGCGCGGTCTGTTGAGGAGCTTCGTGCATTTCCTGCTGTAGAACGGGCAGAGAAAGATTGTAAGAAGGACACCCCAGCATATTCCGCTTGTCATGACGGCAAGAATGGTGACAAGACTTGAGCTGTCAAGAGACGATGAGTTCAGCCTCAGTCCCATTCCCTGTGCCGCGGCTTCTGCGGCTATCGCTTCATACGATAGATTGCCGACAACGCTCAGTCTCAGCCAGGAGACCGGTACCCCCAGGGAACCCGAGAGTGCGATAACCCCAAGGAGGATGGACACTGCAGGAACGAGCGTGAACAGTGCGGAGGAGGTGATTGTCCGGGTAAGGACGCTCTTCTCCATGCCCAGCTTGAGGCCGGCCCTGTAGAACCTGATGATGAAAAAGACACAGCAGAGTGCTATGAAAAGAAGGACACCGCCTACCACGAGAAACAGCGGACTCGAGTTTGCAAGAGTCAGGTAATCCATTCTTGTCCTCCGTAGAAAAGTTTGAAAAAGTTTAATTCGTATCTGTTTTACTTACAATAGAAAAAAGAATTCAAGCGCGCTTTTTCCTTCCCTGTGCAGAAGAAGGTGCATTGAATTTCAGTAGGAACTTAAAAAGGTGATGTTTGAGGAAAACTGTGCAATATATGGAATTTTCCATCCTCTCATGTGGCGTATCGGAAGGTGATGGCTTATACTTTTACGGAAAAAGGGGCAAATGATGAAGGTAATCGTCACCGGGACTTATGAGGAAATGAGCCTCACTGCTGCTGAGGCGGTGCGCGAGAGGGTTCTTTCCAGTCCCCGGTGTGTGCTGGGACTTGCAACGGGGAGCACTCCCCTTGGAATGTATGCAAAGCTCATAGAAATGTATCAAAGGGGAGAAGTTTCATTTAAAGACATCCGGAGCGTCAATCTTGACGAGTATTATCCGATATCACCGTCAGCCAGGTGCAGCTACAGGTATTACATGGATACCAATTTTTTCAACCATATAGACATAGACAAGGCTAACACTCATTTTCCCGATGCCGAGAATGAAGACAGTGAAAAGGCGTCAACGGAGTACGAGAAGCTTATATCGTCACTCGGGAAGATAGAGCTCCAGATACTGGGAATCGGCCGTAACGGCCATATAGGATTCAATGAACCGGGCTCCTTTCTCTATCCGCTGACTCACATGGCCCGTCTCAGCGAAAGCACAGTCAGGGCCAACAGCCGCTTCTTCTCTTCCCCTGCTGACGTTCCCCGTTTTTCACTGACGATGGGAATGAAGACGATCCTTTCAGCTTCAGGCATAATCCTTCTTGCTTCGGGAAAGGAAAAGAGGGAGGCCGTAAGACGGACCCTTTCCTCCGTCATTGATACTTCCTGCCCGTCAACACTTCTGTGCCTGCATGATGATGTCACCCTTATTGTTACGCGTGACGCACTGGAGTGAGGCCCTTATGACTACGATAACGAACTGCCGTACAGTGACGGAAAACGGTGTATATGAAAAAGGCAGCGTCTCATTCGAAGACGGTAAAATCATATCCGTACTTCCCCATGCCGTAAAAAATGCCGACATCGATGCGTCGGGCCTTACCCTCGCTCCGGGAGTCGTCGACCTCCATACTCACGGCTCGGGAGGCTATGATTTCATGGACGGGGATGAGAATGCGATACACGGCGCAGCAGAAGGCCTCATCCGCTACGGAACAACTACTGCCCTTGCAACGACGCTTACAAGCTCCGACGAGGATCTCTTCCTCTTTTTTGACAATCTCTGTTCCTTCCAGAAAAACCGGCGGAAAAACGAGACAAGAATTCCAGGATGTCATCTTGAAGGACCGTATTTCTCGCCTGAGATGAAGGGAGCTCAGGATCCCAGATACATACGGACTCCGGAGAAGTCCCACTATATGAAGATTCTCGAGAAGGGCGGGAAAAACATAAGAAGATGGTCTGTCGCACCGGAGCTGGATGGAGCGATGACTTTCATAAAGGATATCTCGAAGGAAGGAATCATAGTCTCCGGCGGCCACACAAAGGCAGATTTCAGGACGGTGGGAAAAGCAGTTGAATGCGGCATGACGATGCTGACCCATTTCTACTCGGCAATGTCCGGAATGACGAAGGACCGTTCATGGAAGAAACTCGGAGCGATAGAGGCCGGCTTCTACTTCGATGAACTTGCCCTCGAACTGATCTGTGACGGCTGTCATCTCCCGGAGGAACTGCTGAAATTCATATTAAAGATGAAAAACCATGACAGAATCATCGGCATATCTGACAGCATGAGGGGGGCAGGACTATCTTCCGGACAATCTGTTCTCGGACCGAAGAACAACGGAACGGATGTCATCATAAAGGATGGAGTGGCATACCTGAGTGATCTCAGCTGCTTTGCAGGCAGCGTTGCAACCGGCATAAGGCTTGTCAAAACCCTGAGAACGATGTGCAGTCTCACGCTCGATGAAACATTCCGTATCGTATCGGCCAATCCTGCACGGATGCTGAAAATGGATGACATGATCGGTTCAATTTCAGTGGGGAAAAAAGCCGACATGATACTTTTTGACGAAGCATACAGCATAAAGGGCGTCTTCATCGAAGGTAATGAAGCTCTCTGATTCCACCTTGTGGATTAAAATTTTCCTATAGTGTAGAATCATTGCCGTTGAGAGGGGAGGGGCTGTTTTGCTGAATCTGAAGAAACTGATGACAGGAGTGCTGTTTCTGCTGTCTCTTCCGCTTCTTTTCTCATCCTCCGTATTCTCGACATATGTCTCCGGTGTATCTACGGGACCCGGCGATATCGCATCGGGGCTTCTTCCCCTCACTTTCTCGATAAACAGGACAAAACGCATAAATCTTCTTGGAGAAGACGAGGAGAAAGCGCATCTTTCGTTCTGGTCATCCTACGGCCTCTATCATACGGAAGAGTACCGGTACTTCGACGATGCAACGGGAAGACCAAACTCCGACTGGATTGGAGGCGAGAGCATAAAAGCGGATTACAGATACTACTTCAACCCGAATGCCTCGGCGTCACTGACTCTTTCCCAGCTGCTTGATGACTGGACATACTCCGTTTCACTTTCGTCACGCTTTTCGTATCCGCAGGAGCGTCTTGACAAGAACGATCCCTCATATACCGGCTTCTATTTAAGCACATATGATGAGAATACAGCCCGGTGGAAGACAAAATATTCTTCAAAAAGCGATATCAGTGCCTATCCCTGGCTCTATGGAAACAGAACAAACCTGACATCCTATCTCACATTTTCTGCTTCCAGGGGCATCCCTGATATGAAGAATCTCCGTTCCTTCAACATGTCGCTGACATTCGAAGCCGGTCCGAAGTGGCTTTTCAACAGCATTTCGAATGACGGAATCACACTCTCGGATTATTACCGTTTCGCCGCATCGGCGTCCCAGAGCATGCTTCTGAAGGATGAGAAGCAGTCAACGAACCTCAGGTGGCTGAGAATCACACTCTATCATTCGAACAGCTTTTCATACACCTTCGGGAAAACAGTTCCTCAGAACAAGCTCGGCTCCTTCCGCCTCCGGGGAAGCCTCTCGGATTCATTTTCCATCAGTTTCGCAGGTCCCGAAATCTACAGCTCCGAGAACTCCGTCAGCTTCTCATTCGGCTATTCCAGCGGCTTTTATTTCGGAGGTTTCGAGAACGAGCAGACCGGAAAGATTCACGGTATGGCATTCTCGTCAACAATGTCGGCTTCGTTTTCGCTGACGCTTCTTTCAGTGCTGAATTTCAGCTATTCGGTTTACTATTACCTTGCCAACGGATACACGGGTACAATCGGCTTCAGGGGAAGCGGAGAAGTCTCGATGTCGTTCAACCTGTAGGAGAAGAGAATGAAGAAAATACCCGTTTTACTCTTGCTGTTCGTTGTTCTTCTGCCCCTTTCCGCCATTACGTTCTCCTCGTCGCTTGAGAAGGCTCAGGGGGATGACAGGTTCTTCTCCGGCCTTTTCCCCGTATCCGGAAAGTTCGGATACAGTACGGAATTTCCCGATTATTTTGACGAGATAGGCATGTCATTCGACCTTGACTTCGATGTGGGACTGAAGCACCGTCTCCTTATCCAGAATCCTGAGACGGGAGAGCATATTGACAAGACAGCATCTCCATACAGTGATGACAGGGCGCGCTGGTACCAGGTCCACTATATTTATTCAAGATATGAAGTGGTGCTGGACCTGATCAGTCCTGAGTATCTTGAGAGGCCGATGCTCTCCGTTTCCTCCGGTTTTGAAGCCGATTTTGAAAATGCATATGAAAGACTGGGGTGGATGAGCAGCGACGGCAATGAATCGACGTTCTCCGTTTTTTCAGGAAATACGAGAAAATCAAGGTATTCCTCCTACTCGTCAGTGGCTGAACTTGCCATCACTGACAGCTACCGCAAGCTCTCTCATACCGGCCTTACATGTGCCATTGATTTCTATTATCTTGAGGAAACACGGATGACGAAGAACGGAATAAGCGGAAATCTCAGGGTAAGCTACATGCCGTCCTGGTTCCCCCTTCATGATGCAAACGGCTCTTCGTACTTCTCTGTCAGGGCAGACGGATCTCTTGCACTGACTCTTCTTGACATTGACCAGTACTCGGTTCTTCTGAGTGAGAGCGTCCTCAAGATGTTCACTCTTGTCCTTGAATCGGATTTCGATTTCAGATTCGTAACAGGAAACAATGTACCTCAATATGCCGTTGAAAGGTATTCATCGGGTGCGCACAATGCTTCATCTGTCTTCCTTGCCGGAAACACAACGTCTCTTGTCTTCCGCGGACCGCAGATAACGGAGGATGTATATCCCGTTCTGCGACTTGCAAGCGACTTTTCCTATGCCTTCGGTGCTGTTGTCAACGGACAGGGCGAAATCTTTCAGGCGGCGGGGAGCGTCTATGCGGAAGCGGAAGCCGATCTCTTTGATTCGCTTTTCGTTTCATTGCGTGCCAGTTATGTCTATGCTTCAATATATAAGGGAGATGAGGGCATGAAGTATACTTTCTCCCTGAGGATCGGCATATGAAGAAGACAGCATCCCTTCTCATCGTTCTTTTGCTTTTTGTTGCATCTCTTCCTGCTTCCGTCATACCTCCTGCGGATCGTATAAGCGTATATCTGAGGGGAGCGCTCTATCCGTCATTCATTACGGAGAAGGTCTTCTCCTATCCCGCGAAGAACGGGAGCGTGCACTATGCAGCCGGAACCGCAGTCAATGCCGACTTCTACAGGAATGACCGGGACGCAAAACGCGGATGGACTGTCTCCGTGAATGCTTCCTGGCCGTTTGTGTCGAAGAAGTACGAGAACTTCACGGAAACGGAAAGCGACAGGTACATACTCCATCTGAATCCTGCCTGCGGCATGATTTTCCGCTTTACGCCCGCAGATTACCTTGATTCTTCGATTTCGCTTTCATTTGGAATTTCGAGCTTCGATTTCTTTACCCGGTCCCTGGTGGTCACTTCCTCCATCGAGACAAGGGCCGACTATTTTCTGACCGACACTTTCTTCTCATCGGTATCCTTCTCAATAACGAACGGTGTTGTGAAGTTCCTTCTTGACGATGAAGAGAGGTGGTTTGAAGCGGGTTATACCAATGCATCCTTCCGCCTCAACCTCGGATGCGGATATAAATTCGGAGGAGGAAGGGAAAGATGAAGAAGAAGATCGTATTTGTTTCCCTGATGCTGTTTTTTCTTACGGCGCTCAGTTCGCGTCCTCAGTTCTTCCTTTCCCTTGGGGCAGAGTGGGGAAGAATCATGCCGACTGCCGAAATGAACGGAATCGTGAGCAGGAATACCCGCTATTCATGTAACGAAGTCCCGGTGACCACGATTTCCGTTCTCATTCCGGAGGCCGAACTGACTTTCATCCCGTTTGCTTCCTTTCCCCTCGGCGTCTCGGCATGTGCCGGATGGGGCTATGTGACAAGACGTAGTTCCAACAGGGAATCATCGTATGCATACTATGCCGGCACCACCAGTGATAACGGCAATGATGTTTTCTTCTACGGCAAGGACGATGTATTCAAGGCGTCGGGAGCACTGCGCTACATACACCTTGCAGACAGCAGTAAATATTTCTCCGTCACAGGCTCTCTCGGCTACAGCTGGACCCGGCTTCTGCTGGACAGGAAAACGGAGACCAAGGGCTACAGGGAAAATTCCGATAAGGACACGGCCGACAGTGAAGCCGTTCTTGTGTCACTCGGAATGATAGGGCGTTATGACGGATCTTTCTTCCGTGTGGAAGCCAGACTGGAAAAATACTTTGACAGAAGTGATTTCCTGTTGTCCCTGAAGGATGACGGCTATACCATGACGGTATCTTTTGCAATCGGATCCGTTTTCACAATATTGAAGTCAAACCAGTTCATGAGGTAGCTATGATTCTTTTCGATATCCTGGATAAGCTTGAAAACTACAGTCAGATAATTCCGCATATGGACAGGGTGATAGATACTATGGATCACTCAAAGCCGTATGAAGACCGGCCCGGCAGGTATCCGCTGTCTCCCGACGGGGAAATCTTTTATCTTGTCTCTGTTCATCTTTCATCAGAGGCCGGTTTCCCGGGGGAAAAATGGAAGGGCAGGCTTGTGATGGAAATATGCCTTGAAGGCGACGAAATCGTAAGTGCCGGCGGCTCCGTGTTCCGTCTTGCTCCCGGGCGCTTCCTCGTCTATGAAGGCGATGAAACGGTAAAGAGAGGAATTGCCTCCTCTCTTCCGGTGTGTTTCAAGACTGTCCGCTTCATCCTATAGTATTGAATGAAGGGCTATGTCGTATACGATGACTGACCAGGGCTCTATGTCCTCTGTTCCGTCGGTTATTCCGGTAAGTTCCGGCGGAATGAATGCCCTTACGGCTTCTCCTGTATGCATGCCTGTCACTGCGCTCCGGAAACCCGGCTTTGCATCAAAGAGGCTGATCTCCACTCCCCAGCCTGCATCTGTGAAGAAAAGTTCCTCCGTGTCATAGTCAAGCACATATTCGTTGTAGTCCAGAAGAACCGTGTCATACTGACTCGGCATTCTTCCTGTAGTCTCATCCCTGTCCAGGACCATGATCTGTACACCGTCGGGGAGAACGGTGACTCCGCTATTGCCGTTCTTCTCGAGAAAGAGCCTGCTTCTTTCCCTGTTTGAGAGGGCCGTTTCCTCGATTTTCTGATAGTATTCCTCATTGAGGTAAAGTATGTAGCGCTCCAGGGTGTCTTCTATTTCACTGTCACTCAGGGGTGAAAAATCCTGGTAGAGGGCATCCGCCATACCCGAAATGAACGGAATTATCCTTATGTCGATGTCTCCTGCCCTGAGGTCTCTCACTATCGAGAAGCCGTATGCATATGAAAAGAGGGCAGGGAGGTCATCCCTTACGGGAAGGGACAGAAGCTCTTCAATTGTCTCCGGCCTTCTGCCCTTGTCAAATGAGATGCCCTTGTCAAGATATTCCTTCCTGTAGCGGTTGATTGTGTCCTGAATGTCCAGGAGGGAGACGAGAACCGGTCTTGACCAGTCCAGGGATGCATGATACATGCCCAGGGCGAAATAATCGAAGATGATTGATACTCCGCTCCTTTTCAGGTCGTTCATGTTCCTGACTCCGTAGGCATAGTTGAATTCGTCTGTGATATCGCTGTAGTCGCCTCTCCTGATTGCGGTAACGGACAGCAATGCATCATCTGCCGTCACTTCAGCCTCGGCAGATTCTCTTTCCGGAGCACTTTCCCCTGTCTCCGTTTCCTGTTTCTGAGGGGCCTCCTTTTTCTCTGTCTCTGACGTCTGCCGAGAAATGACGGTTCTCTCTGTCACTGTCGTTTCCTGAGGTGCTGCAGTTTTCATTTCATCATGCCGGATGCTTGTACACGAAAAGAGAAACAGTGCGGAAAGAAACAGAATAACCGCTTTGAGAGTACTCCTCATATGATCCTCCATAAAAAAGTCCCCCTATTGTAGCATGCAGCAGGGGGAATAGTGTGTGAAATTTTTATGATCAGTTCTTCTTCAGCAGTTCCTTGATATCTCTCAGCAGAAGTACTTCTTCGCTGACAATGACGCTTTCAGCATCCTTTGCAGCCTGCTCGGCTTTTTCCTTTGCCTCTTTTTCTTCCTGTGCCTTCTTCTCTGCTTCCTCTGCTTCTGCAGCGCTTTCTTCTTCTTCCGCCGCCAGGGCCGCTTCCTTCATCCTGTTGACTGCCTTTATCACAATGAAAAGTACAAGTGACGTAAGCAGGAACTGTACTATCGTCTGCAGAAGGATGCCGTAGCGGATTGCAACTTCTCCTGTTGTTTCAGTTGCTTCCTGAAGCACTATCTTCAGT
>CAVBWE010000063.1:0-19691 GCA_963598715.1 Sphaerochaetaceae bacterium | reverse complement strand
CATTCTCTTGAAGCGCTTGATTGCTTTCTCGAGTGGTTCGGTTTCTTCAACCTTAACGAATGCCATAAAATCTCACCTCCTCTGCCCGAAGGCTCAAGAATCTAGAGAAATATATCAGAAACGAGAGAGCTTTGTCACTACCCGGGGTTCGTTTTTTTATAAGATTACGGCTTTCCGGTCTTTAATGTTTGAAGTATCCTTGAGTCATGTTGAACATAGGATTCAGAGCACATGACTTCGGTCAGTTTACATCGGTGGAGGAACTTGGCAGTACGGTTGAATCCTACTACCCGTCCTCAATCATTCATCTTGCACTGAAGAAGACGGTACCTTCTTCCCTGCCCTGGCAGGAATGGAATGAAGAATACATTTCATCAGTAGTATCGACACTCCGGAAACACGGTATAAGCATTGCAGTTGTCGGCTGTTACATCAATCCCATACATCCTGACAGCGAACAGAGAAAGCTTGAAATAGAACGCTTCAGGAAAAGTCTGGAAATGGCTTCGGCATTCAAATGCAGGGTCGTGGCAACGGAGACAGGCACGGTCAACCTCAAGGGCGGCTACTCTGTCGACACATCCGACCCGAAAAACCTTGAAATCTTCTACTCCTCCGTTTCCCGGATGGTCGAATATGCCGAGAAATACAATGCATACTGCACAATCGAAGCGGTAAACCATACCCATACGATGACAAGCGTCGAGAGGATGGCCGCACTTATTGAAAAGTTCCCCTCTTCATCACTCAAGGTACTCTTTGATCCGATAAACCTCGTTCCCTATACCGGAATAAGGGAAAAGGACGGAAGCGAACGTAAATTTCCGTCGAAGGAGGCTCAGAGGGACTTCTATGCCCCCATACTCGATCTCTACGGAGAGAGGCTTGTTGCAATCCACTGCAAGGACTACCGCCTCTCGGAGGAAGGAACGAAGATCGGGAACATCACCGCACTCACGGGCGTCTTCGACTGGCAGGGTTTCATGACCGAGATAAAGAAACACCATATGGAAAACATTCCATGGACACTGGAAAACATGAATCCCCTGACGCTGAAGGAAACCGTTTCGAAGCTGCAGGAAATGTGGGAAAACGCCTGAGAAAGGAAAAATGTTGCATTATCACAAAAAGTGATTTAATTATCTATAAGAAAGTATCTTTTTTAAAGGAGCAGGTGAATACATGAAACAGCTGAATGAAAAGGTCGCCATCGTAACGGGAGCCGGTCAGGGCATCGGAAAGGGAATTGCCGTCTGTCTTGCAAAAAGAGGCGTCAGGATTGTCGCAACAGGACGAAGGCTTGAACCGATAGAGGCAACCATTGCCGAAATAAAGGCTCTCGGCGGAGACGGATTTGCCATGAGCTGCGACTCTGCAGACAGGACAAGGGTAGATGAGGTCGTCCGCTCCACAGTCGAGAAATACGGCACAGTCGACATCATCGTCAACAACGCACAGGCAATCGTACCTTCCGCTCCCGTTGAAGAGACAACATACGAGAACATGCTCAAGGCATGGCAGAGCGGCGTGATCGGCTCGCTCAACTACATGCAGGCGGCCTTCCCTTACATGAAGGCACAGCATGAAGGAAGAATCATCAACTTCGCTTCCGCAACGGGAATGTTCGGTATTGCCGGTCAGCTCGCCTACGGCTCCAACAAGGAGGCTATCCGCGGCATGACGAAGATTGCAGCAAAGGAATGGGGTCAGTACGGCATCTGCGTGAACGTCGTTCTTCCCGGAGCTGAATCACCTGCCGCAAAGGCATGGGCAGAGAAATTCCCCGAAGAATATGCAAAGCACGTCAACCTCAACCCGATGAAGCGTTTCGGAGACCCGGAATGCGACATTGCACCGGTAATTGCATTCCTTGCAGGTCCGGACTCATGCTACTTCTCGGGTCAGAGCCTCAACATTGACGGTGCTTCTTCAATAATGCCGTAAGGAAAAGAGAGGATAATCAAGGGGTGTCACATCCGGGCACCCCGTTTTCTTTCAGATACCGGCTATCCTGGCCGCCTTCAGCACAGCAGTCTGGGTCTTTGCATCCGGAATCTTTCCGTCCATTATGTCCCTCACGAAATCTTCAAGCGGAATTTCGACGACATTCAGGAATTCATCCTCGTCAAGCCTGCGTTCCCCTTTTCTCAGTCCACGAGCCAGATACATCCATATGACTTCAGTCGTATATGCAACGGAGGGATAGAGCGCCCCGATCTCCGTCCACGAATCAGCCTCATATCCCGTTTCCTCCTTGAGTTCGCGCTTTGCCGCTTCAAGATGGTCCTCATCGGGAGAATCCAGCTTTCCGGCGGGAATCTCGACCATCACACGCGAGAAGGGATACCTGTACTGATGCTCTGCAACGACATTTCCGTTGTCAAGCAGCGGAACGACTGCGACGGCACCGTTGTGGCGTATGAGTTCACGTGTGCTCTTTCTGCCGTTGGGGAGTATTACTTCATCCCTGTAAACGTGAAGAAGACGGCCCGAGTACACCTCGGAGGATGCCGTCATCCTTTCCTCGAGGCTTTCTGTTTCATTGTCCATGATCTGCTCCTTAAAGAAGATACTGCTCCTCAAATGATACCGGCCTCCCGTTTTCCTGAAGCGTCTTCTCAAGATACTTCCTGTCAAGTCCGAGTTCATCGGTTATTTTTCTCAGCAGTACCTCGCTGATAAGATTCTGTTCAGAGAAAAGGTACGAAAGCGCCTTCTCTGCAATGTAGCGGGGAAGAACCGAATTAAGGTAAATCTCCTCATCCGGGGAATCCGAATACAGGGAAAGGAGGGACTTGTAGAGAAGTGATGAATAAATGTCATCCTTCAGTGCCGCAAGCTCCGCCATCAGTGGCCCTGCATTCCCCCTTCCGGCCTCCATCCCGAGCGGCTTCAGCGTAAAGAACGTATATTCCTTACCCGGAAGATAGTGGTGCCTGTCACAGCGTGAGGCATAGTCCGGTTCACTGTCACTCTTCTTCTCCCTGTCGCCTCCGACTACAATGAGCGGATCAAAGTAAAGTGCCGGGCACTCCCTGCCGTCTGAGGAGTAGTAGCGGTAGGTGTAGAATGCATCCGAGAGGCACTTCTTTTCCTCACAGTAGGCCGTGAGGGGAATGACATCCGTTGCCGTGTCGAGCATGAGTCGTGCCGTCGGATTGAAGAATTCGCGCCGGAAGTTCAGTACGAGGGTCGGAAAGACAAACATGCATCCCTCGGAGAGTGCATAGTTACGAGCCACATACGCTATTCTCTCATCAAAGAATGACGCCTCGTCTATTATGAATGTTCCGGAATGCGGATTGTCCTTCAGAACCTGTTCCAGGCCGAAGCTGTCGGAAACCCTGGCAATATTTTCCCCGCACCTTATGTAGCCCGAACGGTAACAGAGCGCATCCTCGGGATATTCCGTAAACCGGACCCTGTCGAGCGCAGAGCGTACGAAGAAGATGTTTCTCCTGTCACGCAGTCCCGTACTCGTGAGAGATGTAACTTCGTCCCCCTTTGACCGTGCAACCGCCGCATCCCGCCAGACCCTGGCAGCATATTCCGTCTTTCCCGACCCCATGGGGCCGATGAGAAGTACACGGCGCCCCGGAAGGGTGAAGTCGAAATGCTGAAAGGTGTCGTGAACGGTGAGTGTCGGAAATCCCAGGGACTTGAGATAGTCGGCCCCCGGGCCTGAAGACCGGGTATCCGGCATCACCTGTCTCCCTTCATTATCGCAATTCCTGCCGAGCATCCGAGTCTTGTTGCACCGGCCTCAATCATCTTCAATGCCGTCTCCCTGTCCCTTATGCCGCCTGCAGCCTTGACGCCGATATCAGGTCCGACAGTCCTTCTCATGAGCGCAACATCCTCAACTGTTGCCCCGCCCTTCGAAAAACCGGTACTCGTCTTGACGTAGTCTGCACCGGCTGACACGGAAAGAAGGCAGGCCTTCCTTTTCTCTTCATCCGTAAGGAGGCAGCACTCGATTATGACCTTGAGAAGTTTTCCTCCGCAAGCCTTCTTCACTTCCCGTATGTCGTTCTCGACATAGTCGTATCTGCCGTCCTTGAGTGCTCCGATATTGATGACCATGTCTATTTCATCCGCACCGTCTTCAACTGCAAGAAAAGCTTCCCTGGCCTTGGCTTCCGTCAGCATGGCTCCGAGTGGAAAACCCACGACGGAGCACACGTTGACACGTGTATCCTTCAGCCTCCCGGCACAGTATCTGACCCAGCATGAGTTTACGCAGACAGAGGCAAAATCATATTCTTCCGCTTCCCGGCAGAGCTTCTCTATCTTTTCCTTTCCCGCATCGGGGGCAAGCTGCGTGTGATCAATGTATCTGTTTATTTCCATGGTTCTTCTCCTTTTTTTCAGGATAGCACAGAAAAAGGTGATTTGACATGAAATGACACCGGGTTTCAGGAAACATGACAGTAATCCGCGATGAAACGAAAAGTGAAGTTGAAGAGGGAAAGACAAAGCAATAGAATCCAGTTATGGTTCTCTCTGTTATTACAAAAATATTCGATTTCGTGATGATTGCCGTCATCGTGCTCAACCTCACCTTGAGAAAATACAGGGATGCACAGAAGAAGCGGTTCTCGCTCATCCTCTTTGCCATTCTCTTTCTCGCACTCTATTTCGTCCTTGTCGTGATCAATACCGTGAAAGTCATCCCTTCATGGCTTGAATGGGTGGCACTTGCTGCCTTTGCAGTCTCTCTCGTCATATTCAGAAAGAAGCTATGGCCCTGGAGGCTTAAATGCGTCAGCTGCGGGAAAACCCTTACATGGGATGCAATCTTCTCCCGTGACAGCAATCTCTGTGACGACTGCCACTATGCCCTCCACCCGGAAGAGAAGGAAAGAAAGGAGGAAGAGGAGAAGAGAAAGAGCCCGACATATGAAGAGGATACCTTCAATGAGAAATGCCGTACTGCACTTAAGGTGACGGACATCGACTGGGACAGATGGGAGCCGACGGAGAGATGCGTGCTGACATATGTCACGGACGGCGACAGCATTCTCCTCATCCTCAAGAAAAGAGGAATGGGAAGCGGTTACTACAACGGTCCCGGGGGACATATAGAACTCGAGGAGACGAAGACTGAGGCTGCAGTAAGGGAGACAAGGGAAGAGACCGGGCTCACCGTTACCGGCCTCGAGGAAACGGGCACGCTCTTCTTCCAGTTCCGGGACGGCACAAGGATGATCGGTTATGTCTTCAGAACGCACTCCTACTCCGGCTCGCTCATTGACGAATGTGATGAAACAAAGCCTTTCTGGGCGAAGATCAGCAGCCTCGACTACTCGAACATGTGGGAGGATGACAGACTGTGGTTCCCGCTTCTTCTGGAAGGGAAGAAGTTCAACGGCTATTTCATCTTTGATGACAGAACTCTTGTTGACAGCCGGGTTGAAGAGATAACGGACGATGACGAGTGAAGCCCTGGGACTCTGGAATACGGGAAACGGGGATTTTCATGAGCGCCTCACCCCGGATGAGTCCAGGCGCATCATAAGAAGTGCCTGGAGAAAGGGATTCAGGGTCTTCGATTCTGCCTACTCCTACACCGACAGCGACTCCATCCTCTTTTCGGCCCTCTCTCAGATGAATGTTCAGAGGGAGCAATGGAAGGTCATAGAGAAGATAATGCCGCTCGAGACATTTGAAAGGAAGGCGGAGAGCTGCCTCAGAAGGCTCCATACCTCCTATCTTGATATTCTTCTCATACACTGGCCGTGTGAAGAAAAAAGGCTCTACAGGGCAATGAGGGTTCTCGAAGGAATGAGGGAGAATGGAATTGCACGTGAGACGGGGGTAAGCAACTTTCCGCCGTCCCTCCTGGAAAAGATAGCCGGAGACTTTCATGTCTCATATCATGAACGGCCCCTCTCGCTTCTCTGGGCAGTGAACACGGAAACGGAGAAGAGGAACGGCATCAGGGTACTTGCATACGCCCCGCTCGCAATGGGCGCCCTTACAGGAGAAAAGAAGAGGCTCTCCTCACTGTACTTTTCCGACAGCCGGGAATACCGCACGCTGATGGCGGCCCTCCGCGATACTGCAATACGCCATAACACTGCGATGGCATCTGTCGCCCTCCAGTGGGTCAGAAATCAGAACCCGTACATGATCATAAGGGGAGCGGGAAAAAAGGAAGACCTTGAAACGGAAGAAGTGGACCTCAGTGATGATGAAACGGAGTGTCTCACTGAAAAAGCGGAAAAGGTAACGGCACTTGCCACAGCCGACAACATGTTCGGCCATGACTGGAAAGGAGAAAGAGAATGAAGAGACTCGTGGAAACGGCAATGGCCGAAATCACGGTAAAGCGCTCGCGCTTCATCTCCATAGCCTGCCGGGTGACGACACTTGAAGAAGTAAGGGAGAAGGTGAATGAAACACGCCTCTCCTACCCTGACTGCACTCATGTCGTTCATGCCGCCGTAGTCGGGAAGAACGGAACGCTCTGGTCCTCATCCGATGACAGGGAGCCGAAGAACACTGCAGGACGCCCGGCCCTGGAAGTACTCAAGGGAAGCGGCATAACCGATATCTGCGTATGCATCGTCAGATACTTCGGCGGAACACTGCTCGGAACGGGAGGGCTTGTAAAGGCATACGGCGACAGCGTAAGGGAGGTGCTGAAGGCCGCCGTAACGGAGGAGAACATCGAATACAGTCCTCTGACGCTTACCCTCGGCTACGAACTCTACAATCCGCTGAAGCTGATTCTTGAAAGAAACGGCTGCCGCGACACGAAAGAGGAGTTCGCAGTCGGCATCAGGATACACACATCGTGCCCTTCATCCGGAATCGCAACTCTGAGAAAGGAAATCGGAGACCTCGGACAGGGCAGAATTCAACTTGACATACAATAGCCGATTTTCTAGAATTCATCTTGTTACCCGGAAGGATGTCCGAGAGGTCGATGGTAGCTGCCTTGAAAGCAGCCGTGGGGCAACTCACCGGGGGTTCGAATCCCTCTCCTTCCGCTATAAGCTCCCGCCGGGAGCTTTTCTTTTTGATGAACCTCCTGTACCGGAAACATAAAAAAGTTGCAGGAAAAACCCTGAGGTAGTAAATTGTCTAGAGGGAGAAGATATGAAGAAATCATTCATCATCCTTTTGTCACTTGCTGTTCTTGTTTCCGTTTCTGCCGCTGAGAAGAGGGAATACAGAATCGGGGATACCGGCCCCTCAGGCGGCTGGATCTTCTACGACTGCGATGCAGACAACAGCAGCGGGAACGCAGACGAACTGGAATCCGTGTCGTGCGGCTGGAGATATCTTGAGGCTGCACCGAAGGACATGGCACGGAAATTCATATACGGACCATACGGAAGGTCATTCACATCGGAATACATCGGAGACGGAAAGAAAAACACCCTCAGGACGGCAAATGCACTCGGCCCCGGAAACTATGCCGCATGGGCGTGCGAGACCTGGGCGTACAACGGCTATGCCGACTGGTTCCTGCCGAGCAGCAGCGAACTTGAGCTCATGTACATGAATCTTCATGAGAAGGGACTGGGAAAATTCGAAGACGAATGGTACTGGTCAAGTTCGGAGTTCGGAGATCAGTTTGCGTGGTATATTGACTTCGAGGACGGTTCTGACGCAATCGGAAACCGCTCATACCTGAAAAGCGTCCGCGCAATAAGGTCCTTCATCTGAAACTTCCTGAACGTACATCAGAAGAGATGTTTTCATAGCCGGCACATACATGAATGCGCTTTTCCGTGCCGGAGACTCAGGACAGCATATTCCTTACTTTTTCTGCAAGCTTTTCAGCAAGAAGGGCGTGGCTTTGCCGTGTCATATGGAGCTGGTCAGGACCGGGGCATGCAACAGACGACGCATCAAGAAATTCAGCACCTGAAGCCCTTGCAGCTTCACTGTAGACGGATGGAATCTTCCTGAATTCAAGTCTTGCCTTATCCTCATATTCCCAGAACCGGCTCTCTCCTATCTTCTCCCCCATCATTATCGGGGAGACCACAAGAATCTCCGGACACACCCTGTCCTCGGCACGGCAGTATTTCCTGATCCCGTCAACAATTTTCCTGATGCCGTAGCCCGAGGCCCTGGCTGTCATCGAGAACTGGCTTTTGAAGTCATTTGTACCCAGCATGACTATTACAAGATCAAGAGGCATGTGCGTCTTGAGAATCATGTCAAGGACGCTTATGGCACTCCGGAACGGATCGGAGGCATCGGAAAAGCATGTGGTACGGCCGCAGTAGCCCTCCTCGATGACAAGGTACTCATCACCGAGAAGACTCTGGAGCCGTCCCGTCCACCTGGTATTCCTGTCGAACCTTTCATTATTCTCGGGATTCACACCGTAGGTATTTGAATCACCGAGACAGAGAACTGATTTCACTTTTTTATCCATCTCGGAAACGAGTACTCTCCCCTGTAGTTTGAAGCATTGTATACAGGATATTTCTCCGGAGCGTAGATCATGTCTCTCTTCTCCATCGGCCTGTCCTGGGTATAAATATACATCTTCTTTCTGTCCCATACTACGATTTCTTCCCGGTTGTCACCTTCCGTATTGATAACCTCCGCACACAGGGACGGATGCCCGTCATCAGGGAACGTGACCACAACATCGCCGTCTCCGTCCATGAGGCCGCCGTTCTCGCTGTCGGCATTGAGAAGAACAAGGTCCTGCCCCGAGCCGTCCCAGTTGACGGGAGCGATGATGTTGCCGTTGCAGACGGCTTCCCTGTGCCAGATTTCATTTCCCCTTGAATCATGCATGTATATGATACCGTTGTTCTGCCAGTATGTGGTCGTACAGATCTGCAGCCCCTTCATGCCGGGACAGTAATTGCCGGTGCTTATTCTCTGTCCGTGTCCGTTTATATCTCTATGGAGAATCCTTCCGTCAGGAGAAACGAGCATGAATCCCTCCCATCCCGAAACGATTGCAAGACAGGGCTCACTGTCATCGTCATATTTTCCATAGATGATTTCATCAGTATGGTCCGTCTCGATCGGCAGCGACCACATCAGAGTCCCGTCATGGTCAACCATGTTATAGCAGGAGAAGAGTTCGTCCCTGCCGTCCCCGTCATAGTCATGGTTATACGGGAAATGTCCCGTATTGTACCTGGAGAATGTCCAGAGATAATTGAGATCGGAGTCATAGAGCCAGAGACGCGAGTATCTGTCCTTGATCAGGATATCGGACGGCCGGCTCTTTCCGCTGACATTCACGATTCTTATGGCATCGACATTGAGCCGGTCGAAGGCGTAGCGCCCGAACTCGAGGCCGGTGACACTCTTAGGGTTTGCGACATTGAGCGGAGTGCCGATGCTTTTCTTCACCTCCCCCGTTCTGCCGTCAAGGATGCAGAGTTTGAAATCATAGCTTGTTATAACCTCATCCACGCCGTCGTTGTCGATATCGTAAATCTGCATCGGAAGGTCGGTCGTGAGATTTATGACGTCATCGTCGTCAACAGGCTCCCCCTTCTGCCATAGAATCTCGCCGCTCTCGATGCTCACGGCAGTAAGGCAGCTGATGAAGGGATAGCGGTCCTTGTAGACACGCCTCTGATGCTGTGCAATGAGGAAAAACAGTTCATCGGTTCCCGTAAGATGGCCGAAGCGGATTTCGCGCCCCGCACCGAAGGACCCGAGGTCAATCACCCGGCTCAGCTTCATCTGCGGGAAGTGTGCCCTCTTCGAGGCAACACGCTTTGCGTCCTCACTCTTCCTCTTTTCGAAGGAGGAAAGTTCTTCGTCAGTCATCTCGACAAGAACAGAACTGTACTGCGCCGGCATGCACGAGGAGAGTGCAATGCAGCCGGATGAGTACATATCATCCGCGGCCGCGATAATGAGGGCGCCGTCAACATAGCAGGAGAAGGAAGTTCCCCTGCATACAACCTTAAGGGTATGGAAATCATCAGTACACCATCTGCATTTACCCGATGCAATGACAGTTCTCTCCGTCTTGTTTACACGGTGGAGTTCCGCCCTGTCTTCCCGGAGATAGAAGGCATAGTGCATCATGCTCGTCTGATAGCGGAAGAGGATTCCGCAGGGTTCGTCCTGTCTGAAAGCCCTCATGACGACTGTAACCGTATAATCAGTCATCCTCACATCGCCTTTTCTCAGGACGGGAACAGCCTGCTTCTCACGAGGCGGCTTTATCCTCATCTGCTCCATGAAGCGGCTGCCGTCAAGAAGCGGAGAGGTAACCATCCATGACGGCCCGCGGTAGTCGAAGTCGGCTATCGGATCAAACCAGCCTCCCTTGTACCCCTTTTCAGGATAGTAATGGTATTCACCCATTGCAGAGTGATCCCTGTCATAGGGGAAAGCACCGAGAGGAAAAGAGGAAAAATCATCGAATAATACTGTGTTCATTGCTACCACTCCACAAGACTGTCTATTTCTACGGGAAGACCGGATGCGATGCTTCTGTTCGCGGCAATGCCGACAAGAGCCGATCTGATACCGTCCCTGTAGTCCGCTGCACGATGAAACTCATCGTAGGGAGGCTCGGGGAGGAAGATGTCGTCCAGGAGAGCCGGATCCCCGCCGCCGTGACCGCCTTTTCTTGTTTCAATCGGAACCTCGTAAGCTTCACCGAACATCGGGCATACCCTGATTTTATGGAAGACCGTGGCACCCTCGCTGTTCCTGTCCCCGCCTGCGTTGATATAAGGCTTCTCAAGAGCCGTGTACTCGATTCTTCCCTTGCTGCCGTTTATGCACACATTGAAGCCTTCCCAGGGAGAATACGAGAAGAGGGAGTACGACATCTGGACGCCGTTTCTGTACTTCACGATGACGTTCATCGTATCTTCGATGCTGATGTCATCGCGGAAGACACTGCGGTCGCGGATATAGCCGCTGTCAGCTTCAGCATCAAGATAGAGCGCCTTGAGAACCGGATTGTTTTCGATATCGATGGCAAACGGGTCGCCTTTTGCAGCTTCAGAGCCGTAGCACCGGTAATAGAACTTCTCCACACCTCTCTTCTCCGCAGCTTCCTTGCCGTAGAAGTTGAGAGAGCCCAGGGCAAAGACCGTCTCGGGTTCTGTTCCGAGCCAGAAGTTGACAAGGTCGAAATGATGGGTTGCCTTGTGCACGAGAAGACCGCCGCTGTTGGCCTTGCAGCTGTGCCACCGCCTGTAGTAGTCGGCTCCGTGTGTCGTATTGAGAAGCCATTCGAAATGAACCTGGAAAGGAGTTCCGATTGCACCGTCCCTGATGAGCTTCCTCAGCTTCGTGTGGAACGGAGCATATCTGTAGTTGAACGCCACGCGGATATGACGGCCGGTGCGCTTTGCGGCATCGATTATTCTCTGAGCCTTCTTCTCATCGGTAGTGATGGGCTTTTCCGTAATGATGTCACAGCCCTTCTCCATAGCCCTGACGATGTAGTCGTCATGGGTTCTGTCCACGGTAGTGACAATGATGACATCGGGTTTCGTCTCGTCAATCATCCTCTCGAAATCATGAGGAAGATATTCGGGAACTTCCCCTATGCCGAGTTCCCTGATGACGGAGTTGGCATAGTCCATCCGGGTTCTGCTCAAATCGCAGAATGCAACGAGTTCATTTATATCCCTGTAGGTCGTGGCGATTGCCTCATAGTACATACGGGCCCTGCCGCCTGTTCCGACCTGTGCATAACGTGTTTTTTTCATTATCTGCTCCTTGTAGAATTATAGTTCCTTACTTCATGTCATCCGTTATCAAATTAGAAATGACAGCTTGTACTTTTTCGTATATCAATAGTCTGTTCTCACTTTGTTTCTTGTCCTTTCAAGATATTCAGTCGGCGTCATCTTCGCCCTTTCCCTGAAAAAACGGGAGAAATACTGAAGAGAGGCAAAACCCAGCGTCCAGCTTATCTCCGAAAGAGATAACTCCGTGTACTGTATCAGATTCTTCGCTCTGTCAAACCTGATTGAGTTGACATACTGAATGGTGGTCATACCTGTCAGTTTCATTATCGTACGGTATATGTAGTCCTGGTTGAAACCGCATGCTTCAGCCATGTCGCCCAGTGAGAATTTCTCGCTGATATTCCTGTATACATAATCGGTGACAGCCTGCAGGATCCTCGAGTCGCTCTTTAGCGAGATTCCTGAAGGCAGGGTCGGATTGTAGCCTTCTCCACAGTCTTCGGAGCAGAGTCTCTTCATCTGGATAAGGCTTTCCGTCAGGAGGGTCGTGGACATCAGCCTGTAATCCGGCATCTTCCTGTAGCCTTCCTCGACGATATGCGAGAAGAGCGAGAAGATCAGATTATCCCTGTCCAGGAAGAGAACGGAAATCGAGGAGAGAAGTTCGTCGACCCCGGGATCGGGATTCGAGAATTTGATTTCCAGCGTCTTCATTCCTCCGTCGGATATGACTGTGAATTCATGGCTGCAGCCACGCTTGAGAAAGAGAATGTCACCCTGCTTTATCACATATGTGTCGCTGTCGACCCTTGCCTTGGCTTCCCCGTCATATATCAGCTGAATCTGATAGTCACTGTCATGTCTGTGAAGAGACACTCCTCCTCCCTTCGAATAGTGAAAACGGCCGGAGAACGTGATACTGTAACCGTTATCCATTTTTCCTCCCCCTTTCCCTGCGGATGATGCCGAGCGCAATCAGTGTGGACAGCAGTGCCGTCGCTCCGTTTGATATTATCATCATTACGCCCACTGCATCAGGGCCGAGTGCAGTATGGTGCATGAGAAAATACAGAACGGGAATGCGGAACGCAAACACACGGCAGAATGCAACGAGGAATGTGAGCCTTGTCCTTCCGGTTCCGAGAAGAAGAGAAGAAGCGGCGGAGTTGAAGGCAAGCGGAATGCATGAGAAGAGGTCAAACCGGAATACGTTCCTTATCAGGTCTTCAAAGGCTCTGTCATAGCCGTACCTGCTGACGGCGAAGAGGTGTATGAGGGGAGACGAGAGGAAGTACAGGATGAGGGTGCCGGCAGAACTGACAGTCACGGTAACAAGAAGAACTGCCGTGTATGCCCTTATGACCCTGTCACGGCGTCCCGCTCCGCAGTTCTGGCTGATGACGGCAACGGAAGCGTCGGAGAAGCCCGACTGCATGGTTGTCAGGAGACCCGAGATGCTCATCGAGATTCCGAGGGCTCCGACAGAAAGTGCAGATATGGAGGCAACCATGGCGTTGGTCACCGTCTTTCCGAATGAGAAGGCACTTCTTTCAATCATCAGCGGAACGGAAAGGTGCATGATCCCGGCGCTCTCGTTTCTTCTCAGCTTCATGAACGGCAGAACAACCGAAAAAAGGCTCTTTCCGTCCCGGAAGCTACGGAAAGCGAAAAGGAAAAGAAAAAGGTAGGAGCAGAGCGTGGCAGCCGCCATCAGTACCACTCCTCCGCCGAAAACATAGACAAAGACTGCCGTAAGGGAAAGCTTTATGACAAGGACGGCAATGTTCAGATACATTACCCGCCGTGTTCTTCCCCTTGTCTTCTCGACGTTTATATAGAGGGTGTTCACAAGGTTTACTGCAGAGGAGAGAAGCATGACCCGGAAATATGATGTCCCTGCCCTGACGAATTCCTCCGGAGTCTTCATTAGCACCAGGAGGACAGGAACGAACGGAATCATAAGGAGAAGAAGGACAATGATTATCAGCAGCAGCGTAAAGAGGTTGTTCATTCTTCTCCTGACTGCTTCCTCATCGCCGTTTCCGTAAGCCTGATTGACCGAAATCATGGCCCCGGAAACAAGTCCTGTGCCGAGGGATGTCATAAGATTCTGCAGCTGCGAGAGATATGATACCGAGGACACCTCAATGCTTCCGATGTGGCTTGCCATTACGGTATCGAGAAGGCCGAAGAGGCCGTTGAAGAGATAATAGAAAGCCAGGGGAAGGCCGAGTGAGACAATAAGCCTCAGCAGATTACCGTTGAGGGATTCGTTCCTGAATCCGGCTTCCGAGGCCCTTCCGCCCGGAATCATCCCTTGACACCGCCTACCATCAGTCCCGATACGAAGTGCTTCTGTATGAAGGGATATATGATCAGGACAGGAAGCATTCCGAGAACCATGACTGCCATCTTCGTGTTGCTGTATACATAGTTACCGCCGCCGAGGGATTCATCGGACTCGAACATCAGGCTTCTCAGTACAACCTGCAGTGTGTACTTGCGGCTGTCGTTTATGAACATGATTACCTCAAAGTACCTGTTCCAGTAGCTGACGAAATAGAAAAGGATGACGGCAGCAATAATCGAAACGGAGAGAGGAAGGACAATCCTGATAAGGACCACGAAATCATTGCAGCCGTCAAGTTTTGCAGACTCAATCAATGATTCGGGAATCGATGACATATAGTTCTTGATGATGATTACGTTGAATGTGGACACGGCAACCGGAATTATGATTGCAGCCATCGTGTTCATGAGATGAAGGCTCCTGACAACGATGTAAAACGGCATGATTCCGACATCAAAAACGAGCGTGAACGTAAGCATCTTCATCCAGATGTTCCTGCCGACCAGCTCCTTTCTTGAAAGTGCATAGCCGAGCGGTATTGATATGAACATGCTCAGACAGGTTCCGGCGACGGCCACGAAAACCGAATTGCGGAAGGCCTGCATGTAGCCGCTCTGCAGCACACGGGTGTAGTTTCTGAAAGTGAATGACCTTGGAATAAGAAGGTAATCGCTTCCCATTACATCCCTGTCGACGGCAAACGAAGTAATGAGAACGTTCCAGATCGGGACGACGACAATAAGGCAGATGACGGCAAGAACGATTCTGTTGATTACATTGAAGACCTTTCTTCCTGCCGATTCCTTTATGGTTCTTGTACTCATTTTCACACCTCCTCAAAGGACCGATTCGTCCAGGAACCTGCCCGAAAGCCTGTTGGTTGAAAGAACGAGGGTAAGCGATACAATGCTTGTGAACATGCCGACGGCAATCGAGTAGCCTATGTCGCCGTTGAGAACGCCCTCACGGTAGACATAGGTCTGCAGGACATCCGCAACATCATAGACGGCCGCATTGTACATGACGAGAATCTGCTCGAAAATCATGAGAACGTGGGAAAGGTTCAGCAGAAGCATCGTAACTACAGTCGACCTGATTGCAGGAAGCGTCACATGCCACAGCTGTCCCCAGCGTCCCGCACCGTCGATTGTTGCAGCCTCATACAGCTGTGAGTCAACGGTGGTAAGGGCTGCTATGTAGATGACGGCCCCGTAGCCCATCTGACGCCAGATATAGGAAAGGACGATTACTCCCCTGAAATGCTTCGTGCTGGCCATGAAGTAAACGCTCTTTCCTCCCAGGGCCGTAATGACGGCATTTACAGGCCCCGAAGAAGGGGAAAGGAGATTGACAAAGATGGAGCCGACGACAACCCAGCTGAAGAAGTACGGGATATAAATGAGGAACTGTATTGCCTTTTTTGCCCTGAAGCTCCTGAGCTCGTTGATCATCAGGGCGACAATCAGGGGAACAGGGAAATAGAAGACGATGTTCGCAAGGCTGATGATGAGGGTATTCCTGAATGCATTCCAGAAAATCGAGGACGTGAACAGCCTTGAAAAGTTCTTCAGGCCGACAAATGAGACCTTGGCCCTGAAGCCGTAGTCCGTGAATGCAAGGCGCAGGCTGAGCATGGGCAGGTACTTGAAGATAATGTACCAGACTATACCGGGAACAAGCATCATCAGAAGGTATTTCTGACGCCTTATCCTGACACCAAGAGGCTTTCTGACTTCGCCTCCAATCACTTCTTTCTTCTTCATTTTCATCTCCTGTCGATTACTATCTGTATTTCCGCATCTCTCCGTCCGCCGACATAAAGGGTCCAGAGTCCCTTTCCTTCATAGCGGTGTCCTTCATCATCAACGAGCATGAAGGCCTCCGGTGAAAGCTTTATCCTCACCCTTTTCTTCTCTCCGCATTCAAGATGTGTCCTCGTAAATCCCTGAAGAGACGGATTCGGAGGACAGTCGCGGTGTTCCGTATGGACAAACACAAATGATATCTCATCGCCGGACAGGCATCCGGTATTCTCAACATCAACTTCCACAAAACCGTCCCGGTATTCAGCATTTGAATATCCGTAGGTCGTATATGAAAGGCCGTAGCCGAAGGGATAGAGCACTTCTCCGGTAAAATACCTGTAGGTTCTTCCCTTCATGGAGTAGTCGGAATACGGAGGAAGGTCATCCGTACTCCTGTAGAATGTGACGGGAAGCTTCCCGCCCGGATTCGAGAGGCCGAAGATTGTCCTCGCAATTGCCTCTCCGCCGTACTCTCCGGGATACCACGCCTGAATCACGGCCTTCACGTTCTTCTTCCCTTCTGTTTCCGGATTAAGGCCCCCTCCTGACATGAGAACGAGAACTATCGGCTTACCGGCTTCATCAAGCTTTTCAAGAAGCAGCCTCTGGCACTGAGGAAGCCGCAGGCTTTCCCGGTCGCCGGCAATTCCTCCGTTCCCGTCGTCGTGCATCTCGCCTTCAACCGTCTCATCAAGTCCCAGGCAGAGAACAACGACATCACTGAGCCCGGCCACTGCCACAGCTTCCGCGACTCTGTCATTAGCACCTGCAAGACGCTCGACGTTATTCTTATTTATGGAAGAACCCTCGCTGTAGAATACATTGCCGTCCTTCACGTAGTGCCTGACACCTTCAAGCACAGTCACATAACGCGATGATGTTCCATGGTAGTTGGCCCAGAGTGCCCGGCGGGAATCGCTCTCCGGGCCGATCACCGCAATTTTAATATCCGTGCTCTTCAGGGGAAGGAAGCCTTCCCTGTTCTCAAGAAGTACAAGCGAATTCAGGGAAGCCTTCAGCGATGCATTTCTGTGCTTCTCCGATTCGATAACCGAAAGACTGATGTCGTCGTACTCGGTTCTTCCGTCAAAAAGTCCCAGCTCGAAAAGTGTGGTAAACGCCCTGACTGCCGCCTTTCTGACATCTTCCTTCGTGATGAGCCCCTTACTCAGTGCCCTCTCGAGATATCTGTAGGTACAGCCGCAGTTGACAGAGCAGCCTGCCTTGAGGGCCAGGGCAGCAGACTCCTCGGGAGATGATGTGACATGATGCTGCTCATGAATATCCCTCAGGGCCCAGCAGTCGGAAATGAAGATGCCGTCAAATCCCCACTCCTTCCTCACTTTTTCTTCCATGAGGGACGTTGCACAGCAGGGCTCTCCGTTGAGGCATGAATAGGCTCCCATGATTCCGTCGGCACCGGCATCCCGGATGATTCTCCTGAATGCAGGAAAATATGTCTCCTCGAGGTCCCTGGGACTGACAACGGCATTAAAGTGGTGCCTCTCGGCTTCAGGACCGCTGTGAGCAGCGAAATGCTTAATCGTGGAAGCTGTCCTGAGAACGCTGCCGTTTCCCTGAAGGCCCTTCACGAATGCCGTACCGCATTCACCGGTAAGGTACGGATCCTCACCGTACGTCTCCTGTCCCCTGCCCCACCTGGGGTCACGGAATATGTTGATGTTCGGAGACCATACTGTCAGTCCCTTGTAGATACCTCTGTCGCCCTGAGAGGAACAGGCATTATACTTTGCCCTCTGCTCCGTGGAAACTATAGTGCCTATTTCTTCCATGAAGGGAACATCAAACATGGCGGCAAGGCCTATTGCCTGGGGAAAGACCGTGGCGGTCCCGCTTCTTGCAGCACCATGAAGTCCTTCATTCCACCAGTTGTAGGCAGGAACACCGAGTCTGCTGATTGCGGGGGCATCATAAAGGAGGGATGACATCATCTCATTCGTCGTCATTGAGGAAACAAGAGCTTCTGCCCTTTTTCGTGCATTCTCCCTGATCTTTTCTGTTCCTGCCATCTGATTTTCCCTTTTTAGAGAACAGGGGACAAACTCAGTTGTCCCCCGTCTGCCGTCTGCTGCAATCCCTGTTACTTTGCAGCGTTGAGTTCAGAAAGGATCTTCGGTCCGTTGATGGACTTCCAGAAGTTCTCGTACTCTGCCATGCCTTCGTCAACGGTTACAGAACCCATGACAATCTTTGCGGCAATGCTTTCCCTCGTGCTCTTTATGGACGGAGAAACCCTGTCGTACTCATCGCTGACACCTACGACGACATCAGCATTGTGGTTGGGGCCAAGATTCGGAGTGACGGCCTTGATGTGCTTCTGTGTCGTCCTGATTCCTTCAAGGAGAGTCGTATTGAGCTTGAAGGGAAGATTATCAAGGTCAATGTTGAGGAAGGAGTCGGAGAGGTAGTTGAGCGTGTACTTGTAGCCGCTGTTTGAAGCCTTTTCAGTAGCTGTGATCTCACCGTTCTCGTTGAGTGTGTAATGCCTGCCTTCTACTCCGATGCCGAAGAATGCCGGATAGATATCCTCATCAGTTACGATTGCCTCGATGACCTTGAATGCTTCATCGGGATACTTTGTCTTCGAGGAAACTGCAAATGCAGTCTGGGTTGCTTCGTTGAGTGCACCGCCGTTGCCGTCAGGTCCGACAAGCTTGTAGATGACGAACATCTCCGTCGGGCAGCCTGCAGTCTCGGTGTTCTGGACATAGTTGATGTAGTTCGTGACATAGTCGATGTCGGAAGCACTCTGAGCGGTGTATGTCTTCTCTCTCATCTGGCTGTTCTCGGTTGTGATGAACTCTGCGTTGAGGACACCTGCATCATAGAGGGACTTGATATACTTGAGGGCCTCTCTCATCTGGGGTTCCTGGAAACCGTCGACATACTCGCCATTCGCGTTCTTGTAGACGCCGCCCCATGCACCGAATGCATTGTAGAAGAACTGGAAGTTGTCAACCCACTTTGGGAATGTGAACGGAGTAATGCCGGTTCCGACAAGCTTGGACATCTGGGTGAGGAACTCCTCCGTCGTAGGAGTTGAAGAGAGGCTGATGCCATACTTATCCATGATATCCTGTCTGAGCATGATGACCTTTGACTTCGGGTTGTTGTACGGAATGAAGTAATAGTTGCCGTCTGTATACGGAGTCTTGAAGAGAGACTCGTCGATGACCTTGAGGGCTTCTGAATTCCTGATGTATGAAGTGAGATCCAGGAGCTGTCCCCTTGCAACCATCTGAGGAATCTTTGTCATGCACTGTGCAACAGCAAAGACATCCGGAGCGTCACCGCTGTTGAGAAGAGTTGCAAGCTTGTCGGTATAGGAAGCAAGCGGCGGGATAATCGGGTCGATATTGACGCCGGTCTTCTCTGCAATGAGGTCAGTGATTGCCTGCTGAAGATCCGGATCCGTGCTGATGCCGTAGGTATTGTCTGCCGAAGAGAGCTTGATTGTAACCTGGTCACTTTCCTTTGCACCCTGTGCGAAAAGGGAGAAAGCTAAAGTTGCAACAAGAAGAATTGCGATGCCTTTTTTCATTTCTTTTCCTCCGTTTTGTATGCATGTTGATTCCATGCCCGTAACTTAATTCTAAGTCCACTTTTTCAAACGTACGTTACAAAGAAACATCAATTAACTTATACTTTTCCGTATGTTTTAACAGAATTTGACAACTGCATCACACCTTTCTCACGAGTATCTGAACGCCATCCGCCAGCCCCATTCATGCGTTTTGCCGCATATACCCACTTGCCAAGATTCACAAATTCATTCAGAATACAACATAGCTCTTGTTAGCAAATGGAGAGGTGCGAGAGAGGCCGAATCGGGCTCCCTGCTAAGGAGTTGACCTGCTA
>CAVBWE010000062.1:0-7426 GCA_963598715.1 Sphaerochaetaceae bacterium | reverse complement strand
GACTCATGCTGAGTATGAAGACGACAGCCGGTACGGACACAAAGCGCGAAAAGAGGAATACTGCAAGAAAAACAATCAGAAGCCAGACAAAGTCCTCTGAAAATTCTATTGAAAGTACCCTTTCATTCCAGTCGCTTTCTTTTGAATGCAACACACTTGAATAAACAAATAGTGTCACACAGACTGCACCCACAACAAGAGGAAGCATTATCGAAGAAGCGGCAGTGATGATTACCAGAAAGAACATCCCGGAATCAACACTTTTCCCCATTCTCGCAAAAAGCTCATCTATCACAGGCACAAACGCATCCCTGTAGCCGTTGTATACAGCCTCAAAGAGCGCCCTGTCCGTACAGAAGACGACAGCGGCAAAAAGCACCATCGCGAGGGCCGGAAGAGATGAAAGCACAAGCCTTCTCTCTATCCTTTTCCCTCCTGTACGGGTCCAGATCATTCCCGCCGCTGACAGCGACAGGGGGATATACAGGTCAAGTAGCACCATAAAAAGGTAATAGTCACTACCCTTCATCTCATAAAGCGAATGGATAATGAGTACTCCCGTATAAAGAAGGAAAACCATAAGAGTATCCTTCTTCCGGTGCCCTATCGAAAACAGCAGAAGAGGAAGCGCAGAAAAGAACGGGAAAATATTCGAAATCCCCATCAGTGAAGACAGAACAACCGTCAGTATGATGCTTCTCACAGGAAAGGAACTTTCCCTTGTATCCTCTTCCATTTCAGATCACTTCTTCTCGAACGGGAGATAAGCAAGGGTTCTTGCCCTCTTGATTTCCCTGTTGAGAGCTCTCTGATGCTTTGCACATGTTCCCGTTATGCGTGCAGGAAGAATCTTGCCCCTCTCCGTTATGTATCTCTTGAGAGCTTCAGGATTCTTGTAATCTGCCTTAGGCGCACCCTGGCAGAACTTGCAGACCTTCTTCTTGAAGCTTGTCTTTCTTCCGCCGAGCTTTCTGTCCTTATTGAAACCGCCCTTGTCCATCTCTGAATAATCTTTATCGTCTTTCATTTTTTTCTCCTAATAATCAGAACGGAATATCATCGTCCTGGAAATCTTCCGGCCCGGAAGCAAGCTGAGGTCTTGCCTGAGCCTCATCGCGTCTTGCATATGATGACTGACTGCTCTTTGACGTCTGATAACCGGAAGACGCCCTGGCCTGCTGTAAGGCCTGATCGGCTACCGGTGTATCGCCGCCCCTTGCCTGGGAGGAAGTCAGCGTAAGCATATTGACAGTTATCTCAACTCTTGTACGCGCCTGCCCGTCCTGACCTTCCCATCTCGACTGTCTCAGTTCTCCCGAAACGGCAATCATACGGCCCTTCGTGAGATAGGAATTGGTAGCCTCGGCTCCCTTGCCGAAGTAGACACAGTCGAAAAATGATGTATCTTCGCCCCATGAACCGTCAGCATTCCTCTTTGCTCTGTTGACAGCCAGTGAAAAACGGACGACCGCACCACCGTTCTGTGTATATTTCAGTTCAGCATCTCTTGTGAGTCTGCCGGTCAGCGTGACACAGTTGATATCTGCCATAATACTCCTCAGACCTTTTCAGGATTGATGAACAGATACTTCAAGACGTTGTTGGAAAGCTCGAATGCCCTGCTCATGTCCTTGATTGTTGCTCCGTCAGCATTGATTTCAAAATAGAAATAGTGACCCTTTTCCTGCTTGTTGATAAGGTAAGCGAGAGTCTTTACTCCCATATCTTCCTTCTTCGTGACTTCGACTCCGTATTTTGCGAAGCTGGACTCGACAAGTGCAAGTCCTTCCTTTGTCTTGTCTTCGTTTGAATCGAAGATGACCGTGAACTCATAAGAAACCATGAATTCCTCCTTGTGGACATATAAAACTGATCCGAAAACTTCGGATAAAGAGGTATTGAGATATTACCCTTTATGTCAGGAATTAGTCAATAAAGGAAGACAGTTTCTCCCTCAGCTGTAAATATGCTGGAAAAGCTTTCCTCAAATCCATTAGAATGAGGCAGTGAAAGAAGAAATAAGAGTCATATACGGAAAAGACATAAAGAACATGACGAAGGAAATCCTCTCCTCATATGAAATCGAGAAGAGAATACCGTCCACGGAAGCCAGAATCGGGCTTAAGCCGAACCTTGTCATAGCAGCACGTCCTGAAACGGGCGCAACCACACATATGGAAATAATAGCTGCAGTAATAGAATACCTCAGGGACAGAGGATTCAGGAACATTGAAATCCTCGAGGGCTCGTGGGTCGGAGACGATACGCAGCGGGCATTCAGGCTCAACGGCTACTACGGCTTCAGGGATAAATACGGGGTCGGCCTTTATGACACGAAAAAGGACAGCTACAGGAAGATTGAGAGTCATGGCATGACAATGGAAATATCCTCAAGGGCACTGGAACTCGACTACATGATAAACCTCCCGGTCCTGAAGGGGCACTGCCAGACGGGAATGACATGCGCAATGAAGAACCTCAAGGGAATATTGAGTGACCGCTCGAAAAGGCTCTTCCATTGCCTGGGGCTCATGAAGCCCATTGCCGCCCTCAACTGCGTATACAGGCCTTCCGTAACCCTTGTCGACAGCATATGCGGAGACCTGGATTTCGAGGAAGGCGGAAATCCTGTATATTCCAACCGCCTTATCCTGGGTGAAGACAGTGTCCTTATCGACACCTACTGCGCATCCCTTCTCGGTTTCAGGAAGGAAGATGTCGCATATATTCCCCTCGGAGAGGAATACGGAGCGGGGTCTGCAGATCTGTCGAAGGCGAGGATAATAACACTCACTCCTCCCGAATCAAGCGATACTGCCATGCCCGAACTCTATGCAAGAAGACTCAAGGCCTATACAAGCCCGCAGAGTGCCTGTTCCTGCTGCTATGCTGCCCTTATACATGCCCTCAAGAGGCTTGAAGAGGAAGGGAAACTCACAGGAAGCAGAGACAGAAAGATAGCCATAGGTCAGGGCTGGAAGGGAAAGAAGATGGAAATCGGCGTCGGAAAATGCGCCTCAGGAGCCGTGCACGGCGTCGTCAGGTGCCCGCCCACAGCAGAGGAAATCATGAAAATGCTCGAGGAAATTCATTATTGATCAGTTCCGGAATAACGGCTGATGATGCTCTCTGCAGCCTTTTTCTTCGTAATACCTTCGTCCATGGCTGCTTTCAGGATGTAATTCTGTGCTTCTTCTTCCCCAAGTCCTTCCTTCTCTATGAGCATCCACTTCGCCCTGTTGACGCACTTAATCTCATTCATCTTCTCCTCAACCCTTACCTTCTCCTGCTTGAGGCGCCGAATTCTGACAGATGAAGAGAAAAGCCACGATACGGCACTTTCCAGAAGCGGAAGGGAGAGAGGCTTTCTGACAACATATAGCCCTGCTTTTCTTCCCTTTTCCTCCATCTCTCCGTAAAAGGCCGGCGGAGAGAGAAGCAGGACGGAGCTTGTCGATTTTACGGCTTGATCAAGCGCAAGCGAAAATCCGTTTTCATCCTTCAGGGGACTGTTGATTATGATGATGTCATATTCCCTCTGTGCGATGCTTTGCCTCAGCATCATCGCACTGTCGACTGTCTTCACGGGAGAATATCTCGTAAATGGGAAAAGAGACGCCATATATGGAGAAAGAAGCGGCGTCGAGGAAGCTATGATTACGGAAAAGACGGATTCAACCATTCTTCTTCAACCAGTATTCAAGAACCTTGGGAGGAAGAACTGTGCGGAGAAATGCACTCTCTCCGGCTTCAGTTCTTGCCTCTTCGAGAGTAAGCGGCAGGCTTTTCTTTTCTCCTCCGTTCTCCTCATCGGCGGAAGGACATATGGTCTTTCTTTCAAGTCCGTCAAGAGAAGCATATATCACAAGAGCAAGTGCAAGGTATATGTTCGAGGAAGCATCGGGGCTTCTCAGCTCTGCCCTCACATACGGTCCGGACGCCGCAGGAATCCTGATGAGCTGATTGCGGTTCCCCCTCGAATAGGAGATGAAGAGCGGAGCCTTGTTCTTCCCCAGCCTCTCGTACGATGACGCCATGGAATTGAAGAACAGTGTCATCTCCCTTATATGGGATATCATACCGCCTATGATGTAATTGAGTGCATTTTCATCCCCGCCCTTCACCGAAACGTTTATATGAAGTCCGTTACCGGGCATTGACTGAAGCGGTTTCGGGGAAAAATCCGCATAGAGACCGTTTCTCTCGGCAACGCTTTCAACCAGCTGACAGAATGTCAGACCGTTGTCTGCAGCCATAAGCGGAGTCGAAAAGGAGAAATCGATTTCGTTCTGTCCCGGTCCCTCCTCGTGGTGTGATGCCTCACTGTGAAGGGAAAGTTCGTCAAGAAGAAGGCACACTTCCCTTCTCACGGCTTCCCCCTTGTCAAACGGGAATGATGCCATGTATCCGACTCTGTCCACAGGTTCGGATGTGCGTACGCCGTCTTCATTGAGGCGGAAAAGGTAGAATTCATATTCCGTTCCGAAATTGAATGTAAAGCCTCTTCTTTCAGCCTCAGTCACCGCATTCTTGAGTATTCTTCTGGAGTCCTGCGGAACTGCGCTGCCGTCAGGAAACATCAGATAGCAGAAGAATCTTACGGCCTTTCCCTGGTCAGGCCTCCACGGAAGGAGCGCCAGCGTATCGGGATCGGGTGTAAGGAAGAGATCCGAATGTACGCCGTCTATGTCAAAACCGTCTATGGCCGAAGCGTCGATGGCTATGCCGTAATCAAACGCCCTCTTCATTTCAGACGGCATTATCGTAGTTGTGCGCATTCTTCCCCGGAGATCGGGAAATGAGAGGAGGATGAAGCTCACGCCTTCCTCCCGTATGAATTCCAGACAGTCTTCCCTTGTGTATTTCATAATCCCATTTTCTTTTTATCAGTGACTCTAGTCCATATCCCGGCCTTCATTTTTTAATAATTCATCTCATTTAATCATAAAGAATTGTAATAATATAAATCCTGAATTTATTTTTTCCTCCGTTTTTTTTGAATCCCATATTGACAGAAAAAAGGGTTACGGGTATCTTTTGCGGCATAAGGCAATGGCGTCTTGGAGTTTTCTCTGAGGACCATTGCCCTTTTTTTTAAGGAGATGAAGAGTATGGACAGCATTCCTGAATACTTTGCGTCACTTGTCTTCGATGACAGGACGATGCGTACGGTTCTTTCCGAAAAGGTCTACAGCTCACTGAAAGCTACAATCGACGAGGGAAAGGAACTTGATGTTGAATGTGCCAATGCAGTGGCGGAAGCAATGAAGAACTGGGCTGTAGATAACGGTGCCACACACTTTACTCACTGGTTCCAGCCTCTCACGGGATTCACTGCCGAAAAACACGACTCCTTCATTACGCCATCCCCCGACGGGAGGGTCATGATGGAATTCTCGGGAAAGGAGCTGATCAAGGGAGAACCTGATGCATCATCATTTCCATCCGGCGGGCTCAGGGCGACTTTCGAGGCCAGGGGATATACGGCATGGGACCCATCCTCATATGCGTTCATAAAGGACCGGACACTCTGCATCCCGACTGTCTTCTGTTCCTATACGGGAGAGGCACTTGACAAGAAGACGCCGCTATTGCGAAGCATGGAACAGATAAACAGGGCTTCGCTGAGGATTCTGCGCCTCTTCGGCAACACCACCGTAAAATCCGTAAAGACATGTGTCGGTCCTGAACAGGAATATTTTCTTATCGACAAGAGCCTCTATCTGAAAAGGAAGGATCTCATATATACGGGAAGAACGCTTTTCGGAACGCCGGCTCCGAAAGGACAGGAAATGGATGACCATTACTTCGGTTCGATAAAGCCGAGGGTCAGGGAATTCATGGAGGACCTCAACGAGGAGTTATGGAAGCACGGCATTCTTGCCAGGACCGAGCATAACGAAGTTGCCCCGTCACAGCATGAGATGGCACCCGTCTACACGACAACGAATATTGCAGCCGATCACAACCAGCTTACGATGGAGCTCATGCAGAAGGTCGCTGACAGGCACTCTCTTGTATGCCTTCTTCATGAGAAGCCGTTTTCCGGTGTGAACGGTTCGGGAAAACACAACAACTGGTCACTCGGGACAGATACGGGAATCAATCTTCTTTCCCCGGGCGAAACTCCATACGAGAATGCGCAGTTCCTGCTTTTCCTCGCATCCGTCATCAGGGCCGTGGATGAATATCAGGACCTGTTGAGAATCAGTGTCGCAAGTGCATCCAACGACCACAGGCTGGGTGCGAACGAGGCTCCGCCTGCAATCGTCTCGATATTCCTCGGGGATGAACTGGAATCGATTATTGAAGCCATCGAAAACGAAGCGCTTTATCTCGGAACAAAGAAGAAGACCGTCAGACTCGGGGCCTCCGTCCTTCCGAAATTCCTGCGTGACACGACGGACAGAAACCGCACGAGTCCCTTTGCATTCACGGGAAACAAGTTTGAATTCAGGATGCTCGGCTCATCCGCTTCAATCAGTGACGCAAATACATATCTCAACTGCGCGGTTGCTGCAACCCTGGATGAGTTTGCAGATACACTTGAAAAAGGAAGTGACTTCGAGAAGGACGTACACACTCTTGTCCGTGACACGATAAGACGCCACAGAAGAATCATATTCAACGGCAACGGATATGAGGAGAAATGGATAGCTGAAGCAAAAAGACGCGGCCTCTCGAACTACCGCACGACTCCTGACTGTGTGGTGCATCTCATGGACAGGAAGAACATAGAGCTCCTGACGAAGGAGAAAATCTTCAGCGAGACGGAAATCCGTTCCAGGATGGAGGCAACTCTCGAGAATTATGCAAAGACGGTGATGATCGAGGCGAACACAATGATCGAGATGACAGGAAAGGATTATCTTCCGGCAATCACGGGATATACGTCACAGCTAATCTCTGCACTGGAGAAAAAGACAGCACTCGGTGTCAGTGCCGGCTATGAGAAGAAAACGATAATGAGGCTTTCAACTCTTTCTGAAGAAATAGAGGATTCAATGGAAAGACTCATAGAGGCAAGAGATGAGGAAAAAAGAAAGGAAAGCGAAAGGGACAAGGCAGAGTTCGTGCGTGACAGCATCATTCCCGTCATGACGGGTCTCAGAGCCTCGGTTGATGAAGCTGAGACTCTCGTCGAAAGAAAGCAATGGCCAGTGGTATCCTACGGCGACCTTCTCTTTTCAGTGAGGTAAGACATGTGTTCGATAATGGCAGCAGAAAAAACGGCTCTCACAATGGAAGAGTTCAAGGCTCATTTTGCCCGGACAGTCTCCCGCGGTCCGGACATGAGCCGTATAGAAACAACAGAATCCCACATCCTCGGTTTTCACCGTCTGTCGATAATGGGACTGAGTGAAAGCGGCATGCAGCCCTTCAGAAACGGCAGGGACAGGCTCATCTGCAACGGCGAGATATACGG
>CAVBWE010000061.1:0-6933 GCA_963598715.1 Sphaerochaetaceae bacterium | reverse complement strand
CCTATGGCCTGATCCTGTCAACTTCCTTCCAGAGTTCTCCGGCTATTGCTGCGGCACGCCGGTAGATATCCGCGGCATCCTTTCTCACGAAACGGTGATCCTCGAAGAGAATCCTGCCGTTGACTATCGTCGAATTGACATGTCCGCTGCCCATACCCCACACGAAATGTCCCGGAGCATTTGCGGAAAGCATCGGGGTAGGATTATTGTAATCAAGAAGCACGAGGTCAGCCTTGTACCCGCTTTCAACTCTTCCGAGCCTTATCCTTCCTCCGAACTGGGACTCTACAAGCCTGTTTCCCCTGTTGAGTGCATTCAGGAAATCGGAAGGCCACCACGGACCGCCTTCATCCTTGTGCTTGAAGAATGCAATCTTTATCTCCTCGAACATATTGCCGCCGCAGCCGTCAGTTCCAAGACAGAGATTCCTTATCCTGGGAAGCCTGGAGTTGTATCCGATGTGATTGTTCATGTTCGAGCGGGGATTTACTGCAAAGAAACAGCCGCGTTCGTTTATGAGGTCGATTTCCCTGTCGGAAAGATGCACGCCGTGCACGATGAGCGACTCAGGCCTCAGAAGACCGAACGAATCGAGTCTGTCCGCAATATCCATGTTGTGGAAATGATGTGACCAGACGCTGTCGTATGACGCTTCGGCACAGTGCAGATGCATGCCGCGTCCTGTCCTGTCCATGGCATCAGCCATCATCTTCAGTCCCTCATCGGGAATGGTGAACGGGGCATGACCGCCGATCGTGGCTTCACAGAGAACATCCTCGCCGCTTTTCCTGCGGCTGTCGACTTCCTCTGCAAAACGTATGTTCTCATTCACGCCCTCTTCGATTTCCTTCATGCCGCCGTTGCGGTCCGTGACCTCGTAGCATGTGGATCCGCGTACTCCTATTTCCTCCATGCCCCTTGCAATCGTCGTCAGGCTTCCGTCTATATAGCACGGAGATGCATGATGGTCTACACAGCTTGTTGTTCCTGCTGCAACCGCATCGAGGGAGCATATGAGCGATGAGTAGTATGTACTCTCCTCCCTCAGTCCCCTGTCAAGCCTCCACCACCATTCCTTCAGGACCTGGATGAAGTCCGTCTGCGGACCGGCGGAGATAAGCATGCCCCGGCTGAGACCGGAATAATAGTGATGATGAGCACAGACATTTCCCGGAATAAGCGTCTTGCCCGTTCCGTCAATTGTCTTCTTCGCAGTCAGACCGGCTGCAGCATCCTTTCCGACCTTTGTTATCTCTGTCCCGTCTATTACGACGTCCACATCATCAGTCACCTCGAAAGGTGCCTGGGTCTGCATTACCCTTACATTCCTGATTATCATATCAGCCATGATCATTCCTCCACCGGACCGAGCAGGTAGGAATACGAAATGAATACCGTCTCGATAAGAGCCCTTATTCTTTCATCACATTCACATACGAGCTTTCCGTCCCTGTCAATTCTTCCCTCAACGGTTTTTCCGCCGACACGGTCCAGTACCGTGTCATTGTCAACAAAGAAACCGCTGTTACTGCTGTTCTCGAAGTCATCCATCCTGCTGAAGAGGGTGAACTTCTTCAGGTACGGGCCTCCGTCATGAGGACAGAATGCAGCACAGTTTCCGCACTCGTTGCAGTATGCATCAAGGTGAAGTATCTGGAAGGGATCATCGAACAGCCCGGTATCCCGCAGGTCAATCATCACATTCGCCCTGTTCGGACAGACTTCCGTACATTTGTTGCAGTAGTAGGAACACTCGATACAGCGCCTTGCCTCTCTCTCGAAGAAGGCAGAAACATCTCCACCCTTCTTCAGGGAAGGTGTGATAACGGCTTTCTTTTCCCTGATCGAGGAGAAGAAGTCATCCTCATCCGCCCTTATCTCATCCGTGTCCTCTTCCTCATCATCATCATCTTCGACATCGATTTCCACATCTTCCTCGACGCAGGTGCACTTTCCGTCGCAGGAGCATTTCTCCTCTTCCTCCTCATCCCCGTCTTCACTGAGAATGGAGTCATAAACCCTGTCGATTGCCTCGTCAACTGCACTCTGGGCAGAGGCGATGCATCTTACTACCGTACTCGGTCCTGTCTTCGTGTCCCCGATAATCCATACATTCTCGCTGTCATCGGTACCGATGGCCTCCAGCACGGCCTTGTCCGGTCTCTCTCCGATGGCGGTAATCAGATATGAGCATTCCAGTTCAATCCTTTCTCCGCTGTCAACGGGTTTTGCCCTTCCGGAATCATCGTTTTCACGGAGAACCATCTTTGCTGCCGTCAGCATGCCGTCCGTAAAATCAACGGGATTTGTAAGGAACATGAATCTGATTCCGTCCCTCAGCGCAGCTTCGTACTCCTCCCTGTCGGAAGGCATCTCCTTCTCGCTTCTTCTGTAGAGAACCGTCACGCTCTCGACTCCGGCTGTTCTCTCGGCCATTCTTGCAGCATCCATTGCCGTGTTTCCGCCGCCTACCACGATGACAGACCTGCCGAGATCCACACTCTCTCCCCTCTTGCTTCTCGTAAGGAAGGAGACTGCACTCTCCCTTTTTCCGTTTCCGCTGACATGTGCATCGACGGGTTCGGTTGCTCCGACGGACACGAAGATATATTCGAATCCTTCCTCTTTCAGGGAAGCTATCGTCCTTTCGGTGTTGAAGAAGAACTTCACGCCATGGTCCTTTATGAACTCCACATCCCTGTCGACCGCCGAAGACGGAATACGGAACTCCGGAATCACGTTCTTTACGACGCCTCCTGCATTTGCCCCCTTCTCAAAGACGGAGGTATCAAAACCGGCCAGCGCCAGGAAGTATGCCGCACTGAGCCCGGCCGGTCCTGCACCGATGACTGCAGCCTTCACGTCCGCAGGTTCCTCCGGTCTGTCCCAGAAGTTCTTCCTGAACTCCTCAAACCCCTTCTCGGCACAGAGTCTCTTGACTTCCCTTATCTGAACGGGTCCTTCATAATCCATCCTTGAACAGTGGTTCTGACATCTGTGGTCGCAGATCCATCCCGTGATGTTCGGGAGTGCATTTGACGTATAAATCAGTGACAGTGCCTCTGCAACCCTTCCTTCTCCTGCAAGAGCCACATATTCGGGAATCGGCTGATGTATCGGACACGCTTCAACACACGGCGCAACATAGCAGTCGAAGAGCTCAAGAGGCGTTCCCGTCTTCGATCTGTGACTTCCCCTGAAGCTCTTTGCGGCAATACCGTCGCTCTCCGAGACCTTTTCTACAAGGGAAGCAAGTTTCGAGACGTCGATCGTATCCGTCTTCCACGCATTTTCCGCATCAGCGCATATTTCACAGAGCTGCTTCATCTTTGCGTATCCGCCGGGATGTAGCATGTCAGTTGCAAGGGTGATCGGGTGTATGCCGGTCTCGAAAAGTTCCCTTACCGAGAATGCCGATACTCCGCCGGAGTAGGAAATCGGGAGAGTTCCGTTGAATTCGCGGCTGAGAATGAGTGCAACACGTGTCGAAAGGGGAAGAAGGATTCTTCCCGAGCCGTATCTCTCATCGCCGGGCAGCACATCCTGGGGATTGACGTTACCCAGTGTATTGGTAAGCTTGACGCCGAACTTCCTTCCGTTCGATGAAGCCAGACTGACAAGACGGTGAAGCATTGCCTTTGCATCCGCAAGCTGAAGGTCATGCTCGAAGGACTCCCTCTTCAGTTCGACGTAATTGTAGCCGAGGTTGTCAAGAACGCTTCTGACGGTATCATATCCGAGAAGTGTCGGATTAAGCTTCACGAATGTATCGAGTTTCTTTTCTGTAAGAAGATATGAGCAGATTGCCTCAATTTCCCTGGGAGGGCAGCCGTGCATTGTCGATACCGTTACCGACGGCGAGATGTTCCTGCTGATTCTTCCAAGGGTCTTCCTGACCTTTTCAGCCCTGTCCTCAAGTCCCGTTCCGTCAAGCAGTCCGTCATCAAGAAGCGCATGGGCTTCACTTATGTAGGTATCGAAGAGCGGCTTTCGGGATGCATCAATCATGCTGTCAATGAAAATCTGCATCTTCTCCTGCTTTATTCCCTCAAGGTTGTAACCGCAGGACATGTTGAAGATGAATGAGGGCATTTCCACGACTTCGTCAAGCATGAGGCTTTCAATCATGTGAAGCGCAATCCATGCCTTGAGATATTCGTCATATGCCTTTTCGAGGGTATATTCTGTCGACCACTCTACGTTGTAGCCCTCGTCACGGGCATCGATACACGGTTTTGCTATCTCCAGATGGTCCATGATCTGCACGGTCTTGAGCTCGATGAAGCGCGCACCGACAAGATATGAAGCTATTATGTTCTGACAAAGCTGGGTATGCGGCCCGGCTGCAGGTCCCATCGGAGTGGAACACTTCTGAGAGAAAACCCTGACGGAGTGTTTTCTTCCGTCTCTGTAGAACTGTTCCCTGCTGATGCTGAAAACCGAATCATGATTCCTGTACTCACCCGCAATTCTGAGAAGAAGCTCAGAGAACGGGACCGGTCGCATTAAATCTGCCATGCATGTATCTCCTCTTTACGGTACTTCCGTGATTATTAGTTTAAACGCTTAAAGTTCAAAGTCAAACAAAATTGCAACAAGTCGCAACAATCAGGGATGCTTCAATCATTTTCCCTTTTGTGCTAGGATACAACTCGAGAGGACGCAACAGGATACCGTCCCCTGATATCTGAGGGTAATCAAAGGACCAGTTGTCAAAATGATTGAAAGAACATTCATCGCAGTCAAGCCGGACGCCGTTCAGCGGGGTCTGATCGGAAAAATCATCACGCGCATTGAAGAAAAGGGCTACAAGATTATCGCCCTGAAGATGCTTGAAGTCACGCCTTCCCAGGCGCAGGCGCATTATGCCGAGCACGTCGGAAAGCCGTTCTATGACGGACTTGTGAAGTTCATCACGTCGGCGCCGGTTGTGGCAATGGTCGTCGAAGGCGAAGATGCAATAAGCGGTATGCGACAGCTTATGGGAAAGACGAATCCCTCATCGGCGGAAGTCGGGACCGTACGCGGAGACTTCTCGCCCCTCATGAGCTTCAACTGCATCCACGGGTCCGACAGCCCGGCCTCGGCAGAGCGTGAGACGGCAATCTACTTCTCTCCCGATGAAATGTGCACACACTGGAAGACCATGTTCGAAATTGTGAAGGAAAACCTTGAAAAGTGAAGAAGCGGCGCCTGAAAAAGCGCCGTTTCTCATATATCCGTTTCCGGATGACAGATTTTCTCCCGGCCGGAACTTCTGTCAGAACTCGTCGGCAAGCTTTTCCAGTGCTGACAGGCTCCCTGCATTGAGGGCACTCAGGATCGTCACCGTGTTCTCTGCAAATGTGATGTCCTTCGACTTCTCGAACATGCCTTTCATGATGCGCGCTGCAACAGGTCCCCATGATCCGTTTTCGATGAATCCCACCTTCCTCTTCTGGTAGAAGCGGTGCGTGAGCTTCTCTATGAAGCCCCTCATCGCAGGAAATATGTCACCGTCATATGTTGTGGTTGCAAGGATAAGGCTGCCGTGCCTGAAAGCCGAGGCGACAGCTTCATACACATCCGCCCGGGCAAGATCGAAGAGCCGGACTTTCCTGCCCTTTTCTTCCAGCATCCGGCAGAGTCTGAGGACGGCCTCCCCTGTATGTCCGTAGACGGATGTGTAGCAGACCGTTATGCCGTCATCCTCCGCTGTGTATGATGACCACCTGTCATAGAGATCAAGATAATAGCCGAGGTTTTCGCTCAATACCGGTCCGTGGAGGGGGCATATTGTCCCGATATCGAGAGAAGAGGCCTTTTTCAGAAGACTCTGAACCATTGTGCCGTACTTCCCGACGATTCCGATGTAATAGCGTGCAGCCTCATCAGCCCAGTTCTCGCCGTCATCCCTCATGTCGTTTGCAGTGAAGGTACCGAAGGCGTCGGCAGAGAAGAGTACCCTGTCATGCCTGTCATAGGTCATCATGACTTCCGGCCAGTGAACCATGGGAGCGGCAACGAATGAAAGCTCATGCTCTCCGAAGGAAAAGACGTCGCCGTCTCCGATGACGATGCGTCGGGAGGAAAAGTCATCGCCGAAGAAGTTCTTCATCATCGTGAAGGCCTTGCCGGACGATATGACTGAAGCTTCGGGATACTTCTCCATGAAGCTTGCTATTCCCGAAGAGTGATCCGGCTCCATATGCTGAACCACAAGCCAGTCCGGACTCTTTCCCGAGAGTACCCTGTCGATGTTCCCGAGCCACTGCTGTATGAAATTCTTCTCGACAGTGTCCATCACAAGATTCTTTCCGCCGGAGGAGATTATGTATGAGTTGTATGAAACTCCCCTTTTAAGCGGGTACTGGGACTCGAAGAGTGTCGTTTCGTGGTCATTGACGCCGATATATGTGATGTCTTCCGTTATCTTCATGAACATGCTCCTTTCCGATGCGGTAAATATTACTGTCAATGAAGAGTAAAGACAACACTCACTTCTTTCACGCCGCCGCTTTTTGCGTATACAATCTGCCTATGGAAAAGAAAGAATACACCGTCACGCCTCTAGCCGTAACGCCGAGGACAAGCGAAGAACTCCTCACGGGAAACTTCAACGGGGAGATTCTCTCGAGAATGGAGAGGATTGTAGCTACCGAAGCTCCGATAAGGGAAGGCCTGCTCTTCAAGAGGGTACTCAACTCCTACTCTCTTGAAAGGAACGGAAGAAGACTCTCCTCATTCCTTTCGTCACTCTCGGCGGATCTGGACTTCCCGGTAACGGAGGATGCGGACTCGGAAAGGGTTTTCCACCTCAGGGACGGAGACGCGGACTATTTCCGCCCCACTCCGGACAGCTCCGTCCGCTACTCCTATCAGATACCTTCCGCGGAGGCTGCCTCCTGCCTGATATACATCCTCATTCACGCAAATGCCTCCTCCTATACGAAG
>CAVBWE010000060.1:0-4289 GCA_963598715.1 Sphaerochaetaceae bacterium | reverse complement strand
CTATTGTCCAGGGTCTCCACGCCGTTCTCCTTGTATTCCTCGCCGTCTGAGCAGGAATATGTCAGGAGCGACGATACCGCTTCGCTTTTTCCTCTGTCTGAAAGAGAGGCATCAAGAGAAGCCTTGAAATCGTCCTCCTCAACCCATTTCATATCTTGCCTTATGTCGGAAAGTACTCTTCCGAGGCTGTTCAGATTGTGATTGGAGGGCATGAAGACAGTGCAGTCGTCAGGGGCAGAGGAAAGAAGTATGACGGCAGATGCGGTGAGATCCACAGGTGAGAACTCAACCTTTTCATCAATCATCGAATACGGAAGCTTTCCGATTTCCAGATATGCCCTGAGCATTTTCATGAAGGCATTGGATGAAAAGTTGATCTGGAAGAGTCCGTCGGAAAAACGCGGGGAAAGGTTCCCGACCCTCATCACCTTGGCCCTCAGTCCTCTTGATATGACGGCTTCATATATAAGTCTCTCGGCTTCGAACTTTGACTGTACATACTTATTGGCTGTTATGTTCTGGCCCCTGTAGAAATCCCTTTCGCTGAATGAGAAGGGCTCTTCTCCGGGCACTGAGAAACCGGCAGTGCTCTCCGTCGAGACATGAACAAGAAGGCTGTCGTTATCGAGTGCCCAGGATATGAGATTCCTGACGCTTGAGGTGTTGACCGTTTCTATTTCATCATCCCGTCCGAAATGCTTTACTGAAGCGAGGGCATTGAAGACCGTTATGCCCGGCATCCTGAAACTTCTCAGGCTATTGTCACCCGTGAGGTCCTCTTCAATGATGAAGAGTCTCTTTCCGATGAGAGGAATCACATCTTCCATCTTATAGTACGAGAGAAGTTCCTTCATCCTCTCCCCTGCGTCCTTTCCGTCCTTTTCCCTTACGGCAGCCCATACCCTGGATGTTTTCTTCGTCAGCAGTTCATGGAGTATGTGGATGCCGAGGTATCCTGTTGCGCCGCAGACGAGTGCGTCACCGATATCGTTTCTCTTTCCGGAAAGAAAAGATGACAGAGTGTTGTGTGAAAGAAGTTCGCTGATGGCTGAATAGTCGTAGCCGTTTTCATCCGTCACTGCATTCTTCTCCGTCTTCTCTTCCGCACTCTCTTTCCTCACCTTCTTTCCTGCAGAGAGATGCGCCGCCATCTTTGACGCAGTCGGATAATCGAATATGTCCCTGTATGCAATCCTGTAGCCTTTCTTTACTGCTTCGACTACAACCTTCATTGCACTGATGGAGGATCCTCCGATAGAGAAGAAATCATCATCACGGCTTACCTGAGTGAGTCCCAGAACGTTTTTGAAGACCGAGCAGAAATCCTCCTCGACAGTGCTGATCGGGGCCGAATAGGTATTCCCGCTGAACTCAGGCTTCGGAAGGGCACGCCTGTCAACCTTCTGATTGACAGTAAGCGGTATCCTGTCAATCTGAATCATCACCGGCGGCACCATATACCGGGGAAGCTTTGTGAGGAGGAAGGCATCGAGCTCCTTCTTGTCGATTTTTTCCGAAGACGTGACATATGAAGCCAGGTATTTTCCTCCGGAGGGAGAATCAAAGGCCTCGACATCGGCATCCCGTATTCCGCGATAGTCCCTTATGACCTTCTCGATTTCCTTGAGTTCAACCCTGAATCCGCGGATTTTCACAAGTCCGTCACGCCGTCCCACATAGTCTATGTTCCCGTCAGGAAGGTATCTTGTGATATCACCGGTGCGGTACAGGATTTCATATCCCTTCTCATCCGTGAACGGATTCGGAACAAAGACCTCGGCTGTCTTCTCCTCCTTTCCAAGGTACCCTTTACCTACCTGGAAGCCGGAGATGCAGAGCTCCCCTACTGCTCCGGGAGGAAGGATATGCATTGCCTGGTCTACGACATAAAGTTTCGTGTTGTCCACCGCCTTTCCTATCGGAAGAAGAGGGTCGTCGTTCTTCACGATGTAGGCTGTAACTGCAACCGTCGTCTCCGTCGGACCGTAGATATTGAGGACATTGAGCGTTCCGGGAGGATTGAGAGGAGTCAGCTTCTCACCCCCCATGCTGAGCCACTTCAGGTCCTTCGAGGTAGTATAGAGGGCGTACTGCCGTCCCACCTGAGTCGTCATGAAGGCATGTGTTATCCTGTTCTTCACGAAATACCGGTCGATGAGCTGAAGATCAAGCCTTATCTCTTCCGGCAGTATGTGCAGCTCAGAGCCTGTGATGAGCGTCGGATACATGTCCATCATGTTGGCATCAAAGCCGAAGGACGCATAGGCCGCAATACGGCTTTCCTCATTCATCCTGACCCTGTCGCGGTACCACAGAGAATAGTTCACTATGTTCTTCTCCGTGAGCACGACCCCCTTCGGTTTACCCGTTGTTCCTGAAGTGTAGAGAAGTATGAACGGATCGTCCTCACTTATCCCGGGCAGAGCAGCCGCACTGCCGAGTTTTCCGATTTCATCACTGAAAAGAAGAACCCCGCATCTGCTTGCGACAAGTTTCTCATACTTTCTGTCAAGAATTACGGCAGCAGACGAAGCATCGCTCAGCATATAGGAGAGTCTCTCTTCCGGATAATCCGGATCCAGGGGTTCATATGCGGCCCCGCTCTTGATTACGCCGAGAGTCGCAGCAGGATAAAGCAGCGAGCGCGACATAAGAACGGAAACGGTCCTTCCCTTTCCTATTCCCTTCGCGACAAGATAAGATGCGATACGGTCGGAAAGACTGTCGAGTTCAGCATATGTCAGAGAGCTTTTCTTGTAGACCACTGCAGTCCGTGAAGGGTATTTCAGTGCACAGGAACGGAAGAGAGAGGCTACTGTCAAGCCCTTTCTGTGTTTCCTTCCGGTATTGTTGAAGCCGTCTATGAGAGCTCTTTCGTTATCCGAAAGACACTCGACTTCATCCATTTTCTCCGCTGAGATGAGCGATGAAGCCGCTTTTTCGACGGAATTCACGAAGGAAGCGGCGAATGCATCCGAATAGCGGTTGAGATTGTAGGAGAAAGTGAACACGTACTTTCCGTTCTCCTTGGTTACCAGGAAGACGATTTCGGCCTTTTCGTTATCCCTCTCGTATGATGTCACCCTGCTCTTCTCGCCTGCGATGGAATCAAAGACGAAGGCATCTCCCTGATAGGAAAAGAGCACATCGGCTGAAAGCGAGAATTCCTTGACGATCTCCGCAAACGGATAGATTTCATGAGCCATGTTGTCAAGATATTCCCGTCCCGTCTTCTGGACGGCAGAGCTGACACTTTCGGTCCCGTCGAAGCAAAAGTACATCGGGAATGTCTTTACGAACATCGAGATGCTCCTCTCGAGCCTCGGATTGCCGCGTCCGTTGTAGACTGTGCAGTATACCACATCCCGGCTGCCGTTGAAGAGACTGAGCACATATGCAAATGCAGTATTGAAGAATGCGGTCTCGCTTGTCTGATGCTCGTGACACCACCGTTCAATATCCAGGCAGGGCACATCGATATGACGGACAATCTTCCTGAAGGAGGATTTGCCTCCTTTCGGGACATCGGACAGGGGCAGGGATGTTGTCTCCTCAAGAGAAGAGTATATCTGCCTGTAATACTTTTTTGCCTCCCTGTACTTTTCGCCCTTCATCTCCTCCTCTTCATCCAGGGCATAGTCGAATGCGGTATATTCCTCCTTTTCGACCTTTTCGCCCCTGTAGGCTTTCTCGATGTCTTCAAGAAGAATCACGAACGAAGAACCGTCGAAAATGATGTGATGGATATCAAGGAAAAGGTACCTTCCCTTTTCCGTTACGAAGAATACTATGCGGTAAAGCTCCTTCTCGGTAAGCGAAAAGCTCTGCACGAGCTTATGCCGCGAGGGAAGTGACGGCGTCTTCATGACAGTGACGCTGACAAGAGCCTCATCACGCCTTACGGCCCGTATCTTTCCATCGGAATTGAGGGTGAGGATGGTCTTGAGGTACGGGTGAGCATTGAATGCTGCAATCACAGCCTTCTCGAGCCTTTTCAAGTCGACATTGTCCCCCAGGGAAAAGAGGAACGGAATGTTGTACAGGGTAGACTCCGGGGAAGCGAGGCATTGTGTGAAGATGGCACTCTGACCGGATGAGACCGGATAGAAAACCTCCCTTTTCCTCTTCTCTGCTCCCTTCGCCACTGCCCCCGTAAGTCTCGCAAGCGCCTCGACTGTCGCATTGTCACGGAGGCTTGCCGCCTGCAGAAGCACATTGAATTCACGCTTCATGAAGGCTGTAAGCTGTATGATGCCGATACTCGTGAGTCCGCAGTCAAAGAGATCCGA
>CAVBWE010000059.1:0-3750 GCA_963598715.1 Sphaerochaetaceae bacterium | reverse complement strand
TCCACCTAAGAACAAAGTCTAAGTGAGAAGGCTCTTAGTCCGATAAATTGGGAAATTGTTAATTCAGTTTTCCCATCAACGGATGACGGCGGTGACGGATTTCCGGAAGAACATCACTGACGTTTGTTATTGTGCATGGGTACTCCATTTTTAATGCAACAAACAGAAACATGCTGGTAACAATTCTTTATTTTCCTGTGAATATTTATGCCTGAGAATGAAGTAAATGGAGGAAATGAATGGAGACTGCTCGGTTTTCCAGAGGCAGGCGTCTGAGAAACAGTCTGTCGAACTATTTCAGGGATCCGTACAACATTCTCGTGCTTGCATCTGCGGTTCTTCTGATAATTTTTGTCGTCTTTCCTCTCCTGGAAATGATAGGGACGACATTCAGGGTGGCTTCTTCCGATGTCCGCAGGATAAAGGGTTCGGCAGAAGGTGACTTCACCATGTATTACTGGAAGAAGCTCTTTTGCAGCAACATATCCCGCAATACCCTCTATAAGCCGCTGATGAATTCCCTCATCATCGCCTTTTCAGTCTCGTTCCTGAGCCTTGCCATAGGCGGTTCGATTGCATGGCTGATGGTCAGGAGTGATATACCCGGAAAGAAGTTCTTCTCGCTTGCCGTAATCATTCCCTACATGATTCCTTCCTGGTGCAAGTCCATAGCATGGACTGCTGTTTTCAAGAATGCGAGAATCGGAGGAACGAGGGGATTCCTGTCGTATATTGGCATAGAGCCTCCGGACTGGCTTGCCTACGGGCCTGTTGCAATCATCATAGTACTTACGATCCACTATTATGCCTATGCCTATATACTTTCCTCGGCTGCAATGAAGTCAATCAATTCCGAGCTGGAGGAGATGGGGGAGTGTCTCGGTGCGGGCAAGTTCATGATGCTGAGAAAAATTACGTTTCCTCTTGTTCTCCCGTCACTTCTGTCCTCATTCATACTGATTTTCTCGAAGGCGATGGGAACATTCGGTGTTCCGGCCTTCCTTGGCCTCAAGGTAGGCTACTATACGATATCGACAATGCTTTATACGAACATAAAGCAGGCGAATACCGCAATGGCCTATACTATAAGCCTTGTCCTTATTGCGATAGCAGCTCTCGTCATATTCATCAATCAGCGCCTGATCGGAACGAGAAAGTCCTATGCGACAATCACCGGAAAAGGCGGAAGGGCGAATCTTATATCCCTCAAGAAGGGTAAGATTCCGGTAGTTCTTGTCCTTTCCCTCTTTCTCTTCGTCGGAGTCTTCCTTCCGATAATCATCCTCTTCCTGCAGAGCCTGATGCTGCGTCTGGGAGATTACGGACTGGACAACCTTACGCTTCATTACTGGTTCGGAGAAGGTGACCCCGCAATATATTACGGAACTCCGGGAGTCTTCCGCGATCCGTTCTTCTACAAGGTACTCTTCAATTCGCTGAAACTCGGTGTTGTGGCAACATTGTTTGCAACAGTGATCGGTCAGTTTCTCGGCTATATCATCAGCAGGGGAAGAAACAGAGGATCGGGCAGGCTCATTGAGCAGCTTGTCTTCATTCCCTATCTCATTCCGTCCATCGCATTCGGCGCCATGTATCTCTCGATGTTCAGCGTGGAACGGGCAGTGAACATATTCGGGCTGAAGATAACACTGTTTCCTGTGCTCTACGGGACAACGCTCCTCCTGGTCCTTGTCTCCGTCGTCAAGAACCTTCCGCTTTCAAGCAGGTCCGGAGCCGCAAACATGCTCCAGATAAGCAGGGAACTTGAGGAAGCCGCAGTCATGGAAAATGCAGGATTCTTCCTGAGAATGAGGAAAGTCATATTCCCTCTTTCAAAGAACGGCTTCATGTCCTCGTTCCTTCTTATCTTCATGGCTATCATGAAGGAGCTTGATCTTCTGATTATTCTTGTCAGCCCGTCGACGCAGACGCTGCCCTATCTGACGTATTATTACGAATCCGGCGGGATGGAACAGTTTGCAAATGTTTCGGCGATAGTGATGTTCCTCATCGTCTTCATCGTGTACTGGATAGCCAACAGGTTCTTCGATGCAGATCTTGCCAAGGGAATGTAAGGAGTGAACAGGTTATGAAAAACAGCATAGTTTTAAGGAATATCAACAAGTACTACTCATCCAATCATGTTCTCAAGGATATAAACCTCGTCATAGAGGAAGGAGAATTCATGACGCTCCTCGGACCCTCGGGATGCGGAAAGACAACAACATTGAGGGTCGTTGCAGGTCTTGAGAAGCCTCAGACCGGGACAATAACAATCGGAGACGACACTGTTGTCAATGCCGAGGAGAAGTTCTTTCTCGAGCCGGGAAAGAGAAACATGAATCTCGTCTTCCAGTCCTATGCCCTCTGGCCTCATATGACGGTCTTCGACAATGTTGCTTTCGGTCTCAGGGTAAAGAAGATGGAGAAGGAAGAGATTTCCAGGAGGGTGAATTCAGCTCTTGAGAAAATGAAGATTGCCGAGTTTTCAGCCCGCTATCCGTCCGAGCTTTCCGGAGGTCAGCAGCAGAGGGTCGCAATAGCAAGGGCGATTGTCTCGGATGCAAAGGTGCTTCTTCTCGATGAACCCCTGTCCAATCTTGATGCCAAGCTCCGCATTGAGATGCGCACGGAGATAAAGAGGCTTCATCATGACCTCGGAACGACAATAATCTACGTCACTCATGACCAGGTTGAAGCCCTTACGATGTCAACCAAGATTGCCATATTCTTTGAAGGTGTCCTCGAGCAGGTTGCTCCCCCGATGGAACTCTATCAGAATCCTGCGTCCATCCGTGTTGCAGACTTCATCGGAAACCCCAAGATCAATTTCATTGAAGGCAGGAGCTTAATCACACCTGACGGAAACGTGAAGACACTCTCCGATCTCGGTGATTTCGTTTTCCTGAAGGAGAATTTCACTTCATCCATGCCCCGGAGTGACAGGGAGTTCGGTACGGTGATAGGAATAAGGCCTGAAAAGATTTCCATCTCCAAGGAAAGGAGTGAAGGAGCGATAGAGGCCAGGGTCTATGCCTCCCAGCCTGCCGGAAGCGAGACGACGGTTGTAGTGAAGGTCGGGAAGTCGGAACTTCTCGTAAAGGAAATCGGAATCAGGCACTATGAGATGGACAGCCTTGTCTATCTCACAATCAGCTGTGAGAAGGTCAATCTTTTCGACAGTGCCACAGGCAAGCTGATAGCAAGGGCAATTCCGGATTAACAGTCCGAAATAAATAAAAAAAGGAGAAAGAAAATGAAAAAACTGCAGATGTTGGCTGTTGTTCTTCTCTGCTCCCTCATGGTTTTTGCCTCTGGAAGCAAGGAAGCTCAGAGTGGTGCCGGAAGCTCTGTATCATGGGCTGAAGAAAACGGTCTCAATACCACGGAAAGTGTGGACGTACTCTATGAAAAGGCGAAGGCTGAAGGAGTGCTCAACCTCTACGGATGTACCGGAAGGCTCGAGACGGTGTCGAAGGACTTCATGGAACAGTATCCTGGAATTACAGTAAATTTCTACGACCTCGGAATCAACGAGATGCTTGACAAGTTCTCAAGAGAGTACAATGCCGGAATCTATACGGCAGATGTCCTGCAGCTCAAGGAACAGACGGGAAGCGTCAGAAAGGAATACATCGAGAAGGGACTTCTTCACAACTATCAGCCTTCCGATATCTTTGACGGCGTCAACCCCGAATATCTTCTGGTTACTCCTTTCGTGATTGAACTTGACTGGTGGAACTACAATAC
>CAVBWE010000058.1:0-13587 GCA_963598715.1 Sphaerochaetaceae bacterium | reverse complement strand
ACTCCGTGGTGCCTGACGATGTCTTCTGCCGCAGTCCTGAAGTCGTCACTGCCGAAGACGAAGCGGACTTCATCATCACTGATCTTGAGGATGTCCGAGTTGTCGATTCCCCAGAGTATTTCCCTTTTCGCCTCTTCCGGATCCTTCCAGAGGGGTCTTCTGAAATTCGGGTCGAATGATACCGTCTTTCCCCTTTCCCGGGCAAAGAGCACGGCTTTCCGGGTGGCACTCCGTGCCGGTTCATCCGTCAGGGAGAGAGAGCCGAAGTGAAGGATTTTCGAGCGCTCTATAAGAGAAAGGTTCACTTCATCTTCCCTCAGCATCATGTCGGCCCCGGGCTTACGGGCAAATGAGAACTCCCTGTTGTTCCTGTCGTCGAACGTCACGAACGCAAGTGTCGTGAAGACCGAGCTGTCCCTGACTAGACCTTCTTCCGATATTCCGTACTCCCTGAGGGTATTCTCCAGCATCCTTCCGAACGAGTCGTCCCCGACCTTTGCTATGAATGCCGTCCTGCAGCCGAACCTGCTCAATGCGGAAAGCCAGTTTGCGGGAGCTCCTCCCGGACGGCCGTCCATCACGGGATAGCCCGAATCGTTCTTTTCCCTGCAGGAAAAATCAACAAGAAGTTCCCCGAGTGCCACGGCGTCCATCTTCCGGCCCTTCTTCACACGGTGCTCATTGAAATGCCTTTTCCGGCAAGCTTTTCAAAGTCGGTCCTGAAAGTGCTGACGGCCCTGTCCGCTTCGGCACTGTTTGCAATTGCATCTATTGTTTCCGGAGTGCATGTCGCCGCCCTTATCCCGTATTCGCAGAGAAGAAGCACCTGCATGGAGTTCTTGAAGGAAGCGGCGAGGATTCCCGTTGAAAAGCCGTTGTTTTCAAAGATGTCCTGCATTCTTTTCACGCTTTCAACTCCGTCAAAGCCGAGGTTGTCTATCCTGTTGACATAAGGCGCCACATAATCTGCACCGCACTTTGCCGAAAGATATGCCTGAAGCGGAGTGTAAACGGCTGTTGCCGTGATGCGAAAGCCCTCTTCCTTCATGGCCTTCATTGCCTTGAAGCCTTCCCTGACTGCAGGAATCTTGATGAACGTGTCCTTCCCGAGTTCCGCTGTGATGCGGCGGGCATCCCTTATGATTCCTTCTGCGCTCTCTGAAGTGACCTGCACATGAAGTTCCCCGTCTCCCGTCATCTTCCTGATTTCGCCCAGAACCTCGTACGGGTTTCTTCCGGCTTTCGAAAGGATTGTCGGATTTGTCGTGACTCCGTCCACGGGATAATATTCATAAATGCGCCTTATTTCGTTCGTGTCGGCGGTATCGATCAAGAGTTTCATCCTTTTCCTCCAGTACCTCAATGAAATTCTACCACCCCGGATGACATTATTCCAAAGGGAATTTCACTCTATTCCGGCCTTCCTGTCGAAGAGCTTCAGGCCCCGTCTGAAAATCAGGGGAAGCGACAGGCCGAGGGCCCGGAACGTGTTGTCCGCAGCCATGCACATCCAGACTCCGGTGAGGTTTGCGCTGAAAAACCTCACTGCCAGTGTTGAAAAGAGTATTCTTATGCCCCAGGTTCCTATCGTCTCGATGATGAACGTATATTTTGTTTCACCCAGCCCGTAGTATATTCCTTCACTGACTATCATGAGACCGAAGAGAGGCTCGGTGAATGCGATGAGTCTGAGTATCCTGCTTCCTTCAAGTATGACTTCCTCTACAGGAGTGAAGAGTCCCATCACGGTATCTGCAGAGATGTAGAGCAGGAATCCCGTGAGGCTCATCATCGCCACTGTCAGCACAATCGCCTGACGCTCGATGGTGCGGAACTTTTCCCTGTTCCTTTCCCCTCTTGCAATTCCGATGAGGGTGTTTGTTGCTCCCCTGAGGCCGTAACCCGGGACATAGAAAATAGTCTCTGCCGAGAGTGCAATGGAGTGTGCGGCAAAGATTACCGTCCCCATCGATGAGACAATGGAAGCGAAGGCGATGTGTCCGAGGGAGCTTGTTGCGTTTGTCGCTGCAGCCGGAAGTGCAATCGAGAAGGTTTCCTTCAGGAGTGCCCTCTCCGGCTTCATGAATTTGCGCCTGTAGCTTATGATCCTCTTTTTCTTCCATATCACGGCCATGACGAGGGAGGCTGACACATACGAAATGAGTGTTGCTGCCGCAGCTCCCGTAACGCCGAGTGCGAGGGTATAGATGAAGATGTAGTTAAGGATGATGTTCAGGCAGTTTGCCGAGAGATTGATGAACATCGGCGTGCGGGTGTCGGTAACGGCCCTCATTGCGGAGCTTCCGATTATGATGAAGGCCCTGGAGGGAATGGCAAGCGATATTATTGCAAAATAGGATGCGGCAGGATAGCGTATCTCCTCGGAGGCGTTCATCCAGAGAGGAATGAACGGGCTGAGTGTGACTGCCAGGAAGCAGACGGCAACACCGGATATGATGGAAAGCGAGAAGGCCATCGATGACGCCTTCTCTATCTTCTCCGTATCATCTGCTCCCAGTGAGGATGATATTATCGCAACGACTGCTATGCCGATGGATGAGAAGAAGGAGTATATAAGCCAGTTGACCGTGCTTGTGAGGCTTACGGAAGCCGTAGCCTCTGCCCCGAGGCGCCCCACCATCGCCGTATCCACATACTGAAGGAGTGTCGAGAGTATCTCCTCGAAAACTATCGGGAGGGCGAGTACGACGAGGGTTTTCAGGCTGTTTCTTCCTTCGGCGATGGTCATGGCTATTTCAGGACTGCGACGAAGTAGTCGTTTATCTTTCCGTCCTCATAGAGAAGATGATGGAGGCTGGTCACGAGGGGAAACTCCTCATCGAGTCCCTCCTGGCGGATCTTCCTGCTGATTATGCTGATTGTCCTCTTTCCTTCGATTACGGTTGCCGCATTCTTCTCCTCGTTGAAGAGAAAGCCCTTTCCGATGAGCATTCCGAACGTGCGGTTGCGGGACAGGTCGTTGAGGGCCGTCAGTCCCAGGTCTCCCAGGCCGCAGTAACAGAATATGGTCTCCTCGGAGCACGAGTAGAGCCTCAGCAGTTTCCTCATCTCGCCGACGGCCTTCGTGTAGACAAGAAAGTCAACATTCGGGGAACCGTACTTTCCTGAGACGAGGCCGATTGCTATGGCGTACATGTTCTTCAGTATCGAGCAGAGTTCGACGCTGCGCGTGTCCCGTGTCCAGTCGAGCGTGAAGCCTGTGTGGGGAAGTATCGTATTCCTGAAGTATTCATAGTCAGCCTTTTCTCCTCCGAAAGTGAAGGATGTCGGAAAACCGTTCATCGTTTCGATGGCGAATGAAGGTCCCTTCATGCTTGCCCGTCTTTTGAACGGAATGTCCTCGGTGATGAAGGCTCCCTCGTCGCTCATGCCCTTTGCAAGATTGACGATGAGGGGATCTCCTTTCGTATGTGCCGCAATTCTTCTTGAGAAGGGGACAATGACATTGGAAGGGAGAACGAGGAGAATCACGTCCGCGTTCCCGAATACCCTGTCATCTGTCGTCGCCTCAAGTGAGGGAGAGAGAAACTTCGTGGGAAAATACTTCGTGTTCTGATGGTTTTCCGTTATGTCCCTGCATACATCTTCCTCTATCGTATGGATTGTCACCGAGTTGTTCCTGTTCCATGTGAGGCGTTCTGCAACCGATGTGCCGAATACTCCGCCTCCTGCCACCACAATCTTATTCACCTGTTTTCATGTCCTCTCTTCTTCTGATGATGTAGAGCCTTGAGCTGTTGTCTCCCAGTACCCTCATGCCGTCCTCCCAGCCGTTTCCGCTGACGTTGTCCGCAAGCGTTATGCCTGCCCATTTCAGGGCATCGCCTGATATGTTGTAGCACTCGATTTCCTGAGGTTTCAGAACCAGGTCGACCCTGCTCTGCATATGGCTCCGGGCCATGAACGAGTAGTCATAGGCCTCATTCGCAGTTTCGCAGTACAGCTTCTCGGCACTTGTGTTGACACCGGCCTTCTTCATGTAATAGAGCATTATCACCGAAGAGCTGTCTGCGTTCGACACTGTCCATATGGTGCGTTCTTCGCTGTCCTCCTGAACCCTGAAGGAACCGTATTGCAGGAGCAGGCGGTATGCCTTGTAGAATTCTATCTGCTGGGAAAGAATGAAGGACTCAATCTTCGAGAGTTCCCGCGGATTGATGGAATAGCTTACTGCACCGAATATCGAGGCATTGAATCTTGTCTCGCTTTCAATGTTCCTCCCCGTGTACTTGTCCGGAGACGAGGATATGTATGAGCTCATTACCGAGAGCGGATAAATCAGCCCGGTTCCCTCCGTAACCTTCATTCTCATAAGCGGATCAGTGCATTCGGATGTCAGGATTGTGGAGGCATAGCTGAGCATTCCCATGTCGAATCTCATGCCGCCGGAGAGGGTCGCTTCGATGTAAACGGAGGGAAAGGACTTCGTGATGACATCGAGGATGCGGTAGAGTCCCAGAAGGTATCTGTGCATGAATTCTCCCGAGTCCTTTTCCCCGCTCTGGGACCACAGGTCTCCCTGAAAGCGTGAGAGGCTCCACCTTATGTAATCGACGGATGCCGATTCTATGATTGAGGAGAGTGTCTCTATGACCCAGTCCTGCACCTCAACTCTTGTGATGTCGAGAAGCAGTTCGTCAGATGAAAGTGCCGAAGACGGGGCATCATGACCGGCTATCCAGTCAGGATGGGACCTGAAGAGCATGCTCCGTTCGCTTATTCCTTCCATTTCGAACCAGAGGCCGAAAAGCAGGCCCTGGTAATGTATTTCGTTCGAGAGGTCCTTGAGACCCGAGGGGAAATGACGCGTGTCGGGATACCAGTCTCCGAGCGATGAGGTGCTGTCCGAGCGTGCACCGAACCATCCGTCGTCGATGACGATGCCTTCCATGCCGAGCTCCTTTGCGTCCTTTGCCATCCGCAGCACGTCTGTCTCGTCAGGGTCGTACGAAAGTGCATCCCATGTGTTCAGCATCACCGGCTTCAGCCTGTTCTTCCAGCTTCCGCGCCTGATGTGGTTTTCGATGAACTTCTTCATGAGTTCACCCGCTTCTGCCGGGCCTCCCGTTGTATATGCAAGAACTGCCTCCGGGGATTCGAACATCTCTCCTCTTTCAAGTTTCCAGGAAAACAGATCGGGGTTTATGCCGGCTGTGAGGTGCGTTATTCCCTGCGGGGTCTGGGTTATCGTGTTCCTGAAGGAACCCGAATAGACGAGAGAGGAGAGGTAGCTGCCCCTTTTCGTCGTGATGATGACTGTCGGGTCATTCTCTCCGCTGAAGAGCGTACGCGACTCGCAGAGAACGGAGCCTTCTTCCATTTTCCTTGTTCTTATCTGCTTCTCGCGTCCCCATGTGCCGCTGAGAGTCGTGACGGTGACGCCGCATTCGCGTATGTCGAGGGACGAGGAGAGAAGGGAGCGCACCGTCAGTGTGGATCTGGAGTCATTCACTATCACGCTTCGCCGTGTTATTACATCGCTTTTATAGAATGCCGTGTAGTATGTTATAAGGCGGATTTTCCTTTCCCTGTCAGTGTAGGTGACGCTGAGGCTTTCGCTTTCTTCTGCCGATGCAACCGCCTGCGGAAGCTTCGGTCCCTTGAAGCGGGCTATACCCTCCGTTATCTGGTGGGACGTGTATCCGATCGAGAGTGTCCTGTCTCCCTTTTCCCCGAGGGATACGGCACACAGCGGCGTCCTGTAGTCGCCTTTTCCTTCCGTGGAGAATTCGAGGAGAGTGTCATTGAGGGTAAACTCGCCGTACTCCCTGGAGCAAAGCGTTGACAGCCGGGGGGCCTTGAGGTGCTTTTCCCTCATCCCTGCCAGTGACGCCTCAGGATTCTTCAGCCTTCTGCCATAGTATACATGTTCGGGATATCCTGTATCCTCAATGCTGAAGATATATGAAGTGTTCTCGGTTTCGATGTAAAATAGTCCGTTGTCGAATCTGATCATCTTTCCTCCGTCTCCAACTATATTCCAAAGCACCGGATTTGTGAACTGCAGCCGTCCGGCAGCAGATAACGGCTCTTCTGGAGGAAAGAACGTTCTGCCCTGCGGAAATTTTGCTGATTCCGGGTAACCTTTTATCCTGCCGGCATGTTATATATTATGTCATGGATATAAGGAGACTCTCCCTGTGGGAGGGAAGATACGCAACCTACATGTCGAATGAAACCTTTTCCGCCCTGATCGAGGACCAGGGGGAAGTGCTTCTCGAAATGAGCGTCCGCAACGCTTACGGCGGGAGGATCTCCCCCCTTTCGCTTCCGTATTTCCGCGGAACCGGCAGCGGTGTCATGAGCGATGAGAACGGCCAGTGGTGGCGTATGAACCAGGGCCTGTATCAGGCGGGCGGGGCGTATTTCAATTTTCCGGCATCAGGGGATGACGTGATAAGCACTTCAAATACCTACTGGAACCTGAAGCGCTACGGCACCGAGGATGAGTTCGGAGGTGTATGGAAGTACAGTGAGATGAAGTCGCGTCAGCCCGGCATGCGCTACAAGGTCGCAAGAGTGGATCTTGTCCTTCCGGAGCAGGATGTCCTCTATACTGCGGTAAGCATAACGAACCTTGATGAAAACCCTGTAAGCGGCAATGCAAAGTGGGTCACGATGCTTTCCGATCCCGTCATCGAGAAGGGAGCACTCATCAATACCAATTCCCGCTCGTTCTGTGTCTATCCTCTTACCTACCGTGAGTCCGGCGTCAACCGCTTTGCCCCGAAGCTTGTCTTCGAAGACCTCAGGTCGGCACCCCTTTTAAGGGGAGGAACGGCAGATGCCTCCGTCGTACCGCCTCCGACAGGAACATATGACTTCATAATGGGGGAGACAAAGGAGGACGAAACAGCCTGGGTAAGCGTACTTAATCCTGCAGACCAGATGGCTTATTTCGTCTTCATGCCTAAAAAGGATGCAGACAACGAATATTTTCTTCCCTACTGTACAATCGGGGAAAACTGGTACGGACGCATGGATGCGCCGTGGGCACTCTTTGACGGTGCAACCCCTCAGGTAAGGAGTCTGTCCCTCGGTTTTGCCGCAGGAGAGAGGGGAAGTGCAAACACTGTGCTTCTTCCGGGAGAGACGAAACTCATGTATTTTGCAAACTGCTACAGCAGGATTGATTCACCGCGTATTGCTCAGGCGGGGTTCATGAGTGCGGAGGCGACAAAGGACGGTTTTCTTCTCAGACGGACGCGTCATGAATGCCTTGTACGCATAGATACATCCTTCCGGGCAATAAGAAAGCTCTCGAAGAGAATATTCCTCAAGAGCTCATCCACCCTCGATACCGATAATGAGCAGCTCTAGCGCCGTCTTGGAGGCCTGTGCTGCGGAGCCGGGCGCAGTGCCGTATCAAGGATGAAGCCGTAGACATCCGGGAAATAGCATCCGAGCAGCGGCTGACTCAGCGTAAAGCCGAAAAATGCACGTGTCGAGAGCACACTCCGGCCGGGATTTTCAGTCAGGAATATCAGACTGAAGCTTGCGCCCAGGACAAAGCCGAAGTTCTCGGGGCTGCTGTCCTCTCCTCCGGGGAAGAAGTTGAAGCCTACAGCGCTTCCGAATCCTGTTCCGGATTTGTCATCCGTGTACCTTGATGAAGCGGATAATCCCATGATGTCGAATCCGGTGACGGCCGTGAGTGAAGTGCTGCTGTCAAGCCTGACGGAAAATGCCGGTCCGAGTGCCAGGTTGAAGACATTCGAATATTCTGATGCACTGTCATGCACTTTAACAGGAAAATCGGAGAAGATGTATGTTCCGAAGCCGAAGGAGAATGACCTGCTGAGCTGCACCCCGAACTGGTACTGGCCGTAAAATCCTGCTTCCGGGCTTTTTGTCTCCTGATTCCATCCTGCAGAGCCGCCGAACATGATGTATTCCTTCGCAGCATGGAGTGAGGATGAGAGGAGAAGTGTCAGAGCAATCGTCATAAGTACTGTTTTCTTCATGTCACAAAGAATAGACAGTCCCGGCATTACCGTCAACAAATGCATTGACACTTGACGAAGCGGCAGGCAAAATGAGCAAAAAGGGTACGAAAATGGCTAAGGAAAAAGTTCAGGCAGAGCAGAAGGTTGCCGAGGACGTGAAGGACGTCAAGGATGTTCATGAACTGTCATGGGTTCAGGGCAAAGGCTGGGGAGTCAAGAGACAGGGCAGTGCGAAGGTAATCAAGTACTTCAAGACAAAGCTTGAGGCTGTCGAGTATGTCATCAAGGTTTCCGAGAATCAGAAGACACGCGTTGTCATTCATCTCAAGAACGGCAAGTTCCAGAAGTTCGACAATGCGGTAAGGGCTTTACAGTATGCCCAGAAGAACAATGAGGACGAGGCGTGATTTTCATCTCGTCTATTGACTAACAGTACTCTCTTCGGGTATTGTTAGTCATCGACTGGTGTTGTGCCCGAGCGGTCTAAGGGGACGGTCTGCAAAACCGTTTTTCATCGGTTCGAATCCGATCGACACCTTGAATGGCTCTCTTACCTGGAGAGCCTTTTTCATTCATCATTCACAGCCGGGAAAAGAGGTCGGACAGTGTCTCCTTTGCATTGGCTATGGTGTCCTCGTACTGCCGGTTGAGCCTGTCGATATATGACTTCACGGCTTCCATCGATTCCTTGTCGTTCTCGACTGTGAGATGGACGCTTTCCCCGTATTTCTGCCTCATCGCCTCTTCCTTCTGCCTCAGCATCGGCTCAAGCTGCTCTGTGAGTCTTTTGATGAGTTCTTCCCTGTGTCTGGGATACTCAAGCAGCTGTCCGGTGACTTCGGTGTAGAAGGAGGATACATCCGCCTGCGGAAAACAGAGCGGGAGCATGCCGAGAATGCGGTCTCTCCTTTCTCTGTACGCATCCTCATTCTGCGGCAGCGTCAGTGAGTTCAGCACCGCTGTGGCGAGTGCCTCCTTCACGAGAGCCTGGTCCGACTGAGAGAGTTTCCTTTTCAGTGCTTCTGCATCGGCATCCTTGCTTTCTGCACTCATGTATTGCCCGATAAGGCGTCTGATGCCGTCAAGCTGCGTATTCCGTCTGATTCTGTCCTGGTCGATTTCCATGTTCTCCGTCTTCTCGAGAGCTATCTCCCAGGCGCTTCTGATTCTACCCATATAGAGCCTCCGGGATTAATATAAGCAGAAAATGACCTGCTGTTAAGAAAGATACCGGGGTTGAACGTGCGGCTTTTGCCTAAAAGTGCCGCAAATGAAGAATTGTGCGTTCCCGTCAACTCTCCTTGATGACTGTTTTTCCCTTTAAGTTTAAGATTTACGGCTATGAACGGCGGCGTGTTACTTCTCTTTGATGTTTTCGGTACATTCGTCTTTGCCCTCTCCGGAGCCGCAAAGGCCATAAAGAAGAATATGGACTTCCTGGGAGTCATCGTGTTTGCAATCACTGTCGGCTGTGCCGGCGGTATGATAAGGGATGTCCTTATCGGTGCGGTACCTGTTGCGGTCTATCAGAACAGCGTATATATAGCAGTGGCGTTCGTTGCGGGGCTCGTGATGTTCCTCATCGGAGAAAACGTCTCCGTCGACTCGTTTCCTGACCACGTAATGTTCCTGGATGCCATAGGACTGGGATTCTTCACGGCTCTGGGGTGCGAGAAGGCAGCCGCAATGTCGTTAATCCCGGTCGGAATCATATTCTCCGGAGTCCTCTCGGCCGTAGGGGGAGGAGTGCTGAGGGACCTCTTTGCACGCGAGGTTCCGATGGTCTTCACCTCTGATTTCTATGCCTCGGCAAGCATTCTCGGGGCGCTTCTCTATCTGCTTCTGAACTGTCTCGGTGTCGATTCCTCGGTCAATATATGGGTGACTGCATTCTTCACGATAGCGGCAAGGGTCCTTGGTTACAGACTTCATCTGTCACTTCCGAAGGCACATCAGGGAAGGAGGGAAAATGGAAACGGTTAAGCTTTATTACTCAGACCCGCTGATGAGGGAGGTTCCGGCCAGGGTTACCTCCGTCAGGGGGAACGCCTTTCTTCTCGACAGGACGATATTCTATCCTGAGGGCGGAGGTCAGCGGGGAGACAGCGGTACATTCGGACCATACAGGATAGTGACGACAGTGAAGGACGAAAACTCAAATCCGCTCCATGTCACGGACGGCCCTCTTCCTCAGGTGGGCGATGAATACATGCTCCGACTTGACTGGGATGAAAGATACTACGGCATGGTGGAACATACTGCACAGCATCTCATTTCATCCGTACTTTTTCACCGCTTCTCGATAGCGACAACGGCGGTTCACCATGGAAAGGACGAGATAACGGTTGAAACGGACTTTTCCGACATTCCCCTTGCGGATCTTCTTGAAACTGAACTGGAATGCATACGCCATATCGGAGAAAACCGGAGGGTAAGGATGGAGGAGATGACGCGCTCCGATGCCGCTCTTGTCTCACGCCGCTCCATAAAGGTTGATGACAGCATCGTGAGGGTCGTCATCATTGACGGTCTCGATGCAGTTGCGTGCGGGGGTGTCCATCTTCCGTCCACAGGTGAAATCGGAGAACTGGCATATGCGGGTTCCGACATGATAAGGGGCTGCGTCAGGACACACTGGCGTGTCGGAAGGAAGGCGACGGAAATGAGGCGCCGCAATGCCGTGGCAGTAAGGGAAGCGGGGCGGCTTCTCAGCTCTGAATGCTCAGCCCTCATACCGGAACTGGAGCGTGTTCTTGAAGAGAACCGCAGCCTGAAGCATGAAATAAGTGAAATCTGCAGGCGCCGGGCACTTGATGAATTCTGTGCACATCACGGCAGCAGCATTGTCTATTCTACAGATTGCGACCTCGACTGCCTTGCCGCAAAAGCCACGGAAGACAGAAAACGCAGGGTCTTCATAAAAGGAAGCGGAAACACCTTCCTTTTTGCCGGAACAAAGGCCGAGTTTGACGAGCTGAAAGGGAAACTGCATCTTCGTGGAGGCGGAAAGGAACCTCTTTTCAGAGGGCGCATTACCGGCGGCGGCGAGACAGTGTTAAGTGAGGCCGAGAGCATCCTCCGCTCTTTTCAGAACCAGTGATGTACGTTCTTCGGCGTCTCCGGTGTAAGAGGAGGCGTCGAGCGATGAAAGAATCTCGCTTTCTGTCATCCAGGCAAGGATTTCACTGTTTTCCGCAAGGTTTTCCTTCAGAGGATTCGGCCTTCCTTCCTGGACGCTCTGCCATGCAGTGAGGCTTTCCTTTCTTATCACTTCATGCATCTGCTGTCTGTCGGCACCTCTTTTTCCGAGTTCCATGAGGAGAATCTCGGTCGAGGCAAAGACGGAGTAGGCCGAGAGAAGCCTTTGTGTTGCAGCACTATGGACGAGCATTCCCTCTATTACCTTTCTTTCCGTAATGAGCATCTCGTCAAGGGCAAGGAAACTCTCGGGAATGAATATCCTTCTTCCTGCAGAGTCGTCAAGCGTCCTTTCGAGAAACTGTGACGATGCATTGGCCCATGCCGCAGAATAGGCTTCCTCCACAACGCGTGAGAGTGAGCATATCTTCTCGCTGAGAATGGGATTGCGCTTGAACGGCATTGCCGAGGATCCGACCTGCATCTTCCCGAACGGCTCGCTGAATTCCCCTATCACGGGAGACTGAAGGACACGGAAGTCCTGACTGAACCTGTGAAGGGTGGCGGCAATGGAGGACAGCACTGCGATGATTCTCAAATCCTGTTTCCGCGTATAGGTCTGGGTTGCTGCGTCGAATGCCTCAAGAGAGAGTTCGTCCATCACCATCTTCTCGAGTTCCATCGACGAAACTCCCGTATTGCGGGTAAGGGCCTTGTATGAGGCACCGGTTCCCACTGCCCCCTTCATGCCCTTTCCCTTTACAGCGTCTGTCATCCTGACCAGGTCCTCCCTGTCATCCAGGAGATCCTGCAGGGTCTGACTGAGCCTGTAGCCTATCGTCGTGATCTCTGCCGGCTGGATATGCGTGAATGCCATCGTGACGGTGCCTTTGTAGGCGAGTGTCTTCTCATGGAGGGCTTTGATCACACTGTCCAGATGATCCAGGATGAGACGCAGTGCCTCACGGTATCTTATTGCATCGGCATTGTCGAGTGCGTCCATGCTCGTTGCGCCGAGGTGTATTATTCCCCCGGCCTGCGGACACTGTTCCGCATACGTTCTTATTTCAGCCATGAGATCGTGGTGTATCGTATTCTCGATTTCGGATGCACGGTCGATGTCGATGTCATGGCGGTGCCTTATCAGCTCCTCTACCTGACTCTCCTTCACGAGGCCGGCCTTCATCTCCGCCTTTGCAAGTGCAATCCATACGGAACGCAGGAGCTCACGCTTGTGAACTTCCGAGAATATCCGTTTCATTTCATCGGAGCCGTATCGCCATGTAAGGGGTGAGATGTAGACAGAGTGATCGTATTCCATTTATCTGTTCCTGATTATCAGCTGGTCTCTTTCCGGGCCGACGGAAATGAGCGTGATCGGAGAGCCTATGAGCTTTTCGACTTCAAGTATGTATGATCTGCACTTTTCGGGAAGGCTTTCCCATGTGCGGCACCCCGTCGTGTCCTCCATCCAGCCTTCGAATTCCCTGTAAACGGGCTGGGCCTTTTCCTGCAGGCATGTATCCGGAAGATACGAGTAGTGCTCACCGTCGATTGTGTAACCCGTACATACCTTTATGACCGGGAATGTATCGAGAACGTCGATCTTTGTAAGACACACGTCGGTTACTCCGTTCATGTAGCAGGCATAGTCGGCAGCAACTGCGTCAAACCAGCCGCAGCGCCTGGGCCTTCCTGTCGTAACTCCGTACTCATGTCCGATATCCCTCAGCTTTTCACCGTCCCTGTCGAAGAGCTCCGTCATGTACGGGCCTCCGCCGACACTTGTCGAGTATGCCTTTGCAACTCCGTAGACACGGCTGATTGCCCTCGGGGGGATTCCTGCACCGTTACATGCGCCGCTTGATGTGGGGTTCGAAGATGTCGAGTAGGGATAGATTCCCCAGTCGTTGTCCCTCATGATTCCGAGCTGGCCCTCGAGAAGTATCTTTCTTCCGCCCTGAACGGCTTCCCGCACAACTGTCGTGGTGTCGATGATGTGCGCTCCGAATTCGTTTTTCCAGGCTTCGCATTTTGAAATAAGCCCGTCGAGGGTGTATGTGTCGAGACCGTAGTATTCGAGCTCGCGGTTCTTCTTCGAAAGATTCGCTTCGAGCCTCTTTCTGAGGAAATCGGGATTCAGCAGGTCTCCGGCACGGATTCCGCTGCGTGCTGCCTTGTCCTGATAGCAGGGGCCTATTCCGCGCTTCGTGGTTCCTATCTTGTCCTTTTCCGCACGCTTTCCTTCCTCTGCTCCGTCAAGGGCCATATGATAGGGGAGAATGACGTGCGCCCTGACATCGATGAAGATGTTGTCCAGCTTCCGCCCGATTTTCTTCTCGATGTCCTCCATTTCCTGATGCATCCTGTCGAAGTTGACGACCGTTCCTGCACCTACGATGTTCATCGTGTCGGGATTGAAGATTCCTGACGGCAGAATATGCAGGCCGAACTTTCCGTATTCGTTGACGACGGTATGACC
>CAVBWE010000057.1:0-4718 GCA_963598715.1 Sphaerochaetaceae bacterium | reverse complement strand
TGAAGATTGAAATCTCCGAGTAGCCGTTCTCCTCGTTCTTCGTTCTCTTTCCCGAAGCCACTTCAAGAATAAACGATATGAAGTCACTTGTAACCTTTTCCGGATCCTCTGTGAGCATTCTTCCGGCGTTGAAGTCAATCCAGTTGGATTTCTTCTCCGAAAGCGGTGTATTCGTTGCAACCTTCACTGTCGGTACAGGTGCTCCAAGCGGAGTTCCGCGCCCGGTCGTAAAGAGAATCATATGAGCTCCGCTTGCTGTCTGAACAGTTGTGGAAACAATGTCATTACCGGGACCTGAAAGAAGGTTGAGACCGGTCTTATGAACTCTCTCACCATACTTCAGCACTCCCGAGACAGGAGCAGACCCGCCCTTCTGTACACATCCGAGAGACTTGTCCTCAAGCGTCGTAATACCGCCTGCCTTGTTGCCCGGGCTCGGGTTCTCGTATACAACCTGTCCGTGGGATACGAAATAGTGCTTGAAGGCATTGATCATGTCAACTGTCTCGTTGTAGACCTCCCTGCTTTCAGCCCTGTCCATAAGTACCTGTTCGGCACCGAACATCTCGGGTACCTCGGTAAGTATTGCAGTTCCGCCGATGGATACAAGTGCATCCGTAAAGCGGCCGACAAGAGGATTAGCCGTAATGCCGCTGAGGCCGTCGGAGCCTCCGCACTTCATGCCGACAACAAGACGTGATGCAGAAACCACGGTTCTTGTGTCAAGCCTCATTTCTCCTGCGATTTCCGCAAGGAGCTTCTTCCCGCTTTCAAGTTCGTCCACCTCGTTCTGGCAGACCATGAACTTCACTCTCTTCCCGTCTACTTCACCAAGCAGTTCCCTGAAAGAATCCATTGTGTTGTTCTCGCAGCCCAGGCCTATCACCAGGACACCGCCGGCATTGGGATGATGAACGAGTCCGGAAAGAATCTTGCGCGTGTTCTCATGGTCGTCCCCGAGCTGTGAACAGCCGAAGGGATGAACCCAGGCATGTACCCCGTCCTCAAGCCCGAGATTCTGATTACCCCATGCTTCGAGGGTTTTGCTTATCTGATTGACACATCCGACTGTCGGAACAATCCAGAGAGAGTTCCTGATCCCGATTCTGCCATCCTTTCTCTCATAGGCCCTGATACACGGACATCCGTCGCTGAGGCGCTTTCTGACTGTAGAGTGAAACTCGGCAAGACATTTCTGCGCAGTTTCCTCATCATAATGATATTCGGCCTCTTCGCTGAGCTGGGTCTTGATGTTGAATGTGTGAACCCACTCCCCCTTGCGTATATCCTTCTGCGCCCTTCCGATCGGATAACCGTATTTAATGACACTCTCACCTTCCCTGATGTCCCTGATTGCAACCTTATGTCCTGCAGTGACATCCGAAAGAACCGTAATCGGGCTGTCTTCAACGATTTCAATTTCGCCTGCCGTCAGAGCCTCAAGCGCGACGGCGACGTTGTCCTTCGGGTTTATTTTATAAAGCTTAACCACACTCTTACTCCACGATAGTCTTCATGGCCTCTGTCATGCCGGATGTCCAGATCTTCCTGAGATCCTCCACGACGAGATCTTCAAGCCCCTTAACCTCCGTAAGGTCCTGTCCCCACCACTCGCTCTTTCTGAGGACGGCAGATGCAACCTCTGCAGCCTTCTTGTCTACGCAGCAGTAGTCCTTTGAATAGAGGTCAGCAAAGAAGTCGACAGCATCAGTATCCTTGATCTGGTACTCGACACCGTCTCTTGTTCCGAAGTAGCCGTTCTCGTTCTTCTTTCCTTCGTAGAATGCGATGAGAGCAGCAAGCGAGAATACAAGTGTCTTCGGGAGAGAACCGAACTTCTCGATGTAGCCCAGAAGTGACGGAAGGTCTCTTGTCTTGAACTTGGATGTGCTGTTGAGGCTGATGGACATCAGCATGTGGACGACACACGGGTTGCGGAAACGGTTGAGGACATCGCCTGCATACCCTTCCAGAAGCGCCTTGTCGCCGTCCATGGAAGGAATGATTTCCTTGAAGAGTCCCTGATTCATGAATGACGAAACAAGAGGATCGTTCATGCATTCCTCGATTGTGTTCTTGCCTGTGAGGTAAGCAGCGAGGACAGTCATTGTATGTGTTCCATTGAGGATTCTGACCTTTCTTGTCCTGTAGAATGTCATGTCATCAGTCCATACGACATTCAGTCCGGCCTTACCGGTCGGAAGTTCATCCTCATGACTCCTGTGAGTGTACTCGATTGCCCAGAAGAGGAACTTTTCGGCACAGTCGAGGAGATTGTCCTTATAACCGAACTTTTCGCAGAACTTCTCTGCTTCAGCCCTCGGATAACCGGGAACGATTCTGTCAACGAGGGAGCAGCAGAAATCACAGGACTGGTCAACCCAGCTGATGAATTCCTTTTCAAGACCCCACTCCTGGGCATGCTGGAGAACATACTTTCTCAGGAACTGGCCGTTCTTGTCGATAAGCTCACAGGGAATGAAGATGAGTCCCTTGCTGATATCTCCTTTGAATGTCTTATATCTTCTGTAGAGGAAGGCAGTTACCTTGCCGGGGAATGAATTCTGCGGCCTGTCGTCAAGCTTTACCGTCGGATCATATGCAATTCCAGCCTCGGTCGTGTTCGAAAATACGAATCTGAGTGTAGGGATATCTGCAACAGCCATATATTTCTCATAATCAGTATAGGGGTTGATGCATTCCCTGACAGACGTGATGACTCTGTCCTCTTCAACCCTCTCACCGTTCTCAACTCCGCTGAGAATTGTCGTATAGACTCCGTCCTGAGCGTTTATCATGTCGCCCATACCGTTTGCAAGAGGCTGAACCATTACAACCGAACCGTTGAAATCCGTCTTTTCGTTCATTACATCAATCTGATAATCGATGAATGCCCTGAGAAAGTTACCCTCTCCGAACTGTACTGCCTTTACAGGACGATCTGTCTTCTTTACAACTTCATTGACTGCTTTCATTGCATTCTCCTTTTTCCTGAATAAATGAGCCTTCCAAGGCATCTTAAAAATTTTAGTTTCCTATTGCCAAGTGGTCAATGAGAAGCTCTGTTCAGTTTCCTGTATCTTTTTGAACTATTAAGCCTGAAGGAAAGAAGAAGAAAACGGCCACATATCTGCGGCCGTTTCAGTCGTGATTTTTCCGGAATACGGAACTGTTCCAGTCTGTATCAGAGCTGACTGACAGAATAGATTCTCAATTATCCCTCCGAATCTACACAGGAAAGTATAAATCTCCTCTATAGGAATAATCCGACATATACTTTGACAATAAAAATCGGTCGGGTCCGGTTAGGACCAAACCGACTTGAAACAGGCTTTTTTCAGCTCTTATCTGTTCATCGCCTCTGCAACGGCAACCGCAACGGCAACTGATGCACCGACCATCGGGTTGTTGCCCATGCCGATGAGACCCATCATCTCCACGTGTGCGGGAACAGAGGATGAACCTGCAAACTGTGCATCGGAGTGCATTCTTCCCATCGTATCCGTCATGCCGTAGGAAGCAGGACCTGCAGCCATATTGTCCGGATGGAGAGTCCTTCCCGTACCGCCGCCTGATGCAACGGAGAAATACTTCTTTCCGATTTCATTGCATTCCTTCTTGTATGTACCTGCAACAGGATGCTGGAATCTTGTGGGGTTGGTGGAGTTACCCGTGATGGATACATCAACTCCCTCATAGTGCATGATTGCGACACCCTCTCTTACGTCGTCTGCGCCATAGCAGTTGACTGCAGCCCTTTCACCCTTGGAGTAGGCTGTTCTCGACAGAACCTCGAGCTTTCCCGTGAAATAGTCGAACTTCGTCTCGACATATGTAAAGCCGTTGATTCTGCTGATGATCTTGGCAGCGTCCTTTCCCAGACCGTTGAGGATGACCTTCAGAGGTTCCTTTCTTGCCTTGTTGGCATTCCTTGCAATTCCTATTGCACCTTCAGCGGCAGCAAATGACTCATGACCGGCAAGAAATGCAAAGCACTTAGTCTCGTCACTCAGCAGCATTGCCGCAAGATTTCCGTGTCCGAGACCGACCTTTCTGTCGTCCGCAACGGATCCCGGGATACAGAATGACTGCAGTCCCTCTCCGAGTGACTTTGCAACGTCATACGCACTCTTCTGTCCCTTCTTGATTGCAATTGCCGCACCGACGGTGTATGCCCAGCATGCGTTCTCGAAGCATATCGGCTGGATGGACTTGACGATGTTGTAAACATCAACGCCCTTGTCATCACAGAGCTTCTTTGCCTCTTCGATTGAAGCAATGCCGTATGAATTGAGAACACCGTTAATCTTGTCTATTCGTCTTTCATAACCTTCAAATAAAGCCATAGCGTTCTTCTCACTCCTTTCTCGGGTCGATGTACTTGGCAGCATCTGCAAATCTGCCATATGTCTTCTTTGCCTTTTCAAGTGCTTCAGACGGGTCGACGCCCTTCTTCACATTCTCCATGAAGACACCCATGTTGACATATTCATAACCGATGATTTCATTGTTTTCATCAAGAGCCTGGCGGAGAATGTATCCCTCTGCGAGGTTGAGGTATCTCGGACCCTTTGCACGTGTTGCATAGGCAGTACCTACCTGTGAGCATGTACCCTTTCCGAGGTCTTCCAGTCCCGCTCCGATAACAAGGCCGTCTTCACTGAATGCAGACTGGCTTCTGCCATAGCAGATCTGCAGGTAGAGTTCTCTCATTGCAG
>CAVBWE010000056.1:0-7094 GCA_963598715.1 Sphaerochaetaceae bacterium | reverse complement strand
AACTACTTCCACCATGTCTTGGTAGCAATGCGTTCGCCATTGCAATTTCAACAGATGTGACTATAAATAAACTGCTTTTCCTTGTCAACATGGAAAAGGAAAAAAATTGAATTTCTTTCCCCCGTGCTTCCTTCTCCTCTCATTATGAACAGAATACAGCTGAAGGCAAAGGGAGACGGGGAGACGGGAATGCCGTGTTTTTCCGTTTTCCGCGGAAGAATGATTGAATTATTCTTCCTTTTACTCTATCAATTATGCATGAAAGCCATTAATGAGAAAGGAACGGGAACAGTATGTGCATTCTGCATGAATGTACTGGTAGTGATCCTGGAGATCATTGTGTTTTCGGCAATTGCAACATCAACAGTCAGCCGCATGGATTTATCGTGTCTGAAGTACTATACGCACTACTCCAGCTTCCTGACTCTTGTTTCCTCGTCTTTTCTTTGCGTCAGCCTCTATCGCCGGATAAGCGGAGAATCCATGACAGGCGGGAGGTTCACCCGGAAGCTCCGGTTCATGGCCGTCTCCTCTTCAGCGCTTACAATGGTTGTCGTTCTCGTCATCCTGATTCCGATGAGCGGTTTCAGGGATACGGCTTTCCTTCTCTTCGGAGGCACGAACCTCCTTGAGCACATATTGTGCCCTGTTCTTTCCATAGTCTCCTTCATCTTCTTCGGCGACTACAGGGACCTTGGGAGGAACGACGCACTCCAGGCCACTCTCCCGACGATCGTGTATGCTTTCATTACCGTTTTCCTCAACGCAACGGGACTGCTTGAAGGGCCGTATCCGTTCCTTCTCGTAAAAAGACAGCCTCTATGGCTCAGCGGACTTTACTTCACGGTGATTGCCGGAGGACATCTGGCCCTTGCCAATGCCCTGATTATCCTGGCACACAACAATAATCCCGTAAGGGTTACGGAGAAAGCCTGACACTGTCCCTTACCGGAGTGTGCTCATTCACCTTTGACACGGGCTTCCCTCTTCCTGAGCTTCTGATGACTGCTGCCGTCGTCTTCCACGATACGCTTCTGTCAGAGAAGAAGGAGATGAACGCATCCCTTGCGACTCCGTACCTTGAGTATGAAGCACAGTACCAGGCTTCGGCATTCTCCTTCGAAATATGTCTCTCTTCTTCCAGCGTGCGGTAACTGAAAACGCTGAGGGGAAATGTTTCCTTCACCGCAGCTTCCAGTTCGTTCTTTCCCCACGAAAAGAGCGGGCTGGACGCCGAATATATGTTTTTCTCTGCATTTTCGAGTTCAGTCCGGAGATTTCCTTCGGCAAAGAAGGAAAGTCTCGAAGAAAGGGACGGAATGGTCTCAAGCAGGGCACATTCTCCATCGTCTTCGAGGCGTGAGGCGATAAGAGGAAGTATCGCCCTGCCGCTTTCGAGGCGCGAGAGCACATTACGGGCGCTGATTACGCCGAATTTCATGTCTTTCTCAATGAGGGAAAAGGCCTCATATGCCCCGGAAACAATTACAAGAGGTTTCATCAGCTCCTCCATCTCTGCCGAAAAATGACTGATTATCTCCCGGTTCGTTTCAGATGCCACAACGGCGATGCTCAGTCCCTCGGGGTTCATCCTCATCAGAGGATACAGAAGCAGTCCGTTTGAAGCATTGAGGACAAGGGCATTCTCATGACGGCGGAGGGAAAGACCTCTGTAAAGCTCGTCGCTGAGCGCTCTCAGGGCCTCGCTCCTTCCTGAAAGTGCACGCTCTATCCAGCGCTCCCTTTTCCCCGAAGGAGGAGTAAACGTATAGTTTTCAAGAAGGAAATCATCACTTGACGCCTCAAGCTGCGCCTCTCTCCTTCTCATCACTTCTTCTCTTATCCGGCCCTCGTAGCCAAGAGACCCGGGATGATAATAAACCTTCCCCTGCAGGCCGGACGGAAGATACTGCTGGGCAACCCAGTGGTCTCTGTATGAATGAGGATAAAGATAGCCTTCCCCATGACCGAAGGCCTCACTGTCACGGGAATCATCACGAAGATGGTTCGGTACTTCCCTGTTCTTTTCTTCCTCCACTTCCCTGAGAGCATCAAAGAAACCGAGGGTGGAATTGCTTTTGGGACATGTCGAAAGGTACAGCGCAGCATGGGCAAGATGGAATCTGCCCTCCGGCAGCCCTATCCTGTCGAATGCGGCAGCGTCCGCTTCAACGACAGCTACAGCCTCCGGAGAAGCCAGACCGATATCCTCTGCCGCACTTATGAGCATACGGCGGAAGATAAACCTCGGATCCTCCCCTGCACTCACCATTCTTCCCAGCCAGTAGAGTGCAGCATCCGGGTCAGAACCCCTTATTGACTTTATGAATGCGGATATGACGTCAAAGTGATAGTCGCCCTCCTTGTCATAGAGGACAACCTTCTTCTGTATCGATTCCTCTGCGGTCTCTTCCGATATGTATATCTCGCTCCCTTCCGGAGGCGGAAAGTGCAGAGGCGTCGTCTCGACAGCCAGTTCAAGGGCATTGAGAAGGCTCCTTGCATCACCTGAAGCAACGCTGACAAGGTGTTCAAGCGCACCGTCTTCGAATGTTACACGGTATTTTCCATAGCCCCGTTCCCTGTCAGAGAGTGCCATATGGGCAATCTGCATGAGGTCTTTCTCTTCCAGCGGTTTCAGCTGAAAAACGCGCGAACGTGAAACAAGGGCCCTGTTGACCTCGAAGAAGGGATTCTCCGTCGTTGCACCGATAAGGATGAAGGTGCCGTTCTCAACCCATGGAAGAAGCGCATCCTGCTGGCTCTTGTTCCACCTGTGAACCTCGTCGATGAAGAGAATGGTCCTCACTCCATAGTGGTCCCTTCTCTCCCTTGCAGCTGCTATCTCGTCACGAAGTTCCCTGACACCCGAAAGAACGGCATTGATCGTCGAAAAATGGCTCCTGGTAGTATTTGCTATGACACGGGCAAGGGTAGTTTTTCCGACCCCGGGAGGGCCGTAGAATATTATGGATGAAAGCTGATCCATTGATATGGCGCGTCTGAGAAGCCTGCCCGGTCCGAGGATATGATCCTGCCCCACGTATTCCGAGAGGGTTCTCGGCCTCATTCGGGACGCCAGCGGCTCATCTGTCAGCGGTGCGGAGGAAAAGAGGTCACTCATCTTTTTCAGCTCCCGTAAGAGAAGAAGGACGGAGCGGAATGAACTGAATCACCTTCATTTCCGTTATCGGCAAGAAGCATGAAGCATCTTTCACAGGCAAGGGACGAGGCCATCGCATAATCGATCTTCCCGGCTTCAGGAAGATAGGTATTCTCACCCACGCGTGAGAGGATCGCATACGTTTTCTTCACCATCGAAAAGGAAGAACGGCTTTCTTCAAAAGCTTCATCAAGGTATTCCTCATTCTCCTCCAGCGCAGAAAGAAGACGGTCCTTCAGTTCCGCCAGTGCTGCATTCTTCAGTTCCGAAGCAAGTCCGGCTTCATCGAAAAAGAGAGGACCACTCTCGTCAAGCGAGGCTGCAGCCCCGTAAATGACGGAAGCAAGGGATTTTGATATCTCACGGTTAAGGACTCCGGCAACAGCCGAGAGGTACTTCTGCGAAATATCATCATATGAGGGAAGAAATGACGAATATACGGTATAGGATTCTTCAAGAGCCCCTGCAATATCCTCCGTTCTTACTGCATCATCGGGAACAGAGGAAAGCATTGCCCCTGTCATCTCCATTATGGTATTTCTTTCCGATTTTTCATCAGAAGAGGAAAAGAGAGCCAGGGATGAACAGGAGACAGATACTGCCACTACTATCAGGAATAACGGAAAAATCCTTTTCACATCCGGATGATACTCCAAAGGAGAGTTTATGTCATCAAAGGAAGGAGCGCTTTCCTCAGATACTCCAGGCTCCTTTTCCTCCTGTTGATTACTGTCTGACGGGAAACGCTCAGCTTTTCTGCCAGGCTGGTGTTCTTCATCTTCTCTGCACCGTAAAGCCCGTAGGTATGAACAATGATGAATCTGTCAGACTCGGAAAGTCCTGCAATGAGCAGTCTCATCTCACGCATTCTTTCCTCTCTTTCGAATTCCTCCTGGACTGTTTCTCCGCTGTCGAGAAGGGAAAGCAGGGTTCCTCCCCTGTCGCCGATTTCCCTGTCAAGGGATGTGACCGAACCGTATCCGGGAGCAGATGAGATTGACTCGTATGTCCTGCGTGACTTTATTCCGCACCTTTTCATGACCTCGTCATCCGTAAGTCCGGGATTTTCCCTCCGCACCATATTCATCTTTCTCTTTCCCGAACTGACGTAGCGCGGAATCCTGATGAGCCTGGTTTCAGTACTGAGGAAAAGCCGTATCTCGATTTCCATCGCCTTCTCGGCGTAACGGATGAACCCGCCGCGCGTGAAGTCAAAGCTCCTGACAGCATTGAAGAGACCGCACTGTGCCGCAGTAAAGATGTCGTCACGATATGGCGAAAAGGCGTCACTCTGCCAGTAACGCGAAGCAACCCTTCTTATGAACGGCTCCATGTCGCACAGAAAACGCGATGCACTTCTCCTGTTCCTGCGGCTCTCCTCTGCCTTTTCCGATATTTCATTACCTGTCATTTCATTCCTCCGGATCCTAGTATGAATGACCTACCAGGTCAGATAATGTCCTAATGACTTTTTCCGCATGAATATTATGCCGCTGCCTCCCCCGTCAGGTATTTTCAGGTCAATTTATGGGCGCAGAGACTTATATACAAAAAGTCGAAAAGCGTATATAGTGATTTGGCTTAAAGCATTTAACGAGAAATCAAAGCAAGGGAGTCCCAGAAGGAAAAATGATAACCGAAAAGAAGTTTACGAATTTGGAGAACAGTCAGGCATCTCTCACACTCACCATCGATGCCGCATCTATCGAGAAGGCGTACTCGGAAAAAATCCAGAAATATGCAAAGACCGTGGAAATGCCCGGCTTCAGGAAGGGGCACGTACCTTCATCCATACTCGAGAGAAAAATCGGAGACCAGGTAAGAAACGAAGTGACATTCGATCTCATGGAGGAAAACCTCAAGGAGACCATAAAGACACTCGACAAGGAACAGCAGCCGCTGGCCTACTCCGTTCCGGAACTTCAGGATGAGGAATCCCTCATGCCCTTCAAGAAGGACACGGACGTAACATACACGGTGAAGTATGACATTTTCCCCGTCTTCGACCTTCCCCAGTATAAGGGACTCGATCTCAGCTTCGAGGACAAGGACGTCACGGATGACGACGTGGAAAAGGAAATCGAAAGACTGAGGGAGCAGAATGCCGTCGTTGTCACGAAGACCACTCCTGCGGAAACGGACGACATTGCAACAGTCAGCTACAGCGTAACCGACAGCGAAGGAAATAAAATCGAAGACCTTTCGAGAGAGGATTTCACCCTCACTCTCGGCAAGACACACAATGCACTTGCACTGGATGAGGATATTGAGGGAATGTCTGCAGGAGAAGAGAAGAGCGTCGTGAGAACATATGCGGCAGACGACGAGAACGCACCGTCGGATGAACTGAAGGGGAAGAGCGTCACTGTCGACATCAAGCTCACGAAACTCAAGAAGAGGGAACTTCCTGAGGTGGACGATGACTTTGCACAGGATGTGAAGGATGAATACAAGACGGTTGCCCTTCTCAGGGAGGGTGTCAGGAAGGATCTTGAAGAGAAGCTCGCTTCCTACAGGGAAAACGCCAAGGGAGAAGCCGTAATGAAGGAACTCCTGAAGAATGTGAAGATCGATGTTCCCGAGTCCATGATCGACTCAGTCTGTCAGCAGAGATGGGACAGCATGGCGGCACAGTTCGGCGGGGACGAGCAGCTTGCAGCCCTTTTCAGAAGGACAGGCGGAAGCAAGGACGATATCTTCCGTGACTGGCATGACGGAGCAAAAGAGGATGCCGAAAGGAGTGTCATACTCTCCAGAATCGCCGAAAAAGAAAACATTGAAGTAACTGATGAAGATATGGAAGGTCTTGTCGGGGACTCCTACAAGGAACTGAGTGACGAGAACAAGGAGAACTACAAGAATTACTTCGGCGAAGAAGTCAGGGCTCCGAAGGCGATGAAGTTCCTTATTGAGAACAACAACTTCAAGGCTGAGGAAAAAAAGAGCGACAAGGAGTAAGTCTTGGACGATCCCAGAATGAACACATATGTTCCCTACGTACTCGAACAGACGGGTACAGGAGAACGTACATATGATATATTTTCGCGCCTTCTCAAGGACAGGATAATCTTTGTCGACGGCGAGATAAATGACGCAATGGCTGACCTGGTTGTTGCACAGCTTCTCTTCCTTGAAAGCGAAAACCCAAGGAAGGATATCAACCTCTACATAAACTCTCCCGGAGGAAGCGTCACGGCAGGGCTGGCGATTTATGACACGATGCAGTACATATCGTGCCCCGTCAGGACGATCTGCATCGGTCAGGCATGTTCGATGGCGGCAATCATTCTCGCAGGAGGAGCCAGGGAAAACCGGTTCATACTTCCTTCGGCCCGCGTGATGATTCACCAGCCCTCCGGCGGTGCCGGCGGACAGGCAAGTGACATCATCGTCACAAACAGGGAAATGCAGAGGATCAAGGACCTCACGGTATCTATTCTTGCTTCCCACACGGGAAAAAGCATTGCGGATGTCGCCGGCGACATACTCAGGGACCGTTACATGAGTGCCGAGGAGGCCCTCGAGTACGGCATAGTAGACAAGGTAATGAAAAAGAATGGCTAGAACTGTAAAATACTGCTCATTCTGCGGAAGACCGCTTGACGGCACCGTACGTGCCGTCACAGGTCCCGGGATTGCAATATGCGAGGAATGCATCGATACCTGCAATGAAATAATCCGTAAGCAGCAGAAGCAATCCGGAGAAAACGAATTTGCATCTTTGGACATTCCGAAGCCCGAGGAAATCAAGGCATATCTTGATGAATACGTAATCGGACAGGACAGTGCCAAGAAGGTCCTTTCGGTTGCCGTGTACAACCACTACAAGAGAATCAAGTATGCAGATAAAATCAAGGAAAGCGGCGTAGAAATCGACAAGTCAAACATCCTCATCGTAGGTCCCACGGGAACCGGCAAGACGCTTCTTGCC
>CAVBWE010000055.1:0-3474 GCA_963598715.1 Sphaerochaetaceae bacterium | reverse complement strand
AAGCACAGCGGACCCGAGTGCGGATCGACCTGGATCTTGAATATGAGTGCCTCAAGCGGAGAATCGGGACTGTTTTTGACCTTCTCGGTCTTATCGGGGTTTTTCACGTTGAATGCCGTGGCACTTTCCACTTCGAGCGGAGACGGAAGGTACTTCACTATTCCGTCAAGAAGTGTCTGTACTCCGATGTTCTTCAGTGATGAACCGACAAATACCGGGAGTATAAGGCGCTCTATCGTGCATTTTCTTATCGTCTCCTCGATCAGTGAAAGCGGGATCTCGCTTCCCTCAAAGTAGAGTTCGGTTATCTCGTCGGAGTATGAGGAGAGGCTGTCGATGAGCTTTTCCCTTGCTTCGGAATATCTGTCGCCGTAAGAGGCGGGAATGTCACTCTCATTGATTGTTGTCCCCTGGTCAGCAGTGCTGAACGTAAGGTATTTTCCCCTTATCACGTCAATGACTCCCGAAAATGAGCTTTCCTCCCCGACGGGAATGAAGAGTGCAACGGGATTTGCCCCGAGTTTCCTCTTCATCTCCTCAAGTACACGGTAAAAATCGGCTCCGAGTCTGTCCATCTTGTTTACGAATGCAATCCGGGGAACAGAATATGTGTCGGCCTGTTTCCAGACTGTCTCCGTCTGGGGTTCTACTCCGCCGACAGCGCAGAAGACGCCGACAGCACCGTCGAGTACACGCAGAGCTCTCTCCACTTCCGCCGTGAAATCCACATGTCCGGGAGTATCGATGATGTTTATCTGCCTGTCCTTCCAGAAGCAGGTGGTTGCGGCACTTGTTATCGTGATGCCCCTGTCCTGTTCCTGCTCCATCCAGTCCATCGTTGCTTCGCCGTTGTCGACTTCGCCTATGCGGTGGTTCTCACCGGTGTAGAAGAGGATTCTCTCGGTAGTGGTAGTTTTTCCCGCATCGATGTGGGCCATTATTCCTATGTTCCTGATATTGCGTTCGTCCATGCGAGGAGAGTAGCATAAATAACCAGGCTTTTCAATTTTTCCGTATTGACAATAATACCCCATGAGGGTATTTTCATTATACCCGAAGGGGGTATGCCATGGAAAATGAAGTCTGCCCGCTCTGTGCCGCAGGGAAAAGTACTCACCGCAGCGAGAGCGAAAAGAAAAGCCTCATAAACAGACTGAGCCGGATTTCCGGCCAGATTGCCGGAATACGGAACATGATAGAGGAAGACCGCTACTGCGTGGATGTCCTCATGCAGTGTTCTGCAGTTTCAAGTGCACTTGAGTCCCTTGAGAGGGAAATCCTGTCGGCTCATCTCAGGGGCTGCGTGAAGAAGGACATAGCGGAAGGCCGCGACGAGGTCCTTGACGAGACGATGAAAATAATAGAGAGGATGATGAGGTGAGGCATTTCCGTGTTGACGGGATGAGCTGCGCTGCATGCCAGGCCCGGGTAGAGAAGGCCGTTAAAAGCCTTGATGGAGTGGAAAGCGTTTCGGTAAGCCTGCTTACATCATCGATGCTTGTCGAGGGCAGCTCCAGTGACAGCGAAATAATCGAAGCTGTGGAGAAGGCCGGCTATTCGGCATCCCTCAAGGAAAAACAAGGGAAGGAGAGAAGCGCTAAAGGGGAAGAGACGGGAAAAGACGGGACGGGGAAAATGCTTAGGCGCCTTGTCGTTTCTTCAGTGCTGACACTCATTCTCATGTATTTCTCAATGGGGGTCGTCATGTGGTCCTGGCCTCTTCCGTCATTTTTACGCCTCAGCCATCTTTCAGTCGGCATCATCGAGATGTTTCTTTCATCCCTTGTTCTCGTAATCAACCAGAAGTTCTTCATATCGGGATTCCTTTCCCTTCTGAGACGCTCGCCCAACATGGACAGCCTTGTTGCCATGGGTTCCGGTGCCTCATACATATGGTCCGTGTATCTTCTCCTCCAGGCGGCAAATCTTGTTTCTTCCGGAGAGACAGCCGCTGCAATGAACAGCATCCACTCGCTCTATTTCGAGTCGGCTGCCATGATCCTCACCCTCATAACAGTCGGCAAGACACTTGAGATGAGAAGCCGGGGAAAGACGACGGACGCACTGAAGGGACTGATGAGGCTCAAGGCAGAGAAAGCAAGAATCGTCGTGGACGGAAAGGAAACGCTGAGGGATATCGAGGATGTGAAGGTAGGTGATATCTTTGCTCTCAGAAGCGGAGACTCAGTTCCTGTCGACGGCATTGTCATCGACGGTATAAGCACTGTTGATGAATCGTCCCTTACAGGAGAAGCGCTTCCCGTTACAAAGGAGAAGGGAGCAAGGGTTTCATGCGGAACGATAAACAGGGACGGCTATCTGTTATGCCGGGCTGAAAGGGTCGGTGAAGACACGACGCTGAGCCGTATCATTGCCCTTGTTGAGGAGACCGGGGCCTCGAAGGCTCCGATAAGCCGTACCGCTGACAGGGTATCTGCCGTCTTTGTGCCTTGCGTGATTGCCGTTTCCGTTGTGACAACGGCAGTGTGGCTCATTGCCACAGGAGGCGATGTCTCGTTCAGCCTTGAAAGGGGAATAAGCGTTCTCGTGATATCATGTCCGTGTGCACTCGGTCTTGCAACTCCCGTTGCGATAATGGTTGCAACAGGAGTCGGTGCCAGAAACGGCATACTCTTCAAGAGTGCTGAAGCAATGGAGAACCTCGGAAAATGCAGGACAGTTGCCCTTGATAAGACCGGAACTGTTACATGTGCAGAGATGAATGTCGAATCCGTGATGCCGGTCGGGTGCCCGGAGAAGACGCTTCTTGAGGCGCTTCTTCCGCTTGAGGAGAAAAGCTCGCACCCGCTCTCCCTCGCGGTCGTCAGGTATTGCCAGGGCCGCGGCATCCTGTCCTCCGGCGCATCGGGCCTCACTTCTGTTCCCGGCAAGGGGGTTAAGGGCGTTGTCTCGGGAAAGGAAGTTGTTGCCGGAAACCTTTCATTCATCAGGGAATACGGAATAACGGATACCGGCTATCTTGAGAACCTGATAAAAAAGGTAACGGACAGTTCCCTTTCCCTGATTCTTGTTGCACGCGAGCATGCTTTCATCGGTCTTGTCACGGTTTCCGATACCGTCCGGAAAGACAGTAAGGATGCTGTCTCAATGCTCAGGGATCTCGCACTGGAGACTGTCATGCTTACGGGAGACAACGAAGAGGCTGCACGGAAGGTGTCTTCCATTGTGGGAATTGACGAGTACAGGTCATCGCTTCTTCCCGAGCAGAAGGCTGAGGAGGTAAGGCGTCTCAGGAAAGGGGGGCTGGTGGCATTTGTCGGCGACGGCATAAACGATTCCCTTCCGATGACGGAAAGCGACGTGGCGATTGCAGTCGGAAGCGGAACCGACATTGCAATAGATTCGGCAGATGTTGTTCTCATGAAGGACAGCCTCACTGATGTTTCAGCGGCCGTGAATCTTTCGCGGACGGCACTGAGGAACATACACGAGAATCTCTTCTGGGCATTCATA
>CAVBWE010000054.1:0-16231 GCA_963598715.1 Sphaerochaetaceae bacterium | reverse complement strand
AACGGTTTATCCTGTCACTGACAAGCCTGTATACGTACTCCGTCTTGTCGACATAGATATAATTACCCTTTGTCCTTATGTCTTCAAAGGAACGTACGTTTACGGTTATTTCCTTCATGAATTCATTCTACAATACAATTGCTGTTTCTCCAACAATTGCGGAGGCTTCAATTTTCCGGCCTGCGTATCTTCCCCTTCCGGCACTTTTCCGGGATTTTGACATGATAATGAAGATTGACGCTTCATATATATGAGACTCTTTCTGCTGATGCTTTTGATTCTTCTTTCATCCTGCTCTCCCGAGAGGAAAAAGAATACATTGACGATTACGAGCTGGAATGCGTATTGCTTTTTCGATGGCAGCGATGACGGGACGGAGTTTACGGAATTTACGTCTGCCGGTGGCTATGACAGGGAGAAATATCTTGAGAGAATTGAAGCTGCGAGTCGTTATATGGCGCTTAACATGGGTGAGAGCGACATGATAATTCTTGAAGAAATAGAGTCTGCCGATGTCCTGAAGGACCTTCTGGAAGAAAATCTCAGGGCCCTGGGCTTTATGTACTACGGTCTGGCACAGAAGAGCGAAGGCTCGCTCTCTGTCGGGTTTATCTCGAAATTCCGTCCTGAAGCATTCAACTTTCATTCCTTCGCATCGTCTTCACGGGTGATTGCGGAGATACGCTTCTCCGTATGCGGTGAGACTGTGACTCTGTTAGGCGTTCATCTCAGAAGCCGTCTTAATGATGATACGGTGCGCATCGGGGAACTTTCCCTCATAAAGACACTGATTGAGCGGAAGAAGGACGAGGCCGTGATTGTAATGGGGGACTTCAACACCGATTGTGTAAGAGATGGAGAAATCGGCGACAGACGACAGGCAGGAGATGCAGTCATATACCTTACAGGAGACGGATCGGCTTCGTATAACGGAGTGCTGTTCTCGCCGTATCTTGATTATGGAAAACCTCTTGATGAGGGCTCGTACTATCATGACGGAGTATGGTACAACTATGACAATGCACTTCTTACTTCGGCCTTTTTTGACGGCAACGGAGTCGAGTATGACGGCTTTTCGATAGTGAAGGGGGCAGATGCCGTGACTTCTGCCGGTACTCCGCTGAAATATGATAAATCAACATCAACAGGTTACTCCGACCACTTTGCCATAATGCTGCGTCTTAAATATAATTAAGTGATGGCAGAGGAAAATTTACGGGAGATACTGTTCGGGGGACAGACGTTTTCATGGAGAGACGTGGGAGACGGCATCTTCGCTTCAGCCCTGAATGACAGGGTATACCGTATACGTACAATTGACGATGCATATTCCGATCCGTTCCTGCACAGATATTTCGACCTTGACTATGACTATGAAAAGGCCCGGAATGAAATAAGAAAGCGGGACAGCATCCTGGAGAAGGCTGTCGACAGCGTAGGAAAGCTCAGAATCCTCAGACAGGACGAGTGGACGAGCGTCATATCATTCATACTTTCACAGAACAACAACATCAGAAGAATAACGGGACTATATGACAGAATCTCCTGCAGGTACGGAAAGAAAGTCGGAGACGGCTTCTATACGTTTCCGCGTCCGGAAGATTTCGGCAATGTGACGGAAGACGAACTGAGAGGGCTTGGTGTCGGTTTCAGGGCACCTTTCATTATCAGTGCGCTCGAGAAGCGTGACATATTCGAAGAAGTGAAGAGCCTGAGCTATGAAGATGCGCTCGCGAGGCTCCAGAGCGTAAGGGGGATCGGGCCGAAGGTTGCGTCATGTATCCTGATTTTCGGTTATGGACGGAGGGAAGGCTTTCCTGTTGATACATGGATGAGGAAATGCCTGGACATGTATTATCCGGGGGTGGATATATCGTATTTTCATCCCTATGAGGCACTCTCCCAGCAGTATCTCTTTTCATACATGAGGCACAATGAGTCCTCCAGGAGGACTCAAAGTGTCTAAATGTTTATAATTTATGATAATAAACATTATATGCTCTTATCTTGACGCCTTGATGAACATCACGTTCCGGCATTGAGCTGAATCATAGACTGCAAGATATCTGCCGTCCTTCGATATCGTGATGGTGTCGCAGCTTGAACTCTCCAGTGCAATCCTGGTGCCTTCGTTCAGATAATAGTTCCCGTCGTCGCCCTGAGCGATCTGAAGAGTGACCAGATCACGTTTTTCGTTGTCGATCATATACCCGTATCTGACATCACTGCACATTTCTATGGCGCCGATTGATGACGAAGGAAGCTCCTTTATTGCATATTGCGTGTAATCATCGGCCGAGTACGGACCGTCGAGTCTGTAATAGACGATGCCGTCTTTTGCAAGAACGAATGCGTAGGTGCCGTCAGAAGTCAAAAAGCCGCAGCCGTATCCTCCGGAGAATTCGTCAAGTGTCTCGTTTCTGTCATATGCCTCTACATACTCCTCGAAGCTTTTCCACATTCTGTAGTCGGAATAGGAGGAGAATTTCGAGCCGTTCCTGAAAGCGGCCTTTATCACGCGTCCGCGCTGCGCGGAAATCGAAATAGTGAACCCTGTATCGGGAAGTGAGGAAAGAGCCTGGAAACCGGAATAGCCGAGTTCGGTTTTCGGATCATAGATATAGCATTCCCGGTTGACCATGTTCCCTTCCCCGGGATTTATGTTGAAGAGAACATAACCCATGCGTGTTTTCGTCTTGTTCTCGATGGTCGCAACGAATATGTTCTTTCCTTCGGTGATGTTTACAAACCGGCATGCACGGGACGAGGACTGAGAAGCATCGAATGAGGTCTCCTCGTCGATCTGCGAAATCTGGTTTTTCGATACGATAAGATTATAGGCGATGCAGCTCGAGGATGAGTTGGCAAGAGCAATTACCGAGTAGTATGCATCTTCTGCGCTTCCGGAAGAGGCGAAATCGGCAACTGTGTAGTTGTCATCTATGTTGAGTTCACTGTAGCTGTATTCGGCGCAGACCTTTGCATTGCGGTTCTCTATGCTGACAAGCTGTACCGTACGGTAGAAATTGCTGAAAATCAGAAGAAGATTGTTCGGCAGGAAATGCATCACGCTTTCTTCTCCCAGAACGAAATCCTCTCCGTTTGTTATTGTTATCTTCTGGTAGGGATCGCCTTCCTTTGTTGAAAGTGCCGCCTGGAATATGTATGACGATGACCCGACTGAACCCTCTTCTCCGGTATCCGTCATCACGTCTATTCTGTGCCAGCCCTCAGCAACTCCGTCACTGAATGTCCATGTACTTCCTCTTCCGATTTCAACTCCGTCAAGGAGCCAGACAACGCTGAGGTCCTTCACTTCGACTGATGAGTCGGACGGGATTTCTACTGCCGTCGTAAAAGGCCTGTCCGCTTCAATAAGTGATTCAATTCCGGTTATTTCGACTTCAACGGGAGTGCTTGTTCTGTCCGAGATCGTGATGCCTGCATCTCCCTTTTCCGGAAGGCTGATTCCCGGAAACACTATCTCCGCCTTTGTCACCGACTTGTTTGAAATCCGTATGGCTTCCGCAAGTCCGTGCAGTTTTTTTCCTTCTCCGTCCAGAAGCTCTACCTGAAGTGTGTAGGATCCTGAAGGAAGACCGCTGTGGATAATCATGCTCCTGCCGTTCGACGGCGTTGTGGGAGAGAGCTTGATTGCTTCTCCCTGCTGGTTCTTGAATACGGTCCGTATTTCCTTCACGTCTTCAAGGTTTGCGTCTCTCCAGTCAAGAGTTACGGACAGATCTCCTTCCCCGACAAGTTCCGTCAGTGCAATCGAAATGGTGTTTTTCCCGGTCACCAGTGATATCTTGCCTTCTCCGTACGAGAGATCGTTCCTGTCGGAGTTGAATCCGTAGACCTTTATCTTCCATTCCCCGATGCACAGTCCGTCAAGGTTCATGTATGAATAGTATGTATAGTGCGGGTCGGATTCCTTCCCGTCCGGAGATATTGCCGTAATGCGGTAACCGTAGATTTCATAATCCTCCTCCGGTTCTATTGTGCGCCTTGAAGATTTCAGCTCGATACGAAGTGTCGCGCTCTCGGCTTCCGTATTGCATGAGCTCATCGTGATGACGAGAAACGCTGCCAATGAGATGAATAGGATTTTCTTCATGTTTCTGTTTCCTCCGTTTTCTGCAGATATATCCCTAAGCGCAGGAAAAGGCGGGAATGTCAAAAAGATATGAAGAACCACAGGAGTGGACGGGCACTCTCCTGCACTCGGAGCGGAGACTGCATTTCCCCGTGCAGAGAGAAAAAGCGAGGCTGAATATTTACCGGTCCGGACGGAATCAAATTGTTCAAGAAGGACAATATTGCTAGAATTTTTCCGGGAGCAGATTATGAAGAAGGATCCTCTTTTGGTTGTACTTGTGATTCTTGTCGGCGTTTTCACTTATTTTGCGGCATTCAGGGGCATGGTGCTTATATGGATGATTCCTGTCCTTGTGCTTTTCACCGGACTCTGGTATGTCTGTACAGCCGTCGTAACTGAGGCTATGGTAAGGAAAAACCGGAAAAACGAGGAATTTTTCTTTGTGAAGGGAGGACTGGTCTCTTCAGATGAGACGGCTCTTTCAAACGGAGCACTCGTTGCCACGGCATCCGAGCTTGTCTTCTATACCCGCCGCAGCTATCTCGGCGGTGTTAAGCCTGTATGGTCATGTCTTGTGTCCCAGATTGAGTCGTATTCTCTTGAAAAGGTTGATGACCGTCATGACGGAATCGTGATTACACTCAAGGGACAGACGGACCGTATCCGGATTTCTTCAAGAAAACTGAAAGCCCGTGAAGAGGACTTCAGGAATACAATCGGATGGTAAAGCAGCAAAAGTGTCACTTCTTGTGCCACTTTTTGCCTTTCTGACAGGAAAAACTATAGTCATGAAAAGAAGCATGACTATTTTTTTATTCATTTTCACTCTCTTTTCCCCTGCGGCCTCTGCTCTTTCGGTCGGAGCTGACCTCAGGTCTTTTGATTCCTTTTTCCTTGACGGAGTACGCATTGACAGTGAAATCGGATTTGAATATCAGAATCTGAGGATAATAATCCCAGTACGGTACGGAAAGAGCAAGGATTATGACATATCACTCATCGAGACCGGGCTTCTCGTCGCTGTCAGGCCCTGGGAGGAACTGGGATTCTTTGCAGAGGCCAGTCTGTTCAAGCTCGGATGGACATGGGGACTCTATGCTCCCGATGAGAGGAAGTATCTTTCGGCAGAGGGAAGCATCGGCTGGGAATACCGTTTTCACGGATTCTACATAAGGCCGAAATATACGGTGAGATCATTTCTGAGCGCGGATGACAGGACACTGGGGAGGATAGTGTCAATTCCGCAGTTCGGGGAGTCAAGAATAAGTTTGCACATGGGAATTATTTTCGGAGGTAATTATGAGAAAAACGAATCTGATTGACAGAGCTGTCGGCTGGGCGCTGATTCTTCTGATGCTCTTTCCGTCATGTACACCATCCCTCGTATCACGCAATAAGGTCAGCAATGAAGCCCTCGTGAGCGAGAGCAGGCGGATGATAAGCGAATACTATGACGAAATCAGGACGGTGCTTGTTGAAACGGGGGAATATTCAAATGAGGAGATTTCCGCTCACGGAACGCTGGAGGGGGAAGAGATAACACGTTCTCTCTATGAAAGCGCGGAAGGCGAGAAATACATGAACTTCCTCTATGAGACGGCAAATGCCGGAGAGGTGGAGCAGGTACTCTCTGCTGCCGAGGATTTTCTGAGTACGGAGGAGATGTCCGGTCTCAGGGCCAGGGCTGAAAAGATAGAGAGTGTATTCATGGAGGAGGGGGAGAGGATAAGCCGGTCACTTGCTCCGTCTGACAAGGAGGAGTTCTATAGCGACCTGAGGTCGCTGACGGTCAAATCCATCGTTCTCCTCACTGCCGCGGTTATCTATGCAGTAATTCCCAATGTGATGTTCTGGGGAAAGGTTTCGGCGGCAACCGCCATATCGGTAGCTGCAGGCATCCTGGCAAGCACTGCAATAACCGTCCTTGAATGGTCCGACAAGGATGTTCAGCAGGATGAGAATGCATTCAAGGACTGGCTGGACAATGTTACGAGCGAGCCCGTTGCAGCCTGGGCAATAGCGGAAGGCGTCATAACGACACAGACGGCAGCCGGAACATCTGCTGTAGCTGCGGCTCTCATCCTCGGTGTCTTTGCCGTTTATCACATAACGGACGGCACCAAGAAGATTCTTAAAAATTATAACTGGAAAACATGATTCTTTTGTTCTCACTCTCTCTGACGGCGGGTATAATAACAGCGTTGATATCCCGTGAAGGTAAAGTGCGGGAGAGTGAGAATACTGAGAGGAAGAGGAAATGATTGTTTTCAATGAATCCCTGAGAGACCGTTTCTTGCGTTATACGGCCTATGATACGATGTCCGACAGCGACAGGGCGGAAACGGTGCGTCCGTCCACAGAAGGACAGACGGTGCTTCAGATGCAGCTGAAGAAGGAACTGGAGGAAATGGGAGTCGAAACCTATTATGGGGAAGAAAAGGTCGTAATGGGTGTTCTCCGGGGAAACAGCGGTAAGAATACAATCGGTTTCATGGCTCATGTCGACACTGCATCCGACTGCATGGGGAACGGTGTGAAGGCACAGGTTCATCCGGATTATGACGGAGGGAAAATCGTCCTGTCCGGCGATACTGTCCTGGACCCGGAGACAACGGACAGCGATCTGCTTCTCTACAGGGGAGGCGAAATAATCACGAGTGACGGAACCACGCTTCTGGGCTCGGACGACAAGGCAGGTGTTGCCATTATAATGGAGATGGTGAAGTATCTGACGGAGCATCCCGAGGTGAAGAGACCCGACATCGAAATTTACTTTACTCCTGATGAGGAGACGGGATGCGGCATGCTGAAGTTTCCTCACGGCAGGCTCCGGAGCGTATGCTGCTATACGGTTGACGGCGGGCCTGAGGGAGAAGTCGAGACGGAGTGCTTCAATGCGGCAACTGTCGACATAACTGTCCGCGGGAAGTCGATACATCTGGGAGATGCGAGGGGAAGACTAGTCAATGCGGTTACCGTGGGCTCTGCAATAGTTTCGTCACTTCCCCAGGCTGAAAGCCCGGAGGCAACCGACAAAAGATACGGCTACTACTGCCCGCTCATGTTCAGCGGCAGCGGAGAGGAAGCAAGAATCCAGGTCTTCATCCGCGATTTTGACAGGAAAGAGTTCGAGAACCGCATAGAGAATATGAAGCGCATTGCCGGGGCGGTTGCCCTCATCCACCATGCGGAAGTCACGGTTGAAAGTAAGGTAAGCTACCTTAATATGGCAGAAGCCAACAGGAACAATCCGACCTCGGTCGAAGCAGTCTTCAGCGCAGCAGAAAAACTTTCGATTCCGCTTGAAAATGCAATCATAAGGGGAGGTACTGACGGCGCAAGGCTTGCAGAGACGGGAGTGGCATGCCCGAATCTTTTCACCGGTGGCCACAATCTTCACTCCAGAAGTGAATGGATTGCGACGGATGCAATGAACCGCAGCCTTAATCTTTGTCTTGGCATTGTTGAATTCTGGAGTGAAAAATAGCCTGAAGTGAAAAAAATAACTGTATTTCTATCTCTGGTTTTTTTCATTTTACCTTTGTCGGCGTCCATAACTATCCGCTCTGACATCGATGAAAATCTTCATGCACGGCTTGAGAATGCCGTTGTCGATGCTGTCGGAGACAGAAACTTTCCGGATATAGTGATCGAGGATGTGGTTTCCGAGGGGGATTATGTACGCTTTACTGCAGTTGTCGGCGACAGGTCCTTCGGTTTCATTTCGCCATCAGATATGCTTGAGGAGGAAATTGCTTCACTCTTCTTCTATGAGGAAAGTCTGTTCAGCGACGGTGAAAGGCTGGACTACATATATGGTTCATCATTCTCTTCCGTAACACTGGAACAGGCCCATACCGGGGAAAACTATCGTGTTTACGGCGCTTCAGGAAAGACGGAGGCGCTCATGAAGGTCACTTCCATCCACGGGGAAGCCGTAGTGTTCACTCCCTATTATTCCTCTCATCCTCTTCCGGGAATGAAAGTCGGAAGAATAAGTGATATCTCACTGCTTCTGAAATTCTTTTCCGGCATGAAGTTCACATCCTACGGACTTTCCTTTGCTGCCTCGTCCTCGAAATATCTGTATCCTCTGTCTCCTCTTCTCGAAGTTTCGCTTATGAGAAGCGGAAATGCCTTTCATGCACTTCTTCATGCCGGGCTGTCGGCTGAATTCTGCTTTTCATCTGTCTGGCCGGATGTGCCGGTATTGCGAAACCTCCGCCTGACAGGCAGTGCCGGTGCGGGCGGAAGATGCTCCCAGGAGGGAGATTTCTCCCTTTCTTCCATGTTTTCCCTTGACCTCACGCTGAGTGTAAGCCGCTTTGTTTCCGTTTCCGTGGGGTTAGCCGGCTATAACGGGGAAAACTGTGTTTCCCTTTCTGTCGGAGGCAAGCTTTGAGACGGATCCTTCTCTTACTGCCGCTGTTTTTTCTTCTTGTCTCATGCGCAACCGGTATGACCATGGAGCATCTTCCGTCCTGGGTGGAGAATCCTCCCCTTACGAGTACCTCATCCGCATTTGTCGGAAAGGCAAAAAGTGAAAATGCAGAGGAAGCGCGGGCTCTTGCACTTCTTGATGCCCTGAAAACAATCGGAGACGAGATAGGCGTCGATTACAGTGAAGACTATTATGACGAACTTTATTCGACCGGGGCGGTCAGTGACCTTCATGTTGCCGTCACGGATGAATACTCATACACGCAAGGCAGCGATTATCATCACTTCGTTCTTCTTACCGCCGAAACGGTTCTCCTCAATGAGAAGAGAAGCCGGGACTATGAAGAGCGGATTGCGCTGGAAAACAGAATCGGGGAGAAGGTTGCAGAAGCGGCCGACCTGTACAGAAACAACCGGGATGTGAAGGCTGTCAATGCCCTTCTGGAGGCTGTCGAGATTTCTCTTGAGGGAGAAGCTGCGACAGAGGAATACCGTACCCCGAATCTTCTTGAAAGAATCAGGAAATATCTTTCCCAGATCGAATTCAGTTACATGGGACGCACAAAGGAAACGGAATACGAGACAGCTTTCAGGGTGAAGAGAAACAGAGGAGTCATGCATCCTGCCGTAGAGGAGGCCATGTGCAGGATTTCATATCCGTCACTGGACAGTGACGGCAGTATACTCTACCTGACATACGGCGCGGAATCGGACGGGCGCGGAATTGTCAGGGTAAACAGGACAAACGGATATTCCCTCAGAAGAGGGACAATGACGATAACGGTATCACTCGATGAGGCTGTCATGGCCCGCATAGATGAAAAGGCCGGCTCCACACTTCTTGAAGGAGTCAGGAACCTCCTTTCAGAAATCTCATTTTCAGCGGATTATGCCGTGAATGAGATTTATCGTCCGGGAGAAGCCGTAATCGCACTGGCGCTCTACAGCTATGACGGAGTGCAGAAGGATATTTCGCCTGCAAGGGATGTCATCCGTTCCATGTGCCGTTCCCTTTCTCTTGAAGATGTGACCGTAATCGAAGCCGTCGGGGACGATGAGGAGGAGGCACTGGAATTTCTGAGGGAGAATTACGGTGACAGGGAAGTGATATACATGATCAGAATCGGCATCGTGGACTCCGTCAATACTCTTGGCCGATGGTATACAAAGACCGAGGGAAGGATCGTGCGCATCGATAACAGAAGCGGAGAGATGAAGACGTACAGGACAATGCAGTATGCAACAACGGATGACGGAGAAACGGCTGATGAGGCAAAGGCCCTGGAGAATCAGATCCGTATCACCGCAGGCCTTGTTCTTGGAGAATTCTGACGATTTTCTCCGTGTCATTGGTTATTATGAACGGCGGTCTGAGTGCTGTCATCTCCTTAAGTGATTCGCTGCTGTCGACCGTCCACGGACATACTTCGTATCCTTTTCTCTTCATTTTCTCCCTTACGGCTATGTCATATTTCGGCTTGAGAAAGGTACACGGGAAGAAGAATCTTCCTTCTCCATGACGCATGAAAAAGGGAAGGGCCGTCGGAGGACCGTCATATATTATTCCCATTTCATAGCGGCGGTCCGTCAGTGAGCTGAAGAGCCTCATTGCAAGCGGATTGAATGAGGACACCATCACTTTCTTCGAAAGCTCCTTTTCCTCTGAAAGCTTTCCGGCAAGGAGAGAGACTGTTTCTCGCCTGAAGCCGACACTCTTCTCCGCCTTGATTTCAATGTCGTAGTAGACATTCCCCAGGGCGTCGAAGACCTCTTCCAGTGTTGCAATCTCTCCGGCGTTTTTCCTGATCTCCCTGTATGTTGAATTCTCGACGCACATGTCCACGCCGTAGACACGCTTCAGCGAGTTGTCGTGGGATACCACAAGTATGTTGTCCAGCGTGGCACGTACATCGAGTTCAACCCCGTCCGCGCCTTCGCTGACTGCCCTTTTGAAGGAGGCTACCGTATTTTCCTTTTCCCTGAGAGGAACACCGCGGTGTCCCAGTACCCTGAAGATGGCATTGTCAAACATTGAGCAGCTCTTCTATTTCATTCTTCCAAAGACTTTCATCCGGTGTTTCCAGTATGAGGGGAATATCCTGGACTTCCTTTCTCTTCACGATTCTTCTGAAGCATTCAATCCCGATCAGGCCCTTGCCGAGATTCTCGTGCCGGTCCTTTCCGGAGCCGAGCGGTACCTTGGAATCATTGAGATGCATGCCGTAGAGTTTGCCCTTTCCGAAACGGGAGAAGAAGTCATCAAGTATTCCGTCCGGGTCGCTTTTCACGTCATAACCTGCTCCATAGAGATGCGCCGTGTCGAGTGTGATACCCGCGCGGTCATTGTTCTTCATGAGTGAGAGGAGCTCTTCAAGCTCCTCGAAGGTGGAGCCGATGATGGTTCCGGCTCCTGATGTATTCTCTACTGCGATGCGCATCAGGGGGAAACACTCCAGGACAAAATCCATCATCGCCGCACTTCTCCTTATTCCGTCTTTTCTGTCTCCTTCCCTGTAGGCACCCGGATGTATGTTTATCGTATCGAGACCGAGGGCGGAAAGGCGTTTCATTTCAAGAAGAAAGAGAGACCGGGATTTTGCATAGAGAACACTGTCCGGGGAAGCGGGGTTGATGAGATATCCGGCATGAGGAAGAATACCTCTTGTGCGGTATCCGTAATCCATCATGTTCTCCCTGAACGAGAGAATCTCGCTTTCCTTCAGTTCCGGGCACTTCCACATTCTCTGATTCTTCGAGAACAATGCGAAACCTGTTGCCCCGAGCTCATGTGCCCTTTCAACCGAGAGTGCAATCGATTCCGAAATTGAAACGTGAGGACCTATGTAGAGCATACAAAGAGAATAATATATTTTGAATTCAAAGAGAAGTATCGCTTTCAGAAGAGCACCCTGACATAGTATAATCACCGAATGAAACCAGAACAGCTCAGACAGGGCGGAACGTATTCGTCGTTTACGCTCCTGGATATAACGCAGTGCCCCGACTACAGCGGAACGGGATATCTTTTCAGACATGCGAGGACAGGTTTTGAGGTATATTTCTTCAGTACTCCGGACGAGGAATGCTTCTTCTCATATTCCGTCTTCACGCCGCCGTCCGACAATACGGGTGTCTTTCACATAATCGAGCACACCGTCCTTACGGGCTCGAAAAAGTATCCCGTGCGTGATCCGTTCATGGGAATGGACCGTAACAGTGTCAATACTTTTCTCAATGCAATGACCGGTCCCGACAGGACATACTATCCTGCGGCAAGTCCGGTGAAGAAGGACTTCGACAATATCTTCCGTGTTTACACCGATGCGGTCTTTGACCCGCTTTTAAGGAAGGAATCCTTCATGCAGGAGGGGATAAGGCTTACCCGTGACGGCTTCGAGGGTGTTGTGTTTTCCGAGATGAAGGGTGATACGTCGAATCATTCAAGTGTTGTGTTCGATACCGCAAACCGTCATCTCTTTCCCTCTGACTCTCCCTATTCATTCGAATCCGGAGGAGATCCGCTGTCAATTGTGGACCTCAGCTATGAAAGGTTTCTGGAAACCTACCGGCGCTGCTATGTTCCCGCAAACATGACGCTTTTTCTCTATGGTGACCTCGATATACTGGAGAAGCTCGAGTTTCTTGAGAGGGAATATCTGTCGAAGCGCGACGGCGGAGTCAGAATACCGCGTCCATCGTCCCCTGCAAGGTGGACTGAAAGTTCATTCTGCCGTGCAAAAAGCGATGCTGAGGAAGGCGATGAGGGTGCAACCGTTACGGTGAGCTGGCTTCTCTCTCCGTCCTCCGAGCCTTTTTCGGGGACGTTGTGGTCGCTTATCGTAAACATACTGCTCTCATCTCCCGGATGCCCCCTTTACAAGGCCATAATCGAGAGCGGAGTCGGCCGTGACATATCAGGAGAAGGTGGTCTCAACGATTCCTTTTCCGACTTCACCTTTTCCGTCGGTATAACGGGTGTGGATGAAAATGATGCGGAGAAGGCAGGCTCTGTCATTCTCGACGCCCTCCGGAGAATATGCAGCGAAGGTATCGACCCCACTCTCATCGAAGCTTCCCTGAGGCGCATGGAGTTCAATCTGCAGGAAATCAAGGAAGGAGTTCCGAACGGCTACAGAATGTTCTTCTCCAGGATAGACAGGGGGTGGGCGTTCGGCCGTAATCCCTCCGATATGCTTTTCCCGAGAAGGGAGCTTGCCTCGATAAGGAAGGCCCTGGAGGCGGACGGAAGGTTCATCGAGCATTTTCTTGAAAGGAACCTTCTCGAAAACACCCATCGTCTCCTCTCCCTTGTTGTCATGGACAGAGACAATGCAGCTGAAAGCGAAAAGGAGATAGCAAGAAAGTTTGACATAAGGAGAAAAAACTTTGATGAAGAGGAGGAGAAGAGATATCTGGAATATGAAAATACCCCCGACAGTCTTCTCTCCCTTTCCCTTCTTCCAAGGCTTGCTCTTTCCGATATACCGCGATCCTCGAGGAACATCGAACGCGAGGAGAAAGGCCGTATTCTCGTGTCACCCGATGTTACCAACGGCATAGTCTATGCCGATATTGCGTTTGACTGTTCCGATCTGACGGCACAGGAGAAGGAGTACTGCAGCATTATTTCCAGGATGCTCACGATGACGAATGTCGGGGAAATGGACTACTCGGAGTTTCTTACGCGGCTGAGATTCGAAACCGGTGCCTTTTCGGCCCTCTTTGAAGCCGGAACGGCATGCTCGGGCACCGAGAAGGATTATATACTCATACGCTTCAAGAGCCTTGATGAACATTATGGCGAAAGTCTGTCTCTTGTCCTCTCTCTTCTTACACAGGGTGATTTCTCGTCTCCCGGGAGAATAAAAGCCGTCCTCAACGATATCAGGAGCGACTACGAATCCTCGTTCATAAGACAGGCCCATCTCTTTGCTCTCTCCGCTGCTTCCAGAACACTCTCAGCTTCTCTCAGAACTTCAGAGCGTACACAGGGACTGTCGTTCTGGTTCAGGGTGATTGAACTTATGAAGGAAAAGGACGGAAGAACGGGAAAGCGGCTTAAGGAGCTTGCCCGGAGGGTATTCTCCTCTGACAGGATCACATTCCATATAGCATGCGGAAAGGAGAAGGAGGAGGATGCCGTGCGCCTGACAGAGAACTTCATTTCAATGCTTCCTCACTCTGACGTCTCTTCCTCCGCTGCCGTGGAAAACGAAGACGACGAAGGCGACATTGCCTACACATTCTCGACTCCGGTCTCATACATAGCATCGGCTTTCCCCGTTCCGGGCCCGGAAGACAGGATTACGGGAGCGCTGAGAATATTCCTGAGCATCATTTCCCGTTCTTCCCTCTGGGCCCTTGAGAGGGAAAAGGGCGGGGCATACTCAAGCGGGGCTTCCCTAGACATCAATGAAGACATCGCTTACTTCTATACATATCGTGACCCGAGGCTTGATGAATCGATTGATGACTTCTCAAGGGCGGCAGAAGAAGAGAAGTTCACCCCGGACTGTCTTGAGGATGCGAAACTGAGGGTTCTTTCGCGGGATGTGAAGCCGACCGGTCCTCAGAGCAGGGCGCTGGTGGATCTCCGCCGCTATCTTTACGGTGTTACCGACGATCTCAGGGAGAGAATGAAGAATGCAATGCTCGATACGACACTTTCCGATCTGGAAGAGGCCAGGGAGAAATGCCTTACCCTGATGGAAAAGAGCACGACGGTCATATTGACATCGACATCTTCCGTTTCTGAAAGCAGAAGAAAATTCAGGGTCGTGAAATTACCTTTTTCCAACAAAACATGAGGAAGTCGGTGTACAATCGCAGCAGGAGGCAGTTATGAAGAAATATGTAGGCGCCCTCGATCAGGGAACGACAAGCACGAGATTCATAATCTTCGACGAGAAAAACAACATAGTGGCCGCAAGCCAGCTTGAGCACAGGCAGATTTTCCCCCGTCCGGGCTGGGTCGAACACAATGTCGAGGAGATCTGGAAGAATACATGTTCCGTCATCTCTTCGGCGCTTGAGAAGGCCGGGCTTGAGGGAGATGACATTGCAGCCGTCGGTATCACCAATCAGCGTGAGACTGTCGTGGCCTTCGACCGCGAAACCGGAAAAAGCTATCATAACGCAATCGTCTGGCAGGACCTCCGCGGGGCCGAATACATTGACGGAGTTCTTTCCAGGAAGGTCAGTGAAGGCTTCATAAGACAGAAAACAGGGCTTCTCTATTCTCCGTATTTCTCAGCATCGAAGATAAGGTGGCTTCTCGACAATGTTCCTGCGGTGAAGAGAAATGCGGAGACGGGGAGACTCGTGTTCGGAACAATGGATACATATCTGGCATACCGCCTCACCGGAGGAAAGGCTCTCGTGACTGACGTCACCAATGCCTCACGCTACATGCTGATGAACATTGCCTCCCTCAGATGGGACGATGAACTGCTGTCTCTTTTCGGCGTGAAGAAGGAATCCCTTCCCGAAATCGTGTCCTCCTCTGGCGTGATTTACGGCTATACGGACCCTGAAGGGCCGTTTAAGGCATCTGTTCCCGTGTGTGGAATTCTTGGAGACCAGATGGCGGCTCTTTTCGGACAGGCATGCTTCGACAGGGGGAGCAGCAAATGCACATACGGTACAGGCTGCTTCATGCTTGCGAATGTCGGTGAGGAGATCTGCTATTCCTCAAGCGGCCTGCTCACAACCGTCGGCTACCGTATCGAAGGACAGAAGCCTGTATATGCACTCGAGGGTTCTGTTGCAGTCGCGGGATCCCTTGTACAGTGGGTAAGGGACAGCCTGAAGATGGTCTCCAGCGCAAAGGAACTGGATGAACTGGCCATGAGTGTAAGTGACTGCGGAGGCGTATATATTGTTCCGGCCTTTGCAGGTCTCTTTGCTCCCTACTGGCGCAGTGACGCCCGCGGTGTCATAGCCGGACTCACCGGATATGCAACAAGAGCACATATCTGCCGTGCTGTCCTTGAAGCCACGGCATTCCAGGCATATGACATTTATTCCGCAATGGAAAAGGACAGCGGAGTCGAGATATCCTCGCTGAAGGTAGACGGAGGAATGACCAATTCCTGGCCTCTGATGGCTTTCCAGAGTGATATCCTGGCAAAGCCCGTGATACGACCCGTGATTGCCGAGACCACGGCACTCGGTGCGGCATATGCTGCAGGACTTACCGCAGGAGTGTGGAAGGATATGGATTCACTCAGGTCTTACTGGAAGGAACAGACAAGATGGACACCTACCATGGATGACAAGGAGAGACAAAAAAAGGTAGGATTCTGGAAGAAGGCCGTAAGCCGTACTCTCGACTGGGTGCCGAGTGATGAGGAATGACTGATGCTTGATCTATTCAATAGCCTTTCGACGGTTGACTACCTGAGACTGGCTCTGGAAACGCTGATTCTGACATATGTGATTTACAGGTTCTACATGGCCGTGTCCGAGACAAGGGCGAGGGAACTTGCCTCCATAATGATTACTGTCACTGTTCTGTACGGATTTTCATACATTCTCGGCCTTGTCGTAATACTCAAGATAATCAGGAAGCTCTATGTTCCTCTGATCATGCTGCTTGCGGTGTTCTATACTCCGGAGCTCCGGCGGGCCTTCACGGGAACATCGAGGCGCTCCCTTTTCCGCTCATCGCAGACATCTGCATCCCAGATAGAC
>CAVBWE010000053.1:33527-34797 GCA_963598715.1 Sphaerochaetaceae bacterium | reverse complement strand
CTCCTATGGATATCATATCGTCAACGTGATTCTCGACACGTCTGTCAACACCCTCGTAGTGCCCGCATATCAGAACAATGTCCTCTTCCCTTGAAAGCTCTCTCGCTTTCTTCTGGGAGTAGACCTGTCCCTTGGGAGTGAGCAGAATCACCCGGCTTTTCTCAGTCTTGTTTGCCTCTACTGCCTTCATGGTCGTATCGACTTTCATGATCATCCCCGGACCGCCCCCTGCGGGAGAATCATCAATATGGCGGAATGAACCGCCCGCATACGGCTTGATATCTACCACTTTTATAGTGGCTAAACCTTTCTTTACTGCCCTCTCGAGAAGAGGCATCGTCAGGAAGGATTCGAATACTTCCGGGAATATTGTAAGAACCGTGATAACCATAGCCACAGTTTAGAGGGCTTTCATTTCAGTGAAAAGCGGTAAAGGACAACCGGGCCGTGAGACTCGCTCGGGCGGAAAGGCAGCTGCATCCTGAGTACCGGATTATTCTCTCTGTTCTGAAGCGACCCTTCACCTGCCTGTCCGGAAAGCAAATCAACTGTCACGATATATCCGGTTGACAAGGAGAAAATCTGATTTAGAATTCAATGTATACAATATGTATTCAGAGAGTATAAAGGAAGTGCACAAATGAAGATTTCAGATATGAGAGTCTATGCCTATGAAAGAAATCATTCCAGACCGATATCAAACGGCAAGTACACCTATTCAAAGACACAACTCATAGTCTGCCGTCTCATGACGGACGAAGGCATCGAGGGATACGGAATCGTTCATGACAGCATTCCGATTGTCACAACCACTCTTGAAATGATGAGGAACCTGATAATCGGCCAGGACCCGTTCAACTATGAAAGAATATGGCACAGCATCTACCTGCCGAAAGTTTTCGGACGGAAAGGTTTCGAAACAAGAGCGATAAGTGCCATAGACATAGCTCTCTGGGACATAATGGGGAAAGTTGCCTCAAGGCCTGTAAGACAGCTCCTCGGCGGATATCATGACTCGATTCCCGCCTATATCGCAGGAGGATATTACGAAAGCGGAAAGGGACTGGAGGAACTTCAGGAAGAAATCAGGACAAATCTTTCGAAAGGGGCCCGGGCAATCAAGATCAAAATCGGAGGTGTATCAATCGCTGAAGATCTCGAAAGAATTGATGCAGTCAAGGATGTTCTTCCCGCAGGAACAAAACTTCTGGTGGATGCAAACAATGCATACAACAGAATGGATGCCCTGAAAATCGGAAGGGAACTGGAC
>CAVBWE010000053.1:0-33517 GCA_963598715.1 Sphaerochaetaceae bacterium | reverse complement strand
CTCCGGACGACCTCGACGGGTGTGCAGAACTCTCAAGAAAACTCGATACCCCGATTGCCATCGGCGAAAACGAATACACAAGATGGGGATTCAAGGAAATTATCGACAGAAACGCAGCAGCGATAATCAACGCAGACGCGGCAGTTCTCGGAGGAATTTCCGAATGGAAGAAAGTTGCGGATTATGCCATGGCTTCGCACATTCTTGTTGCTCCCCACGGAGATCAGGAACTTCATGTACATCTTGTTTCTGCCGTACCGAACGGTCTGATAGCCGAATATTATGATACGAATCTCAATGAACTTCTCTCCCTCATGTACAGAACCCGCATGACACTGGATGAGAAGGGAAACATACATGCCCCGGATAAACCCGGGCTCGGAGTTGACCTTGACTATGAAAGTCTGAAGCCGTTCCTCGTCTATGAAAGCGCAGTCAACAGCTGAATATAAAAACAAAAAAGGAGAAACACACATGAAGAAACTACTGGCTTTTCTATTGATTGCAGCAGTTATCGCAACATCTCTGTTTGCAAAAGGTCAGACAGAGAGCGCATCAGAAGCATCTCTAAGCAGGACGCTTACCGGTACTCTGAAGATATGGTCACCCCTTTCTCAGGCATCAAGAGCAGAAGCACTTGAAAAGCTCGGAAAGGATTTCGAGGCAGCAAATCCGGGAGTCAAGGTTGAAATCACGGTTATGCCCTGGTCCGGCATTCAGGACAAAATCCTTGCAGCCATCATGGCAGGCAACGCGCCGGATATAGCAATTGTCGGACAGGGACATCCTCAGACGCTGGCATCAGGTCTTGCTGAGGTCTCTGATCTTGTCGATTTTGCCGGCGGAAAGGATAACTTCCTCGGAACATCTCTTCTTCTGGGATCAACCGAAGACGGCTGCTATGCCCTTCCTCTTTATATAACACCTGTAGTTGCATACTATCGTCAGAGCTACCTTGACAAGGCAGGCATCACAAAACTTCCGGAAACATGGGAAGAATACTATGAGATGTGCCGGGCTGTTACGGATCCCGGGAACAACATCTACGGTTTCGGTGTTCCGTTCGGCGATCAGCACGGAACAAAAACAGTATGGCAGTTCCTCCTCTCCAACGATGTTGAGCTTGTTGCCCAGGACAAAAACGGCGAATGGTACATCACCGATGATGCAGACACCAGGGCAAGAATGGCCGAAGTCTACAACTTCCTTTACAGGCTTGTGAGAGACTGCGCCCCGAAAGGCATAGGCTCATATACACAGACGAACGTCAGAGAACTCGTTTCCAACGGAACGATCATGTCCAGAATCGATACTCCTGAAATCTACAACACAGTCGCAAAGATGGATCCGGAGAACATGAAAGACGTAAAGTATTTCAAAATTCCCGGAAACAAGGCTGAAAGATATTACATGGGATGGGTCGGCTGGGCTATTCCCGAGAATGCTGAAAACGTCGACCTTGCAAAGGCATTCCTCGAATTCTGCTACAGTGAAGACAGACTTGTTCCGTTCTACAACAGTTATCCGCACGCAATGTTCCCTGCAGTCAAGAGCCTCTTCAACAACGAAGGATACAGAGAGAATCTTCCTGAAGAACTCAAGCCCATCGTTCCGGATCTTGCACTTGACATCCTCGACAAATCTGCTGCCATCACAATGGCAAACGGGCCGTTCCCCGCAGCAGGTTCAGTTGAACAGTCAACAATTCTCGGCGACGGCGTGATGAGAATGCTCAATGAAGGCATAACGGCAGAAAAGGCAGTTGATGACGTAATTGCCAAGCTGAAGGCCCTTCTCTAAAGAATTTTTATGATGGGAACCGGAAAATGAAGAAAAACAAGGAAATAAATACAGGCAATCTCCATACTTTGAACAAAAGAATGCGGATAGAGGGTTTTCTCCTCTATCTGCCGGCAATAATTGTAATATTTCTGGTAATATTCTACCCCCTGGTCTATGCAGTCCGCATGAGCTTTACAAACTACAGACCCACTGTAAAGGTCGTCAAATTCGTCGGCCTTGCAAACTATCTGAAAACGCTCGGGGACGTAAAATTCTGGCAGGCCATGGGAAGATCCCTCATCTTCACTTTCGGTTCCCTTATACCGCAGATCTGTCTCGGGCTTGCCATGGCCTCTCTTCTGAACCATCCGCTATTGAAATGCAGGACACTTTTCAGAGGACTGGCAATAACACCCTGGCTGATTCCCACTGTAGCTGTCGCAATGATTTTCAAGTGGATGTTCAACGATCTTTACGGAATATTGAATTTCATGCTCATTGATATGGGCATCATATCGGAAACGAAGGCCTGGATGAGCGACAGCTTCTGGGCAATGGTTATCCTGATTCTTGCAAACGTCTGGCGGGGAACCCCTCTCATGATCACAATGTTCCTCGCAGGAATGCAGGGAATCAGTGCGGACCTCTATGAAGCGGCAGAGGTCGATGGAGCAAACGCCTGGACAAGATTCACGAAGATAACGCTTCCCCTGCTCGTTCCCGTAATCATGGTTACAGGCGTACTCAGATTCATCTGGACTTTCAACTTCTATGATCTTCCATGGGTCATGACGGGCGGCGGGCCTATCGAAGCAACGACTACAACACCCATCTACGCATATAAGACAGCCTTCAGTTCCTACCGTCTGGGAGAAGGCTCGGCGATAACGGTCATACTGTTCTTCGTTCTCCTGATTTTCGCATTCATTTATTTCAGGGCACAGAAACTTCAGGACAGGATTCTGAAATAGGAGGAATATGAAAATGACACGACACCAGAGAACAAGAAGAAAAACCATTGTAATCAATGCACTGGCAGTAATATGTCTGATTCCGGTATTGTTTCCGATTTACTGGCTGACAATTTCGGCACTTCAGTCACCGCAGTCAATAATTTCAATTCCGCCGAAACTCTTTCCGACTGACTTTTCCCTTTATTTCGTGAAGAATGTCTTCAGGGAATTCGGCGTCGGCAGATTCCTTTTCAACAGCATCTGGCTCTCGGTTGTCGCCACAGCCGTGACACTCCTTGTTGCCTGTCTTGCTGCTTTCAGCTACACAATGTACAAATTCAAGTGCAAGGAAACATTCTCGAAGCTGATTCTTTTCGTTCACATGTTTCCGCAGATTCTGATAGTAATCCCGATATATCTTCTCATGAGCAGGATGCATCTTATAAATACCTACTGGGGTCTGATCCTCTGCTACGTGGCTTTCGAAATGCCTATCTGCGTATGGACAATGCAATCCTACTTCGAAACCATTCCCAGGGACCTGGTGGATGCAGCCGAAATCGACGGCCTGGCAAGGATCAGGACTCTGTGGCATGTTTTTCTTCCGGTAGCGCTTCCGGGACTTGCCGCAGCGGGAGTAATGACATTCATTGGGATATGGAACAACTTCCTTCTTGCAAACACCATTCTGATTGATGCAGGCAAGAAAACACTTCCCGTCGTCATTGCAGACTTTGCGTCGAGGGACAACATGATGCAGGGAGACATCCTGGCATCTTCCCTGATTGTATGCATACCGTCTTTCCTCTTTGCTCTCTTTGCACAGAAATATCTGGTCGGTGGTCTTACAAACGGAGCTGTGAAGCAGTAAGGAACAGGGGAAACAATGAAAATAACAGATATCAGAACAAGGTATATCGACATATACATGTTTGTCGAAGTCTATACCGACGAAGGCATTGTCGGCCTTGGAGAGGCAGGCACATGGGCCTTTCTCGAAGCTGCCGGACAGGTAGTTGAGACATTCAGGAGATATCTTATAGGCCAGAACCCTCTCAATATCGAACATCACTGGCAGTACATGTACAGATGTCACCATTTCAGAGGGGCGGCAATCATGGGGGCCCTCTCTGCAATAGATATTGCCCTGTGGGATATAAAGGGCAAGTATTACGGTGTTCCCTGCTATGAACTCATGGGAGGCCGGACACGGGACAAAGCCAGGGTCTACTACCATGTTTTCGGAAAAACACGGGAAGAGCTCGTTCAGGGATGCATAGATGCAAAGAAACGCGGTTTTACAGCAATAGGACATCTTACACCCTTTGAGGATTTCAGACTTGACGACAGATTCTCCTTGTCATATGCACAGAGAATCAACGAAGGAATCGAAAGTGTAGCACAGTATCGTGAGGCAGTCGGCGATGAAGTGGACCTTTGCATTGAAATCCACCGGCAGCTGACAGTTCATGAAGCAATCCAGCTCGGAAAGGGAATAGAGCAGTTCAGGCCGATGTTCTACGAGGATCCGGTCAGGCCCGACGGTTTTGACGACATGGCCGAAGTGGCATCCAAGGTTGACGTTCCGATAGCAACAGGAGAAAGGATTCATACAATCAATGAATTTGCGATGCTTCTTTCAAGGAAAGCGTGCAGATACATCCGCCCTGACGTCTGTATGTGCGGAGGCCTGACACATGCAAAGAAGATTGCAGCCCTTGCCGAAGGGTTCGGAGTTGAAGTCGTTCCTCACAATCCTCTGTCCCCCGTAAGCACCGCAGCCTGCATCCAGCTCGCTGCCTGCATACCGAACTTTGCCATTCAGGAATTTCCGCTTGGCGAAGATGAGGCTCCGAAAAACAGGATCGTGAAAAGTACCGTGAAACTCGAAAACGGATATCTCATCATTCCGGATGCCCCCGGTATCGGAGTTGAACTTAACCCGGATGCCGAAAAGGAATTTCCCTACAGGCCGAGAGAATTCAAGACAAGGCTGAGAATCGACAACTCGGTATTCGACCAGTGATTTCAGGAAAAGGATGAAAAATATGAAGAAAAAAGCAGAAACATACAAGGAATTGAGAGAAGAAGTCTTCGCATCGGAAGGAAGGAAATACCCAGGAAAAGCTCTGGTCGATATGGAACTGAGACCAGGCTATGACGAAGCGAAGGAAAAAAAGATCATGGATATGCTTGCAGTCAACGAAGCACACCTGATTATGCTGGCCGAACAGAAAATCGTTTCGGAGGAAGACGCGAAAATCCTGTTCAATACAATTGAAAAGATGGATTACGGAAAATACCGGACTTCCGAATATTCCGGAAAATTCGAAGACCTGTTCTTTGAAATGGAAGATGAGCAGATCAGGCTGACAGACGGCCTTGCCGGCAACATCCACCTGGCCAGAAGCAGAAACGACATGTGCCTCTGCCTTGACCATATGGTCTTCCGGAAGGAACTGCTGGAGCTGATTGAGCTGCTTTATGAAATGCAGAATACGGTGAAGCTGTTCTCTGAGGAGCACAAGGATACTCTCATGATAGCCTACACACATGCACAGCAGGCTCAGCCGTCCGTGCTCGGTCATTATTATCTCGGCCTCTTTGATGTGCTCGAAAGGGATCTCGAAAGATTTGAACATGCTTACAACAAGATAAACGGTTCCGTGATGGGTGCTGCAGCCATAACAACTACAGGCTTCCCGATAAGCAGAGAAAGAGTCGCTTCCCTTCTGGGTTTTGATTATGTGATAGAGAACAGTTTTGACGCTATCGGAAATATAGACTTCATGACAGAAACTGCGTCGGCTGTCGCACTGGCGGCTCTCAATCTCGGCCGTGTAGTAACAGACATGGTTACATGGGCAACGGAAGGTATGGACTGGATTATTCTTGCAGACGGTTATATCTCGACAAGTTCGATTATGCCGCAGAAAAGGAATCCGATAGCTCTCGAACATCTGAGATCCTCCCTTTCCATGGTTAAGGGGCTTGCTGATTCCGTACTTACGGCATACGTCAAATCTCCCTATGGTGACATATCGGACCATGAGGACATAACGGCAATACTGTCACAGTGCATCAGCCTTCTTGAAACGAATTACAGAACATTCAATGCAGTGCTTGCAACGATGGACGTGAACAAGGAAAAACTCGAGAAAACGGCATATGAAAGTTTTGCGGTAGTTACGGAAGTTGCAGACGAAATAGTACGCGTTTCACATATTCCTTTCCGGGAAGCACATCATGTCGTTGCAACCCTCGTGAAAAGGGCAAACTCAGCCGGCTGCAATCTGAAGAATATCGAAAAGGATTTCTTCTGCACTGTCTACAGGGAGGTAACAGGGAGAGACTTTGCCGGTGATTTTGCTCTTATTCAGAAGGCAATGGATCCGAGAGCATTCGTAAACTCAAGGAACATCCTCGGAGGCTGTGGCCCGGAGGCGATGAACAACATGCTCAGGAGTGCCGGAGAAAAACAGGGAAAAACCGAGGCATGGATTATCAATGCGCATTCCGTTCAGGAGACGGCAGCAGAAAAGAGAAGGACAATTATTGCCAAATATATTGATAACAAATAAACTCAGAAAGTTGTTATGAAGGAAATGATATCAGCATGGCAGATATGAAGTTGAGCGATGTCGCTTACAATGCAATATCAGAGCTTATCAGAGAAGGAAAATACACTGCAGGCGACACTCTACAGGAAGTCAGGCTTGCGGAGGAACTCAAAATCAGCAGAACCCCGATAAGAGAAGCTCTTCAGAGGCTGGAAGATGACATGATTGTCACCATAAAACCTCATATGGGGGCTATTGTCTCAAGTATCGGGACTGATGAACTGGTAAACCTGTACACTGTGAGAGAGGCAATTGATGGAGTAGTTGCACGTGCTCTCTGCAAACCTGCAGTGGAAACAGAACCTTTCATTGATCTCAAGCGGTCCTTTGAAAATGCACTCCGGATTGATGATGAAGAAGAAAAGAAGAAGGAGCTGGACAGACTGGCGGGGAAGTACCACACGATTTTCTGTGCATACTGCGACAACAAGGTTGCTGTAAAGTTCCTGATATCTCTCAGAAAAAAGGTTGATTCAATAGAAAATGCAACAAAGGCAATAATTTTCTTCCCGATCCAGGGAGCTGAAGAAAGGATTGCAATTCTTGATGCCATCATAAGAAAGGCACCGGACGAAGCAGAAGAAAAAGCAAAGGAAAGAATGCAGAAATGCCTCAGGAGGATCCTGGACGTCAGAGTCAGGATCTGAGGGGAAACAAGGCGAATATCGATTCACGGCGGGACAGACCTGTCAGCTGTCCCGGTGTAAAAGGAAGAACAATGGAAAATCTCGAAGAGAAAGCTTTACGTTACCATTCAGAGGGGAGACCGGGAAAGATCTCCGTCGTTCCGACAAAGCCGTGTGCAACGGCAGAGGATCTCTCGCTTGCATATACGCCGGGAGTTGCAAAGGCCGTACTCAGGATAGATGAAGACAAAAGCGATGCATACAAGTACACAGACAAGGGTAACCTTGTTGCAGTGATATCGAACGGCACCGCAATACTGGGTCTGGGAGACAGGGGAGCGCTTGCCTCCAAGCCCGTCATGGAAGGTAAGGGTGTTCTCTTCAAGCGTTTTGCCGACATAGATGTATTTGACATAGAAGTCGATGAGAAGGACCCGGATAAGTTCATAGATATCGTGAGGGCGATAAGTCCCTCGTTCGGCGGAATAAACCTTGAAGATATAAAGGGGCCCGAATGCTTCTACATCGAAAATGAACTCAAGAGGAAGTGTGATATTCCCGTATTCCATGACGACCAGCACGGAACGGCAATCATAGCTTCCGCCGCCCTTCTCAACGCCTGTGAGATTGTCGGGAAGAAGCTTGAGGAGATCAAGGTCGTGTTCTCGGGTGCAGGTGCTGCGGGATGCTCATGTGCACGCATGTTCCTCAGCATGGGAGTCAGAAAGGAAAATCTCATAATGACCGACATAGACGGCGTCATATACCGTGGAAGGCCGAACATGAACAAGGTGCATGAGGAACTTGCAGCGGATACGGATGTCCGCACTCTCAGGGAGGCTCTCCGCGGTGCCGACATGTTCATGGGGGTTTCCGCAAAGGGACTTTTAAAGCCTGACATGCTGCTCTCCATGGCAGACAATCCCATTGTATTTGCCATGGCAAACCCCGACCCGGAGATCACATATGAAGAGGCTGTCAGGACAAGAAGCGACGTAATCATGGGAACGGGAAGAAGCGACTACCCCAACCAGATAAACAATATCCTCGGCTTCCCGTTCATATTCCGCGGGGCGCTTGATGTGAGGGCAACAGGAATAACCGAGAACATGAAGAAGGCTGCAGCCCTTGCCCTGGCGGCGCTTGCAAAGGAACCGGTTCCCGACGAAGTGAGGAAGGCTTACGGCGGAGAGGACTTCTCGTTCGGCCGCAACTATATTGTCCCGAAGCCTTTCGATCCGAGGGTAATCGAGTGGGAAGCTGTGGCAGTGGCAAAGGCCGCGGTCGAAGACGGTGTAGCACGACGGCCCGTTACCGACTGGGAAGAATACAGACTTTCATTGCGGCAGAGAATGAAGAAATACTGGAAATAAAGCTCAAGGAAAAGAAAAAGCAGGAGGGCCCGCCGGCCCTCCTTCATTTCATCATGTCATGAACAATCGGGTGAAGATGCTCCTTCGCTTCAGCACTTCGCCTGTTGATTATCTTCCTGTTCTCCTCGAAAAGATTGCCTCCGTATGTATCTATCGAGACAATGAGAGGCCCGAACTCCCTCACCTCGCATCCCCAGATCATTTCTGACATACTGAGTTCTTCCCAGTGGTGTTCCTTTATCCTCACCACCTCTTCTGCAGCTATCACGGCACACCCCGCGGGAAATACGCAGTGTATGCAGCCGAACTCCCTGCACGCCCTTTCGGTGTTCTCCTTCATGCCTCCCTTTCCGATTATCACCCTGACACCTGTCTTCCGGACAAAGTCGTATTCGAAGCTTTCCATCCTCATGCTTGTCGTCGGACCGCATGCAACCATTTCGAATTCTCCGTCACTGTTTTTTCTCACGATCGGACCGGCATGGTATAAAACCCTTCCGGAAAGATTATAGGGAAGCTCCATATTCTCCGTGACGACACGGCGGTGTGCCGAGTCGCGGCATGTCATAAGGTCACCCTCAGTGTAGATGACATCACCGGTATGGATATTCTCAAGGTCTTCCCGCGATATGGGGGTAATGAGGATTTTCCTGTCGCCTCTGTATTCAATCATATTTCACCTCCACTGAGCTTCCATCCGGGATGCGTGGCACTCCCGGCATTGAGAGAACTGTCGAAAGTCACTTTGCCGCGTCTGAAGCTCCAGCAGCCGAATGCTACGGCGACGCCGAGTGTTGCGGGATGGCGGGCAGAATTGACGACGTTGACTCCCATGACGCTCTTCTTTCCCCCGAGTCCCTGAGGCCCGATGTTGAGGCTGTTGAGCGCATCTTCAAGAAGTCTCTCCATCTCAGCTGCCCTTTCGTTATCATTATGGGAACCGACAGGCCTCATCAGAGCCTTCTTTGCATTAAGCGAAGCAACTTCACTGCTGTTGCCGACTCCCACTCCGATGAAAAGCGGCGGGCAGGCATTCGGACCGTAAAGCGCGACCTGGTCAAGGACAAAGTCCACGATCCCCTCGTAACCTGCACCCGGCATCAGGACCATCGCTTTTCCGGGAAGGGAGCAGCCGCCTCCTGCGGCGTAGACATAGATTTCACATTTATCGGAATCTGGGACAATATCCCACCAGACGGTCGGAGCTCCCGACGCCACATTCGTCCCCGTATTGTATTCACCGAAGGTCTCAACTGTATTGGGTCTGAGCGGAAGAGTTTCCGTACTTTTCATGACTGCCGCCTTCAATGCTTCTTCAAGCACCCCCAGAAAGGGAAAGAGAGAGCCGCATTTTATCCAGAACTGGATTACTCCCGTATCCTGACAGCATGGCCGTGAGAGCTCGGACGCCATTTTCTGATTGCGTTTCATGGCACTGTAGAGCGCCTTCTGAAGAGGAGCGGTTTCACACTTCTCCATTTCCTCGAGCTTGGTCTTCACATCTGAGGGAAGAACAGTCTCCGAATAGTTTATGAAGGACGAGACCGTATAGGTAATCTTTTCTTTTGCTGTAATTCTGTCCATTTGTCTTTCCGGATGAATTCTACCATAGGGAAAGATTATATTGAAGTCTTCATCAATTCTCCGCCTCGGAACTCTTCTCATCTCACAGACGGGAAAAAATCGTCCTGCACCGGATAACGGCATAGGTTCAACCGTGAAATCCGGAAATCAGCCGGGGCTTCCGATATAAAGTGGATATCGTGAAAAGCGTAATATTCATTTTCCCGGCCTGGAAGTTTTTCACGCCGGTGAAAAGCAGCAAAGGACACCGGGACACGGAAAAAAATGCGGAGTATTGTGTCCTTCCGTGACTACGGAAAGCTTTCAGCGTGGCGGCAGGGACTCCGTGATTGAAATTTTACTGTAACCCGGATACCCTCAATTTTATACTGTCAACAGGATGTTTTCCCCCGACGGGGAAAGCACAGGACAGAACTTTCATCATCAACGCCACGGCTTCACTAGAAGCAGCGGACCGGCCTCACAAGCCCCGTTTCCGTTCGGGAAATTTCCTGCTTGTGCTGCGTCGTATAGAAATCGAAGGCCAGCGCCATTGTCAGATCTTCAGTCGACTTCCCTTTTTCGGAACTGGACATATAGGAGCCGCTGATGATTGTCTTCTTTATTTCCTCCGGTATCGATTCCCCGCAGTAAATGTTCTCATAAATCAGTTTGAGTTCTTCAAAGCTCGGAAGGAACCAGTCACTGTATCCGCCGTGACTGTAGGCATCGCATGCCTCAGCAGCAGGGAAACTGTTCGTGCGTCCCTTTCCCTTATTGATGAGCTTACGCGTATTTTCCCAGCCCTTGCCCGTTTTTTCTTCCGTTTCGCAGTCTATCCCGATTTCGCCCCATTTCAGATGTTCTGCCATCCGGGTGTCCTCATTCAGGATAACAGTCGGTGCCATCTCAAGATATTTCCATGAGAATTCCTCGTAATCGTATCTGATCTTGTTTTCCGTGTCCGAAACATAGAAGATAATTCCCCCGGCAGGTCCGGTTTCTCCCACTTTGTATACTTCTTTGACTCCGGGCACCCTTGTTCTGTTGTTACAGGATACGCCAAGAATCAGGATAAGGGCTATTGACGTGAAGATGACAGCTTTCTTCATCTCTCCTCCGATATTTTCACTTTCAAGAGAAATTATATGGGTGATGCGCAATTATGCAAGTTTTTTCCCGTTTCCGGCAGCAGGTGGAAATGTTTCTGATAATTTTCCAGGCCGACACTTTATCTTATCATCATTAAATTCTATGATTCTTCATCAGGAAATAACATTGACTTTTAAGAATTGAGGTATTCATGAAAAGAGTTGTAACCGTTCAGGACATATCATGCATAGGTAAATGTTCGCTCACAGTCGCACTGCCGATAATATCGGCAATGGGAATAGAGACTGCCATAATTCCCACGGCAGTATTGAGCACTCACACTGCCTTCCACGGAGGCTTCACCTTCCATGACCTCACCGATGACATAATTCCCATTCTCGACCACTGGGAGAAGGAGAAATTCTCGTTTGACGGAATCTATACGGGCTATCTGGGCTCAATCAGGCAGATTGACCAGATGAAGGAGCTCATCTCCCGCTTCGGTTCAGGAAAGGAGACACTGAAGATCGTAGACCCCTGCATGGCCGACGGAGGAAAGCTCTATCCGGGCTTCAATCAGGAATTTGCCTTTCACATGGCGGAACTCTGCGGCGAAGCCGACATAATACTCCCCAATCTCTCCGAGGCGGCATTCCTCCTGGGAGAGGAATACATGGAAAAGGACTACAGCGAAGATGACGTGAAGTCCCTGATGAAACGGCTCAGCAGACTCGGAAGCAGGCACGTCGTGCTCAAGGGAATCATTTTTGAAAATGACCAGGAAAGCCTGAAGGACACGAAGGGAAAGATCGGAATCTGCTCTTATGACAGCACCCTTGATTCATTTTCCTGGTATTTCCACAGAAGAATGGAACGTAACTTCCACGGTACCGGCGACATCTTTGCCTCCGTCTTCACGGGTGCTCTCCTCAACGGTTTGAGCATCAGCTCTTCATACCGGCTTGCAGGTGACTATGTCTCCCTGTCAATCGAGGAGACACTCTCTCATGAAAACTACAACACCTATGGAGTGGATTTCGAGGCTGTCATTCCCCGTCTCATAGAAGAGATGAAGACAAGAGGCATGACAAGATAGGGCTTGTGATGCCACTTCATCCGCATTCCGGAAGGCAGACGGAACAAATGAAACACACAAGGCTGATCATCATCGGCGCAGGAGCTTCCGGGCTCTATCTCTCCGGAAGGATACCGCACTCGATCCTGATTGAGAGGCAGCGGGCATGCGCTCTCAAGCTCCTCATGACAGGAAACGGACAGGGAAATATAACCACGGACGAGAGCCTTGCGGACTTTCTGACTCATTACCACGAAAAGAAAAGCTTTGTCACGCCGTCCCTGTCCGCCTTTCCTCCCGCCGCCATCAGGGAGTTCTTCAGGAAAAGAGGAGTCGAAACCCTTGTAAGGGAAGACGGACGGGTATTTCCGTCTGCAGGGCGGAGTTCGGTTCTCCGGGATGCACTCCTCTCCGAAGCGGGAGAGATCATCACGGAAAACCGGGTACTCGGCGTATCGAAGAAGGACGGCCTCTTCAGAACCGAAACGGAAAAGGGAATCTTCCTGTCAGATTTTCTCGTAATTTCGACGGGAGGCGCAAGCTATCCGAAAACGGGAAGCAGCGGCGACGGATATGTTTTTGCCGGTTCGTTCGGCCACCGTATAATCACACCGCACCCGGCACTGTCATCCCTCATCATCGACCCCTCGCCGTCTTCTCTTGAAGGAGTAAGCCTTGACAGTGTCACACTTTCCTCCGGCAGCATCAGAAAAAGCGGAGCCCTGGTCTTCACGCATGACGGAATCTCAGGCCCCGCAGCAGAAAGCATATCAAGATACATATCCGGATGGACGGAAATATCCGTCTCGTTCAAAAACGGATTCCATGCGGCAGACATGAAAGGGGAAAACGGAAAGACAAACGCCGTCAACGCACTGAAGAAAATCACAAACCTTCCGCGCTCGCTTCTCGTATACCTCTTCCCGACACTCTCCGGGAGGAACACCGCATCGGTGACGAAAGAGGAGATGAAGGAGATCGGAAGAAAGATTTCGAACCTGCGTCTCAAGGCAAAGTGTTCCCCGCTGGAGAAGGCAACGGTCACATGCGGCGGTGTGGATACCGCCGAAATAGACAGACGCACGATGGAATCGAAAATCGTCAGCGGACTCTACTTCACGGGAGAAGTAATCGATGTTGACGGGGAATGCGGCGGATACAATCTCTCGTTTGCCTTCGCCTCGGCAGAAGCGGCAGCACGGGACATTCTCCGAAAACTCTGACAGATATCACTTGCCGTCCTTTTTCTCCTTCAGGACACTGAAGGCAGCTTCCACATAAATCTTGTGAGCAACAGCTGAAGTAAGCTTGTCCAGAAGTTCTTCCCCGGCAGACTCCGTCTCCTCTTTCTGCGCTCTTTCACATGCAAAACCGAAGACGGAGGCCAGAGACAACTCGAACTCCCTTTTGAAGAATGCATACGCCTCCTCCACACCGTATCCGCTTTCCCTGCGGAAGGTCAGAAGGAGCCTTATGTCGTCAAGGGATGCAATACTCTTCGAAACGGCGATGAAAAGAAGCGAACATATCATGTCACGCGAATACTGCTTTTTTACAGGATTATCAGCAAGCTTGTTCTTTACATAGTTGCTGACCATCGACTCCGTGATGGAAAAACCGGGAAACAGGGTAAGAAACCTGTTGATGTAGGACACCGTCTGATTAAGATAGAGACCCACATCAGGAATTTCGCTGTAGGATGGAAGACGGTAGTTCCTGACATCAGAAAGCACTGTCTCATCAAGTTCAAGTACCATAATGACTCCTTTAAACCTATCATAAGTTTTTAAAAAACTCTTGACAAGCTGATTATTACTGTTTTAACTATTAACAGGTTTTCAGAAAACCGATTAAAGGTTAAGAGTATACTTGTATACGGTTATTACAGGGAGGCAGTCATGGTTATCAATATAATGGTTCCGGATGAAAGATTATCGGAATTCAGGGCAAAGGACAGGCTGAGTGCACTGACGCACTTCGCAGGTTTCATTATCTCGATAATCGCAACGCCGGTGCTTATCATAAAGGGAGCACTGGACGAAAGAGACGCGGCAGATCTGATTTCCTTTGCTCTCTTCACGCTCTCCATGGTCCTGCTCTACGGTGCATCCGCATCCTATCATGCCTTCGGACAAGGGAAGGACATGATACTCAAGAAGCTTGACCACATGATGATAGCGGTACTGATTGCAGGAACATATACACCTCTTTGTGTGACGACATTGAGGGAAAACGGCGGAATGACACTTCTCGCTGTAATATGGAGTCTTGCCTTCCTTTCCATTTTCTTCAAGGCCTTCCGCGTGACATGTCCCAGATTCGTATCGTCGCTGATCTATATTGCCATGGGATGGGCCTGCACTCCGTATCTGAAGGCACTCAGGCTTCTTCTTGCGCCGGACGGCTACAGATATCTTCTTCTCGGCGGAATAATCTATACAGCCGGCGGCATAATCTACGCAGTGAAGATACCGCTTCTTGAAAGGAACAGGGAATTCAGAAGCCATGAACTCTTTCACATCTTCATCCTTCTCGGAACTGCATTTCATTACATGATGGTCTACACGGCCATAGCATGAATCACTTCTCCCCTTTTTCCGGCGTTCCGGCCGGAGGGGGAGAAAGACTGTCTATGTCACGCATGAGGGACTTAAGCCATAACGAATAGGAAACCCTTTTCTTCTCATCCATCCCGCTTCTGACATATGCCTCGTCATATGCCTTTCTTATCCTTTCATCCCGGATTGCCTCACCCAGCGGACACATCAGGTCCACTATCAGATCTTTTCTTCTGTCTTTTCCAACGGCACAAAAGTGAAGGTTCACGACAGCAAGCGCAAACGACACGCTCTGACTCTCGACAATGCGCATCGATACGTTTCTTCCGTCCTCCGGAAAGAGTGTCGAATCAAAGGAAACTATCACGGGGTAGACGTTTCTCGCTCTGAGAGACTGCGAATAGAGCATCCATGAAAGAAGCCGGGAGGTATCATCCATTACACTTTCATCAATTACTGTAAGTATAAGAGTACAGTGTCCCTCGGCTGTGCGGGCATCGGCAAACACGAACGGATGATAATAGCCGAACTCCTCTTTTGGAACACTCGCCTCTTCCACACCGTCAATTATGAACTCCGTTTCCAGGATGGTATTGATGATTTCCTCAGTCAGAAGCCTGTCAGAGGTGAAAAAGGAAGAAAACAGCTCACTGGAAAGGCAGCAGAAACCCTTATCTGATATATTCTTCATTTCTTCTCCTTACCTCTTCAACGCTATTTCTTCCTCCCTTGTCAAGAAAAAATGCTGCCGGTCAAGGCAGCATATAAGAGCAGTCTGCAGTTTCACTGCTGAGCCTTCAGTGCATTCTCCCTCATCTTTCTGTAATTCTGTCTTGCACGGAGCGCAGCCTCAGGAGAAACCATCGTTCCGGGACCGGCTATGCAGCCTCCGGGGCAGCACATGATTTCAACAAGGTCAGCCTCCGGAGGAAGCTTTGACCATGTTTTCATCAGCCTCACTGTCTTTGCATCTATTCCGTTTATGCTGAGAACCCTGTATCCGTCACTGTTCTCCGCACGGCTGAGGACACAGCCGGCAACACCGCCGGACACGGCAAAATTCCTGCAGTCGGCAAATGATGAGCAGCTTTCGTCATCCCATGAAGCCTGCATCGAAGCCACATCGATATCCTTTGCCGCCAGGATTGCCGCAAGTTCGCTGTATGATATGACCCTGTCAATTGTATCGGGATAGCGTGTCGCAGCCTCATAGCGCTTTGCAACACACGGGCCGACAAAGACAACCTTGTAGCCGGGGAATTTCTCACGGCAGATGTATGACGTATATCCCATGGGAGAAAGCGTTGTAGAGATATGCTCCCTGAGGGCAGGAATGTGCTTCTCGACAAGGGTGAACCATGCCGGGCAGCATGATGTTGCAAGAAATCCCTTCTTCTGCTCAACTCTCTCCCTCAGTTCCTGAGCTTCCTTCTCGGCAGTAATCCTTGCTCCCTCGGCAACCTCTACCACTTCCGTAAAGCCCGCAGTTTTCATTGCAGCCTTAATCTGTTCCAGTGAGCCGGGAAGCTGACCTTCTATCGCAGGAGCGATCATCGCGACAATCTTCTCGCCGTTATGAATCATCTTGGCAACGCTCAGGAGTCCGCTTCTCTTCACGATTGCACCGAACGGGCATGACTTGAGGCACTTTCCGCAGCCTATGCACTTCTCGTGATCGACTTCACTGATACCCCTTTCATTCTGCTTGACGGCCCCGACGGGACATGCGTCCTCGCATGGCACACAGTTGTGGACTATCGAGTGGAACGGGCAGCGCTCCATGCATTTTCCGCACTTGATGCACTTCTCCGTCATGATTTCGGCCCTGCCGTTTCTGAAGATGATTGCATCACGGGGACAGTTTGATGCACACGGCCGAGCAAAGCAGCCCCTGCACGCATCGGACACCGCATAGTGAGACTGCGGACAGGACGAACATCCGGTTGCTATTGTTGTCAGAAGGGGAAGCTTCGGCTTATCCTCCCGGAGAGCCTCCTCCATATAGGACGAAAGGGATCGGTACTCATCATCATCGGTTTCAAGAGTATATCCCGCGAGTGCCATCATGCGATACCTGACGACAGCCCTCTCCTTGTAGATGCAGCATCTTGACGGAATCCTGTCTTTCGGACAGATATCGATGGGGATCCTGTCGGCATCCCTCACAAGTGTATCGTCGAAAAGATGCCTGAGCACCTCCGTATCGATATGGAATTTCATTTTCGAATATTCGTTGTTCTTATCAAGCATCCGTTCTTACCTCACAGAAAGCACCCCGATTCTATACTGAAAAGGGCAGAATAAAACAGAAGGAATATTTGAAAAAAGCGTCAGGAACACCTGGCATCACGGCATGCTATGACATCGACTCCGCTTCCCGCAATATTGCGGATTATGACGTCTCCCATCTTCACGCTTCCTGCGACGACGGTTTTCTTTATGGTCTCCATTGCAGGAAGCATCAGTTCCCGCGGTATGGCCTCGGCGCTTCTCACGGGAAGAAGAGTCAGGTCGGCACCCTTCATCCTCACGGTCGATGAAAGGATTCTGCAGGGATGAATGACTTCGCTTGAAGCATAGGCGGAGCCGCGGCTGCAGGAGTTTCCCTTCACGCTCTCAACCTTCCTTTCCCCGTTTTCCTCACTCCAGTCAACGCTGATCGAGCAGCCCTTGGGACATATGACACATGTTACGAGACTCGTTTCCATTACTTTTTCCTCCTGCCCAGATATTCGCTTACGGCCTTTCCGCAGAGAATGCTGTCCTTCGTCACATTGTCCGCAAGGTCATAAACCCTCAGGACGTTGCCGCAGGCAAATATGCCGTCGACGCTTGTCATGAAGGAACCGGTATTCACCGGTCCCCGGGTCTTTTCGTCCAGGACTATGCCGCATTGGCGTGAAAGCTCGTTCTCCGGAATCAGCCCGACGGAAAGAAGTATGGTGTCGCATTCGACATATTCCTCTGTTCCCTTTATGGGTCTGAGGGAACTGTCCACGCGGCTCACGGTCACTCCCTCAACACGTTCCCGTCCGTGAATTTCCGTTGCAGTGGTAAAGAGATGAAGGGGTATGTCATAATCGTCAAGGCACTGAACTATGTTTCTTCTGAGTCCGTTGGACCGGCTCATGATTTCATATACACCCTTTACATGTGCGCCTTCCAGCGTCATTCTTCTGGCCATTATCAGGCCGATGTCTCCGCTTCCCAGTATCACTACGGAGCGGCCGGGCATATATCCCTCGACATTCACAAGCCTCTGTGCCGTTCCTGCCGTGTAGATTCCGCCGGGGCGTGTTCCCGGAATGCGCAGCATTCCCCTTGTCCTCTCCCTGCATCCCATCGCAAGCACGACGGCATCTGCCTTTATGTCGACGAGTCCGTTCCCTGCACTCATGGCACGGATTGTCCTGTCGGGAGAGAGCTTCGTCACAATCGTGTCGACCATGACTTTTACAGGAAGGCCGGATAGCCTGTTTACAAGGCGCTGGGCATACTCGGGACCTGTGAGTTCCTCTCCGAAGACATGAAGTCCGAACCCGGGATGAATGCACTGGTTCAGGATGCCGCCGAGAGAGCTGTCGCGCTCGATTATGAGTATATCCTTCACGCCCTCGTCATAAAGTGAAAGCGCTGCACTGAGTCCCGCAGGACCTCCGCCGATTACGGCAACACTGGTTTCAATCATCCGAGCCGTCCTTTTTCTCCGTAAGCCAGCTTTTTCCTCCGGCCTTGGTCACATCAGTAAATGCGATGCCTCTCTCACGGGAGAGAATCTCCATGACACGCGGAGAGCAGAATCCTCCCTGACATCGTCCCATTCCAGCCCTGACACGGCGCTTTACTCCATCCAGGCTGACTGCTCCGCACTCTCCTCTTATCGAGTCGACTATCTCCCCCTCCGTAACGCTTTCGCAGCGGCAGATGATCCTGCCGTAGAGAGGATTCTTCTTCAGGGCCCTGAGCTTTTCCTCATCGGAAAGCTTCATGAACCGTACTGTCTTGCGGGAATCACAGAAGTCCTTCTTCTTCTTTCCCAGGAGTCCCTTCTTTTCAAGAAGAGAGACAACATACTCTGCAGTCGCAGGTGCCGCAGTAAGGCCGGGAGAGCATATTCCTGCCACATTCAAAAGGCCGTCAACCTTCGAGAAACCTATTATGAAGTCATCCTTGTCCGATACCGCCCTCACGCCCGCAAAAGACGTGATCACGCTCTTCTCGCTCAGCGACGGAACACTGAGACGGGCGCCGCGGAACACCTCCTGCTGTCCCTCTGCCGTTGTCCTCGTGTCATATCTGTCATCCACATCCACGGCATTCGGCCCGACAAGTATGTTGCCGTCCACGGTAGGCGTTACCAGAATACCCTTTCCGGCCTTCGTCGGAGGCTGGAAGATGGTATGAGAGACAAGCGACCCGACTTCGTTGTCGAGAAGCGAATATTCGCCGCGGCGCGGATGTATCGTAATCGAATCATCTCCGAAGAGCGACGCGACCTCCGCACAGTCGACCCCTGCAGCATTTATTACAAAGCGGGCCTCAATGGAGCCGTTGAGAACAAAATATCCGTTCTTTCTCTCAACTGCAGCGAGCTCAGTCTCCCTCATGAAGACAGCACCGTTCTTCACTGCAATTTCAAGAGGAGCCAGCGTGAGATCGAACGGCGAGCAGATTCCTCCCGTAGGAGCAAGAAGCGCTCCCTTCACGGCAGGAGACAGATTCTTCTCGATGGAAAGGGTTTCCTCCCGCCCCAGGATTTTCAGTCCCGGTACGCCGTTGAATACCCCGCGGGCATAAAGCTCCCCGATTTTCTCAAGCCCCTCGTCATCGAATGCAACAACAAGGGAACCCGTCTGCCTGAACGGGATATCCATCCTTTCATGACACTCCCGGATTATCTCGTTTCCCCTGACATTCAGAGCCGCCATCAGAGACTGCGGATGGGGATCATAACCGGCATGAACGATTGCGGAATTCGCCTTGCTCGTTCCTTCGCCACAGTCAGAGTGCCTGTCGATGATGCATACGGACGCTGTATACCTGGACAGTTCATAGGCTATCCAGCATCCGGTCACACCTGCACCTACAATTACATAGTCGAATGATTTCATAGCATTAACATTAAACCACCTTTCCCGCCAAAACAGAAACATAAAATTCACGGATTCCCGCACGATGGAAATACCGGTTTCCTCAAAGAGGGAAAACGGGGATTTTTTTCTTTTCTTTTCCAGCCTTATACCTCAGAATTGTCCTGTAGGGGCTGATCAGCTCCCCAGGAAACCGGAGGAACATATGAAGAAACTGCTCATTATCTCTCTTTCACTTATCCTTGCGCTTTCCGCACTTGCTGCACAGGGCGGAGCAGAGAAAGGCGGAAAAGATGAAATCAGGATTGCCCTGATTGTATCCAGCACAACAGATGACAAGGGCTGGTGCCAGGCAATGCACGACGGCATCAGGGATGCGATGGCTGAAATGCCGGGAAAAATCGCAGCCTATCAGCCTGTCGAGAACACACAGCCTGCCGACACGATGACCGCAATCAGGACATACGTCAATCTCGGCTACAACATCATCATCGTCCACGGTTCCCAGTTCAGGGCCCAGGTCGAAGAGGCATCAGCCGAATTCCCGGAGGTAATGTTCGCTTTCGGAACATCTTCCGACATCATTGCAGACAACGTCTTCACATACATGCCGCAGTCTGAAGAGACAGGGTACCTCTCAGGTATCGTTGCCGGCCTCACCACTGCTGTCAACAAGGTTGCCCTCGTAGGTCCGATTGACGGTGGAGATGCAGCACGCTACAACAGGGGTTTTGTTCTCGGAGTACAGGCATCGAATCCCGAATGCAGGATTCTTGTGACGCATATCGGAAACTTCAACGACACGGTCAAGTCCGGAGAAGCCGCTCAGGCCTTCATCCAGGGAGGAGCAGATGTCCTCACCGGTTCCTCACAGCAGGCTCTCGGCGCATTGAGGGCAGTAGCTGACTATCCGGACAGGAACATCTGGTGGGTCGGTCAGGACACGGCGCAGATTGACCTCGCTGAAGGCTACAAGTGCATAGCGGCATCAGCCTACAACTACAAGGCTGTCGTCAAGGGGCTTGTGGAAAAGTTCGAAGAGGGAGTTCTTGGAGGAGAATGCCTCCCGATGAACTTCAATAACGGCGGCTTCATCTGGAAGTGGAACGAGGCAAAGTGCTCGGACAAGATCACAGACAGAATCAGAGAGGCAGTCGAGAATCAGATCAGTGCCTTCAAGGCGCAGCCGGACACCCTCTCTTCCTGGGCACAGGTTGACTATTCGAAACTCTGATCGTACAGGATCAGGCATGCCGGCCGCATCGGGCCGGTTCTTTTGGAATCATGACCGAAGAAATATATGAACTGAAACTGGAACACATTACAAAACGTTTTCCCGGAGTCCTCGCTTCGGATGACATCTCGCTCACTGTCGCCCGTCATGAGATACTTGCCCTCGTCGGGGAAAACGGAGCAGGAAAAACGACGCTCATGAACATCGTGATGGGGCTCTACCGGCCGGATGAAGGCAGAATATGCATCAACGGCAGGGAGGTCTCGTTCAAGTCACCCAATGATGCCTTCGCCTGCGGAATCGGAATGGTGCATCAGCAGTACATGCTGGTTCCGAACATGACCGTACTTGAAAACATTGCGCTGGGTATGAAGGATCACTGGGGATTCACGGTGGACCTGAAGGCCGTAAGGGAAAGAATCGGTGACATAAGTGAACACTATGGCCTTGTAGTTGACCCCGACGCATTCATCTGGCAGCTCTCGGTAGGCGAACAGCAGAGGGTTGAACTGGTGAAGACACTCTGTCTCGGAGCCAGGTTTCTTATCCTCGACGAACCGACAAGTGCCCTCACGCCCCAGGAAACGGATGAGCTGATAGTACTGCTGAAGAAAATGAGCAGCGAACTCTCGATAATCTTCATCAGCCACAAGCTCAACGAAGTGAAGGCGCTCTCGGACAAGGTATCGATATTGAGGCACGGAAGGATTGTCTTCAGCGGTGAAACAAAGAACTTTACTCCCAGGGAGATAGCGGTACTGATGACGGGACATGAGGTTGAGGAGGCCGAAAACTCCGCCATGCCGTCGACACGGGCACCGGCTTTGACGATCACGGGCCTTACCGTAGGCTCCGACAGGGGCTTCAATGCACTCGACGGCTTCAGCCTGACAGTACGGGAAGGAGAAATCGTGGGACTGGCGGGTGTGAGCGGAAACGGTCAGAGGGAACTTGCAGAGGCAATCAACGGTCTCAGGCGCGTAAAAAGCGGGTCCATCATGTTCTATGGCGAAGAGATAGCCAATCTCAGTCCGAGGGAAGTCATCAGGAAGGGAATGGGATACATCCCTGAAGAAAGAAACACGGAAGGTATCGTACCGTCCATGTCAATAAAGGAGAACATAATCCTTAAGGACAGCGATGATGACTTTTCTTCCCGTCATTTCCTGAAGCTCAGGAAGATAGAGGAAACGGCGGAGAATCTCAGAAAGGAGTTCGATATCAGGTCGCCCGGCATAAACACGGTGGCAGGCTCACTCAGCGGCGGAAACATACAGAAGGTCATACTGGCACGTGAAATTCACAGGAACCCGAAGTTCCTCGTCTGTGTCTACCCCATCCGCGGTCTTGACACAGGTGCTGCCGAGTTCATTCACAGACAGCTGCTCGAGCTCAGGCAGAAAGGAGTCGGAATACTCCTCATCAGCGAGGAACTGGACGAAATAATGAAGCTCAGCGACCGCATTGCGGTAATCTTCAAGGGACGCTGTCAGAGAGTTCTGATGCGCGACGAAGCCGATACGGAAAAACTGGGAGTCCTGATGGCAGGGGTGAATGATGAAGAATAGGAATTTCTGCAGATTATGCTACAGCATCATCGTAATAGTGTCGGCCGTGATGATTGCCCTTATTTCCGGTGCCCTGATCATTCTTGCAACCGGAGAAAGCGTCATCAGGACATACGGCATAATGATATCGATACCGTTCTCCAGTTTCAGGTCCTTCTGCGAGATACTGGTGAGAATGATTCCCCTCATGATAATCGCTCTCGGAATATGCGTATCGTCAAGAAGCGGAATCAACAACATAGGAGCTGAAGGACAGATGGCAATGGGAGTCATTGCGGCGGCATCTGTAGCGCTGAAAGCCGGAGCACTTCCCAGATTCTGTGCAATTCCTCTGTGCATACTTGCAGCAGCTGCAGCAGGGGGCTTCTATGGCTTCATACCGGGTTTTCTCAAGGCCAGATTCGAGGTAAGCGAGCTTTTGAGTACGGTCATGCTCAATTATGCGGCACTTCAGTTGTATGCCTTCATGATCCGTGTCCCCCTTCTCGACCCGAACGAGAAGACGGGAACCCCGATGAGCGCCCGCATTCCCGATTCGGCAAGGCTGACAAAGCTTTTCAGGGGAGCTGCAGTTCATCAGGGAATAATTCTTGCCCTTATCCTGGCCTTTGTCATCTACATACTTCTCTTCCGTACAAGTTACGGCTACAAGATGAGGGCGGCAGGTGCATCCGGACGGGCTGCAAGATACGGAGGCATAAACGTGGGTCTCTATCTCATAATATCAATGGTAATCTCCGGCTCATGTGCAGGCATTGCGGGAGCGGCAGAGCTCATGGGAAACCAGGGAAGGGCAATGGAGGGTATCACGGGAGGCTACGGATTTTCCGGCATTGTTGTGGCCCTGTTCGCAGGACTTCATCCCATTGCAGTGATTCCTGCATCGTTCTTCTTCGGCATCCTTCTCTATGCCCAGGTCAACCTGCAGATTCTGACTGATGTTCCGCCTAACTTCGTAAAGGCGCTGCAGGGACTCATAATACTCATCATTGTTGCAGTCCAGATGATTCTCTCGAATCCTTATATGGAAGAGAAGTTCAGAAGGCGGTTCTTCAGCAGGAAGGAGGCACGGTAATGGAGCTTCTGATAAATACCCTTACCCTCACAATACGGTTTGCAGTCGCGCTCATGATTGCCTCCATGGGAGAAATGTTCAACCAGAAGGCGGGAATCTTCAATCTCGGATGCGAAGGCATAATGACGATGGGAGCATTTCTCGGAATGCTGATTCCCTTCTCATACGGAGGAGCCGGCAAGGTCCCGTTCATGGTGAATCTCCTGGGCCTCTTTGCAGGAGGGGCGGCAGGAGCCGTCCTGGGGCTTCTCTTCGGCGTCATCGTGATAACATTCCGCGCTCCTCAGGGAATTGCGGGAATAGGCATGCAGATGTTCGGCGTGGGGCTTGCGGGAACACTCTTCCGTATATATATCGGAGGCTCGCAGTCGATTACAGGCATAACGGCCTTCCCGATTCCGCTGCTTTCCAGAATTCCCGTCATCGGAAACATACTCTTTACCCACAACCCTATCATCTACTTCTGCTATGCCCTTGTCCCCATTGCATGGTTCGTAATCTACAGGACTCCCTGGGGGCTGAAGATACGCTCATGCGGCACCCATCCGAGAGCTGCCGACAGCCTCGGCATCAACGTAACGCTTGTAAGGTACCAGTCACTTGCACTCGGCGGTGCGATGGCCGGTTTTGCGGGAGCTTTCCTCACACTCTGCCAGGCAAAAATGTTCACGGCAGATATCATCAACGGACGCGGCTTCATTGCAGTGGCACTCGTATACTTCGGACAGTGGCATCCCGTGAAAATCTTTCTGGGTTCACTGCTCTTCACCTTTGCACAGGTCTTCCAGACTCAGGTTCAGATCTTCATACCCTCATTCCGCTACTACGAATTCCTGACGATGCTGCCTTATGTGCTTGTCATCGCCGTTCTGGCTTTCAACAGAAAATCGAACAGGCTCGGACCTGTGGCACTCGGTAAACCGTTCAACCGTGAAATACGTATATGAAATCCTTCTTCGCCACCCGGAAACGGGTGGTCTTCTTCTGCAGGCGCTCAGGAGATGAAGGTTTTCCCTGCAGAGAGAAAAGGCAGAAACAAAAAGTTAGCTTAAACTAACTTTTTTTGAAAAACCTGTTGACTCTCAGCTTTCCTATCCCTATAGTTAGCTTAGACTAACTTAAAGGCGGCAGGGCTCACCTCCTGTGTGTGTTTTCCTCTTACAGTCCGACAGATTCTGAGTCCGCCGCCCCGGTTATGTCCAGACGGAGAAAGAAAATGTCACTGACCGAGCTGCTGATAATCCATTGCGCCCCCACCCTCATGGGAAAGAAGTGTTCATCTCTTGTCTGCCTGAAAAACCTGGACTCCCCATATGAAGAGGAGCTTGCAGGACTGAGAATGAAGGGGCTGTCCTTTTTCTTTCTTACAAACAGGAAAGGCTGTCCCCTCCTTTTTCTCTACAGGAGGGAAAAACTGGAAAAGGTCATCCGGAAGGCAAAGGCGAGGAAAATGCTCAGACAGGACGGCTACGACACATCAAGCCTGGAAGGATGCCTCAGAAGACTCGGAAAAAGGATGCAGGAAGAGGAGGAGTTTCCACATGAAATCGGAATTTTTCTCGGCTATCCCGTCGAGGACGTGAAGGGCTTCATCGAAAACGACGGCGAGAACTTCATTCTTTCCGGTCCATGGAAAGTCTATCACAACAGGAAAAAGGCAGAGAGGACATTCCGCATCTACTCGGACTGTACGAAGTGTCTTCTGCGCATTCATGAAGAAGGTTCAGCAATTGACAGGCTCTGCATATAGAGCTGAAGGAGATATTTTATGAAGAAAGTTGCAGTTGTCTATTACTCGGGAACAGGCAATACCGGGGCCATGGCAGAGACAATAGCAGAAGCACTGAAAGGGAAAGCCGATGTTTCGCTTCAGACATGCGACAGCTTTGACTGCTCTGATGCGGCAAAATACGATGCATTCGCATTCGGTTGTCCCGCAATGGGAAATGAAGTTCTCGAAGAGGACAGCTTCGAACCGATGTTCTCTGAAATCGAAGCGGCCCTCAGGGGAAAGAATGTGATGCTCTTCGGTTCATATGGATGGGGAGACGGAGAATGGATGAGAAACTGGAGTGAAAGATGCACCGCTGACGGAATCATTCTCACGGGAGAAAACGTAATATGTCAGGATGCTCCTCTTGATGATACAAAAGAAAAACTGAAGGAGAATGCACTCAAACTCATTTCCTGACGGAAAACGGGAATAATCAGACACAGTACACAGCACAGAAACGGGGACAGAAGTTCCCGTTTTCTTTACCACTTTATGGGAGCAAAGCCGTTTTCTTCCAGGAACTCATTGACAAGACGGAAATGATTGCAGCCGAAGAATCCCCTGTAGGCGCTCAGAGGACTCGGATGTGCACTCTCGAGAACCAGATGAGAGGGATTCGTGATCATCTTTTTCTTGCTTCTTGCATTTCCTCCCCAGAGCAGAAAGACCTTCGGAGATGAATCCTGGTTGAGGATCCGGATGCACCTGTCTGTGAATGTCTCCCAGCCCATCCCGACATGAGAAAGTGCCTCGTGTTCCCTTACAGTCAGCGTGGTATTCATCAGAAGAACCCCCTGTTCAGCCCAGCGTGTCAGGTCTGAGGAAAACGATGCAGTGTCGAAACCCTCAGCCTCAAGCTCCTTTCTTATGTTCACGAGGGACGGCGGAGCGGGCATGCTCTCCCTTACGGAAAACGAAAGTCCCATTGCCTGTCCCCTTTCATGATACGGATCCTGACCTACAAGTACGACGCGGGTCCTTTCAACGGGAGTAAGCATGAATGCCGAAAAAATTTCATCCATGGGAGGAAAGACGACAGCTTGTGAATATTCCGCCTTCAGAAAATTCCTGAGACGCAGATAGTAGTCCTTCTTCTGTTCCTCATCAAACCATTTCTGCCAGTCATTGTTCACACGGATCATAAGGATCTCCCTTATAAAGACAGCCCCTTAACGGGGCCTCCTGAATATATAGGTATATGTGTACGCGTCTACATAAAGTATATTCCATCCGAAATCTGTGTAAAGTAAAAAAAGAGGAATTTGCGATTATTTTCCGGAAAAATCCGAAAATTCAGAACATAATATGTTTTAAATTTTACATTATAAAGAATTATACATAAAATATGTAAAGTGTTGGAATTACAATAATTTCATGCAGGCACATTTCCCGTACTCGTTTCACGTCCGGTTTCAGTATATAATGCGATCATGAAGACAAATGCGATGAGAATTCTCGAGAACCTCACAATGGACTATGAAGTCTTTTCCTATGAGTGGGATGAAGACCATCTTGATGCAGTTCATCTTGCACGTGCTAACGGTCTCAGAACAGAAGAAGTGTTCAAGACCATCGTAATGCGCTCCGGGACAAACCGCCTCTATGTATTCTGTCTTCCCTCCGATTTCCCGATTTCGCTGAAGAAGGCAAGAACCCTTACGGGAGAAAAGGAGATAGACCTGCTTCCGACTGCAGAACTGAGGAAGAACACGGGCTACATCCGCGGCGGCTGCTCACCCCTCGGCATGATCCGCAAATATCCGACATACATTGAGGAGACTGCACTTCTTGAAGACTTCATCTATGTTTCAGCCGGGCAGAGAGGATCCTTTCTGAAAGTAAGGCCGGAAGACCTCAGAAGAGCATCGGATGCAGTCTTTGCCGATTTCGTCTGAACTACAGGGAGAAGAATCTCCCGTGCTTGGTCTTGATTCTCCTGGCAGCCCTGGCAAACTTCTCCATTCTGGTCTTAAGGGAAGAAGTAACCGGCTCTCCCCTCTGCTCAAGTTCAAGATATTCCTCTGTCGTGGAACATGCCTCGGCATAGAGCTTATATATGTTTCTCGCCCTGAGTGAAAGGCTTTCCATTATGGCCATGACCTTCTGCGGCTTATGGAAGAAATACTCGGAAAGGTTGTCGTGATTGATTATCTCGACTTCCGAATCCTCGAGGGCAACACTGGTTCCGTAACGCGGCATGGATTCAAGAAAACCGAGTTCCCCGAAAAATGTGGGAGCCTCATTCACGCTGAGCTCGATCTGATGATCCGTTCCATAGTCGGCATATATTCCGACTCTCCCGTAAAGGAGGTCATACATCCAGAGCTCGAAATCACCTTCCCTGCTGATTATCTCACCCTTTCTGAATTTTCTTATTTCACCCATAGTCTTTCCCTGAGGCATGATAGCTGAACTTCATCTTTTCCATAAGCATTTCTTCTGTCGCAATATTTAACATTTCAGATATCCCTGTGTTACGGTCAGGCAAATACGCATTCATGAAGAAGATTTTCCAGCGGAACCCCGGGGAAGTAAAAAAGATGAAATTAAAGTGTGTATCATCTCGACATAAAAAGACGCATTGATTATACTTTCTCCTGTTTCGGATAGTAGCGCAGAGGCTAGCGTACTTGCTTCGGGAGCAAGGGGTCGGCGGTTCAAATCCGCCCTGTCCGACTTTTTTGTTTTTCCCTTCCTGTTTCATTTCATAGTCCCGGGTATCAGAACAGAGCGTATTCACATGATTTTCCTTAAGGGACATAATAAGGCCATGGATTTCTTTCTGCTTACCCGGGAGGCAAAAGATGAAGCCGGGCGCCTCATAACCGCAATAAGGGACAATTCATCTCTGTCATTTCCTCCGGATGAAGCGTATCCGGTTTCCCTTCTCAAGGACTCGACGGTAATCGGTGTCCTCATTGCCGCGACACCCGGCGGGGAGAGAAAGGTCCTCTATGGTTTTTCCGGCACTCCCGGAGGACGGAGCAATATTCCGGGCTGGGTTCATTCCTGCTTTTCCGAAAAGGACAGGGATGAGTACATGAGGCGCTTCGACAGAAGGATACACGACCTGACAGACCTCATTGAAGAAGGGCACACCGAGCTTAAAAAGGAGCGGCGTTCCCTCAGTGCCGAGGCACAGGCGGCTTATGAGAAGATATTCCGCTTCTATACATGGAGGGGTGAAAGAATATCGGGTCTTCCTCCTCACTGCCCGACAGGAACCGGGGAATGCGCAGGACTCAAGCTGCTGAACACTGCACTCAAAAGGGGCTGGGAAATAAAGGGACTTGCCGAATTCAGGTACTCGCATGATATGGATACACCTCTCTTTCTTCCTCCTTGCGATGAAAGATGCGGCAGGCTTCTTCCAAAGATGCTGGGGCTCGATTACATATATCTTGATGAATACATCGCAGTCGTGAACAAGAAGGCGGGTTTTCTCAGCGTTCCGGGGCGCGGCGAAGAGAAAAAAGACAGCGTCTCATACCGCTTTCATGAACTCTTTCCCTCTTCTCCCGAGCAGCCTCATGTACACCGGCTGGACATGGACACATCCGGAATCATGATTCTCGCCTTCACACGGGCCAGTCAGCGCACTCTTTTCAATGATTTCGAAAACAGAAGGGTCAGAAAGACATACACGGCTCTGCTTGAAGGAGTGATAACACAGGAAAGCGGAGACATCGACATTCCGATGCGCCTCGATGTGGATAACAGACCTCATCAGATTGTCGACTATGTAAACGGAAAGAACGCATTCACACACTGGGAGAGAGTCGGCGTTGAAAGAAGAAACGGAAAGCTCTGTACCCGTGTCCTCTTCTTTCCGCATACGGGTCGTACACACCAGTTGAGAGTACACGCTTCATCAGGTCTCGGACATCCGATTGTCGGAGATAATCTCTACGGAAGACAGGAGGAAGGAGAAAGACTGTGCCTGCATGCATCATCCATAACCTTCAATCACCCCGCAAGCGGGAAGGAAATGACGATTACTTCTCCTCCTGAGTTCTGACAAGTCTCTCCACGAGTCCCTCAAGTCTCTCTATCTCCCGCCTGATTTCCTCTATCTGGGTGTCAATCCTTCCCTTCTCCATCTCGAGAATGCGGATCTTTTCCCTCTCTTCGTCGATCATTGCCTTGTAGTCATCGGCCTTTGCTTCCTTATTCAGCTGTTCAAGGCGCCTTTTAAGGCGGGAATATTCTCCCTGACACTCAAGTATGAGCTGCAGCAGATCAAGGACTTCAGCAGGAGTGTTCTCATCTATCCAGGAGCCGCCGCGGTCATAAAGATAGTTACCGTAGTTTATGATGCACTCGTCAAATGCGTTCTTCCTTTCCCCGCAGGAACTTTCGTCCTCCTCCATTCCGCCCTTCCCGAGATTTTTCCGTCTCTGAAGTGACGAGGACAGGAACTCTTCCAGTTCTTCCTCCTCTTTCTGCAGCTTCCCTCTTTTTTCCCGTATCTCCCTGAGAGCGGATATCAGGTTCTGGGCTTTTTCGCCCGAGATTGACAGGGCATTCTCGTCACTGTCTGCAAAACACGAGTAATCAAGATAGCGCATTCTGTCGCTTCGCTTGAGGCGGTTCAGTGCAGACGATGAGCGAAGGCGTGACCAGAACGATTTAGACCGGGTTTTCTCATTGAGGGCCTTCTCGCTGTCCGCATCATCATATACTGCCGAGAATTTCTCGCGGGGAAGAAGGTCAAGGGAACACTGCTCATAGATGAGGGCTCCAAGCATCAGCCTGTCTTCCCTTTCCTGCAGTCTGAGGGTCTCGATTGTGTCGTCGACCTCGATTTTCCTCTCCTTCCTGCTGTCGTACGTCCTTATGAACTCTTCGTCTTCCTTTTTCTTCTCTTCGGCCTCAAGATAGGCCTTCTCGGCATCAGAAGAGGCTTTTACGAGACTGACGCCCATCTCGGAAGGAAGGATATCGGGATTACGGAAAAGCATGATGCCGAGATTGAAGAAATGTGTTCTCAGCCGTCTTGTGGTATCATCAATCTTCTCTTCAGTTTCCTGGAAAAGCTCTTCTCTCTTTGTCATCGTAAAAATATTATCACATGCTCATCAGGATGTATACAAAGCAGGAAATAACACGTTGACAAATGAGAACGGAGATATTTATTCTATCCGTGTCGGCCCTTGCTCTCTCATCAAATAAGGACGGACAACAGCGTTTACCCATTCACAGCGCTTATTTTTTACCCCGTATTCTTTACGGGCGTGTTAGGAGACAGAAGAAAATGGAAAGTGATAAGACGGTTCTTTCACAGGAAGTCTTGAAAGAGACTATCGACAGAATCATGGGAAAGCTCAACTCGTGCGAAAACCCCGACGAGATTGAGGCAGTCAGGAAAACGATAAAGCAGAATGTACCATTCACCCGCCGCGGCTATTTTGCCGCACTGCTTCTTGAAGAGCTCATTACATCCTCTTCAGGAAGAAGGGAAAGAAGGGAAAGAAAGGAAAGGAACCTGGTTCCGGAGCAGAAGGAAAGTGCAAGAAAGGAGGCTGAAGGCGGCGAAGAGGCAAGGCCTGAAAGGGAAAGGAAACCGCTTCCCGAAGACGCAAGGACACTCTATCTCAACGTCGGCAAGATGAAGCACCTCTATGCAAAGAACCTCTCCATGATGCTGCAGAGCGAGCTCGGCATAACGAGAGACGACATCTACTCCCTTCGCGTGCATGACAAGTACTCCTTCATAACAATGAGCGAAAAAAACTGCGAGAAGGCAATCGAGCTTCTTAACGGAAAGGACATAAACGGAAGGGAAGCCCAGATCAACTATTCAAACAAATAATCCCTGAAGGGAAAAACATGAGAGAGACCCGGGGTATCCCGGGATTTTTACTGCCGCCCCGGCTCTTCTCCCCGCCGCTCATAATGATTAGAATCAGGCCATGGAAACAGAGGTTTATTCATCAGGGATATTCGGCACCAACTCATATCTGGTGACATCCGGCACTTTCGTCTTTCTCATCGACGCTCCGGACGGGAACGGCAGCATGATAACCCGTATCGGGGAAAAGGGGCATCTTGACGGCATCCTGCTGACTCACGGTCACTTCGACCATGTGATGGGGCTCGAAAGTATTCTTGACGCTTTCCCAGGTACAACGGTCTACATGGCAAAGGAAGACATACCGCTGATCAAGGAGAAGAACCGGGAATATCTTGAGGCATTCGGAATCCCGTCGTCCATCTGTTCTCTTCCGTCCTCACTCGTGACAACGGATTATCCGGAGACTGTCGGAGAACTGAAGATTCTTAGAACGCCCGGTCACACACCGGGCTCCGTCTCCCTCTATAATGAAAAGGAAGGAATACTCTTTTCCGGCGACACGCTCTTTTTCTCGGGCGAAGGAAGATGCGACCTCGGCGGAAATGAAGGAAAACTTGCAGAAAGTCTCTCTTTCCTCTGCTCTCTTCCCCCGGAGACGAGGGTCCTTCCGGGACACGGGGAAGAAACGTCAGTCGGATACGAAAGAAAAAGACTCTTCGGACAAAAATATTGAGTGTCACCCATGAAAGACAACTCTGAAGCTTTTCTTCCCATGCTTCGTTTCCGGAAGTACTCAGCTGCATGTCATGAAAGCTGTCCCCGGGTCAGCGCCTGATGCATCACGCCAAAGCTCAATCGTGAAGAGTTCCGCCTCTTCGTCAGAATCAGCGCTTTTTGCTATCTGTCCTCCTTCACGAAGTTCTCGATGACACTGTAGAAATCATCATAATCCGTACACAAGGGAAGGGAAGGATATTCATCAAGGATATTCTCCGGTGCCCGGAAGAGGGCCCCGCTGTCGGCAGTCATGATCATTGAAAGGTCATTATAGCTGTCGCCTGCCGCAAACGTGCGGTAGTTCAGGCTTCTGAAAGCCTCTATGGCCTTTCTCTTGCCGTCGGCGATTCTCATCCTTATACCGGAAAGCATATTTGAAGAATCGACTTCCAGGCTGTTGCAGAGAATCGTCGGCCATCCGAGCATCCTCATCAGAGGGGAAGCAAATTCCCTGAACGTATCGGAAAGAATGACGACCTGTGTCAGGGACCGCACCCTTTCCAGGAAATCTCCTGCCCCTTCAAGGGGTGAGATATGCCCTATGGTGCTCTGGATATCAGCCAGCGTCAGATGATGAGAGCGCAGTATATCCATACGGAAATTCATCAGCTTTGCATAATCGGGTTCGTCCCTCGTCGTTCTTCTCAATTCCGGAATTCCGGCTTCCTCGGCAAATGCAATCCATATTTCGGGAACAAGCACGCCCTCAAGATCAAGACAGATGATTTCCATTTTTATTTTTCCTCCATGATTTCCCTGTTTTCAAGATTCGTTCCGGCGGAGAGCAGGATGGAAAGCGGACGAAGCGAATCGACGCTTGCACATACAACCTGCAGCACGCACGTAATCGGGACGGCGAGGAACATTCCCGCAATTCCCCATATGTAGCCCCAGACGGCAAGCATCAGCAGAATTACGAATGGAGACATGTTGAGCTGAACCCCCTGCAGTTTCGGGTCGATTATGTTTCCGAGAATCATCTCGGTTGAAAGAAAACCCAGGAATACCAGGATAACATGTCCCCAGTGGGGCATGAACTGTATTGCAGCCATCAGGGTTGCCAGTACGGTGACCACGATGCTTCCTATCGTGGGAATAAAGTTCAGGAGGAAAGCGAGGACTCCCCATACGAGAGGAAAGTCCATACTGCCCAGTATTGCAATCAGATAGAAGCACACTCCGGTAGCAAGACTGATGAGGATCTTGACGGAAAGATAACGTGAAGTCTGATGACTGATTGTCCTGACAAGCTCTGACGCCTCCTTCTTCGATTCGGGAAAAGCCGCCCTGATCTTCGGGAATATCGTAGACTCCTCCATCAGAAGGAAGAGAAGATAGACAATTACCATCGCGACGTCTCCGACTATCGATGCGGAGAAGCTTGAAAGCACTGAAATAAGGGAACGCACATAGCGCGACCAGTCGATGTTCAGCACGGATATTATCGACGGGAAATCGTTTTTACCGATGTCGAAGGTGCGTCTCACCCATGAGGAGATATGTTCGTCGAAAGCCGCCACCTTGTTTATGTATGACGGAAGCTCCGCCACAAGGACATTGATC
>CAVBWE010000052.1:20587-22975 GCA_963598715.1 Sphaerochaetaceae bacterium | reverse complement strand
TCAGAACTTACCAGCCGAGTAAGACAAAGAGAACAAGAAAATTCGGATTCCGCGCAAGAATGGCAACTAAGGGTGGCCGCAAGGTTTTGGCTAGAAGAAGAGCCAAGGGCAGATACAGCCTCACTGTCAGCGATGAGAAGAAGCCTTACTAAGACAGAAATAATCAGAAAAAAAGATGATATAGATCGCATTTTCAGGGCGGGCAAGACGTTTTCCTGTCCTGGGATGCGATTAATCTGTCTTGCTAACGGTATCGGATATGACAGGATTATAGTAATTCCCGCACGTCACTTCGGCAGAGCTGTTGACAGAAACAGAGTCAGAAGGCGTTGTCGCGAGATATTCCGTACTTATTCCGGCCGTCATTCCGTTCTTGAAGAAACAGAAGAAATAACTAAGGACTATGTCCTCATTGTATATCCTGGGAAGGTTTCCTGTTTTTCCTTGCTTGAGTCCGGTCTTACAGACTTGCTGGACAGGTCAAACAGGAAATAGTTCCACATAATCTCATCAGCAGAGTTCCTATTCCATCTTTCCAGGCACTGAGAATAGATCCATTGGAGTTCAAATGGATAGGAATACTATCATAGCAATTATCCTGTGCGTGATTGTCATTACCGTCGGTATGACATTCCAGCAGACACTCGCAGTCTCTTCCTCAGAGACTCAGTCTTCTTCGGCGGTTACTGCAGCGGAGGAAAATCCGGGAGCAGTTTATACGGCAGTTGGAAAAGACGGGGAAAGAAAGGATTTCACGGTTACGACACCTTCACTCTCCGTCACGTTTGATACTGCAGGAGGCAGCGTCAAATCGATTCATGACGAGAAGAACTCGGTCAATCTTCTTCTCAGGGAGGAGGGCGATGAGAATGCGTTCATGCTCTACTGGAATGATGACAGGACAAAGCCGATAGACGATGTCTTTGACTGCACGAGCGAAGTGAAGCCGGTAAACGGTAAATCAGATACGATCACCCAGGTTACGTTTACACGTTCATATACAGAGGAAAGCACGGGCAGAAAATTCACGATTGAGAAGAAGTATGCCGTTCCGAATAACAGTGAGTATATGTTCCAGCTTGCCGTCACTCTCTACAGTGAGGATGGAGAAAGCATTCCGCTTGGAAAGGACGGTGTAATGTACACTGTTTCGGTAGGGTCACAGGTAGGTCCTGAATTCGATTCACTTAACGGAAACTATGACTACAGAAGAGTTTATTACAAGCCTGAGAACAAGAGCAGCAAGAAGACTGTATCGAAAGGAGATTTCAGTTCACGCGATGCAATGAGCTGGGTTGGTGTGGCAGGCAAGTACTTTGCATATCTTCTTATCCCGGAAACGAAGAACATAATTGCTGAGAGCGAAGCGGTTCAGGAGAGCGGAAACACCATAGGACAGAAGAATACCATCTACATGATGAGGTCGTCTTCTTCAGATTCCAGGGTTACCGATGTCTATTCGTTCTATGTCGGGCCTCAGCTTTCGTCCACGCTCGGCATCTACGACAACGCAAAGGACAATATATTCGGACTGAGCGAACACAAGCTAAAGAAGGCCCTCGACGTTTCATGGCTGAGCTGGCTGGAAACGATTCTCAAGTGGGCTCTTGAAGGATTCTATTTCCTCATTCCGAACTATGGAGTGGCAATCATACTTCTGACGCTTCTTGTAAAGCTTATTCTCATTCCCATTTCGAAGAAGGGAACGGAGGGTACCGCCAAGATGAGTGCCATACAGCCGAAAATACAGGAAATACAGGCCAGGTATAAGGATGATCCCCAGGCACAGAATGCTGCTGTTGCAAAGATCTACAAGGAAGAGGGTATAAATCCGATGGGTTCATGTCTGCCCATGCTCATACAGTTCCCGATCTTCATAGGACTGTACGGACTTCTGAACAAGGACTTCTCGCTCAGGGGAGCAATGTTCATACCGGGCTGGATCAATGACCTCTCGATTCCCGAGACCGTCTTCACGCTGCCTTTCTCGATTCCGTTCATCGGATCGAAGATTCATCTTCTGCCTATACTCTATACATTCTCCATGATTTTCTCCATGAAGATAACCCAGAGTGCGACGACTCAAAGTCAGGGCGGCGGAAAGGGAACCATGTGGTTCATGACATACGGCATGCCTATTCTTTTCTTCTTCATACTCTATAATGCACCTTCAGGACTTCTGATTTACTGGTCGATGTCCAACCTGCTTTCGATAATCCAGCAGATATACACGAACAGGAAGAAGCTTGCGGGATTCAGAAAGGAAATTGAAGAAAAGGATGCCATAAAGGCTCAGAAGAAAGCCGACAGAAAGAAAAGAAGATAATTAATCGAGGAAATACAATGTATAAGGATTTTGAAGGAAAAACAGAAGAAGAAGCAAGAAAA
>CAVBWE010000052.1:0-20577 GCA_963598715.1 Sphaerochaetaceae bacterium | reverse complement strand
GCTGTTGAGGCTCTCAATCTCAATGGATCGGATTTTGATGTTGAGGTTCTTGAGTGTGTAAGGAAAAGTCTCTTCAAGAAACCTTTCTGCAGAATAAGGGTCTATTACGGCGACGATGACGAAGAAAGAGTAACGGATGAAGATGCAAATGAGGGTAAGGAAAAGACCCTTGAGGCTGAAAACGATACTGAGAGGAAGGTTCTTGAATTCATCAATACCCTCATTCAGAAGATGGGTTATGAAGGTGAAGCTTCAATAAGCTATCGCAGTGAAAGCAAGGTAGGCATCGATATCGAAAGTCCCGATTCTTCATATATAATCGGCAGAAAGGGAAAGAATCTTGATGCCATTCAGCTCATCACCAATGTTTTTGCCGGAAATCTTGATCCGGATATCAAGATAGTCGTTGACAGCGAAAACTACAGGATGAGGCATGAGGAGCAGATAATACGCAATGCCTACAGAGTCGCCGATCAGGTAAGAAGAAGCGGAAAAAGCCGCCTTCTCGATCCTATGAACCCCTTCGAGAGGAGGCTTGTCCATACTGCCCTCAATGATTATGACGGTGTCGAAACCAAAAGTGAGGGAGAGGGACTGTACAAGCAGGTAAGAATACTGCCGGTCAGAAAATGACGGGTTCCGTATACTGAATGAGCCGCCTGAAAAAGGCGGTTCTTCTTTACAAGCCGGTAGGAGTATAGTATCATCATTAATAGGAATGTTTACTATTAAACAGAAACTGAATCAAAGAGGAAGAACATGGAACTTAAAGGATCAAAAACAGAAAAGAACCTGATGACGGCTTTTGCAGGTGAGAGCCAGGCAAGAAACAAGTATACATACTTTGCATCCAAGGCAAAGAAGGAAGGTTACGAGCAGATTGCAGCACTTTTCCTTGAAACGGCTGATAATGAGAAGGAACATGCAAAGATGTGGTTCAAGTATCTTGAGGGTGGAGAAATCAGGAGCACTGTCGATAACCTGAAGGCTGCAGCTGAAGGTGAGAACCATGAATGGACTGATATGTACAGGACATTTGCGGAAGAGGCTGAAAGTGAGGGTTTCAAGAAGATAGCAAACGAGTTCAGGCTTGTCGGCGCCATCGAAAAGGAACATGAGAAGAGATACCTTGCACTGCTGAAGAATGTCGAGGAGGGGCTTGTCTTCTCAAGAGACGGGGAAATGATCTGGAAGTGCCGTAACTGCGGGCACGTCGTCGTAGGGAAGAAGGCTCCCGTGAAGTGCCCCGTCTGTGCTCATCCTCAGTCATATTTCGAGCTTGTTGCAGAGAACTACTGATCCAGTAATGATCAGTTTGCCCTGATTGAGGAGTTCACGGTATTCAAGGTATCGGGGGACAGGTTCACCGTTCCCCGGTGTCCGGAAATTCCGGAATTCTTCTTTCATGGAATCATCAATGCCTGTCCGGATGCCGTTCACAGGCATTTTTTCTTCAGTTTTTCCATCCTGGGGAAAGCCTCAGGCAACCGGGAAATTTTTCTCCAGGAAACTCAGTATTTCAGGAATCGAATCCCTGTCGAACTGTGCCCCGATACGTGAAATGATCTCTCCTGCCAGATAGGAAGCTATTCTCGATGACTCGATTATGCTGCGTCCTGTAAGGTATCCGTAGAGAAAGCCTGCTGCATAGGTGTCACCTGCTCCGGTCGTATCGACCGGAACAACCGGACCATGGCATTCAATCTTTTCGATTCTGCCGTGGTCGGAAATGAAAGATCCCTTTTTTCCGTTCTTGACGACAGCTACCGGGCAGAGCTTACCCAGGTTTCTGCAGCATTCATACGGATCGTAGTTGTCCATCAGATAGCGTGCTTCCTCGCTGTTTGCGAACACGATGTCACAATAATCCCTTATAAGGCTGTGGAATGTAGAGCGGTAACGTCCGACTGCAAACGGGTCTGCCACATCGAATGCTATCTTCTTTCCCCTGCTTTTGAAGAGCTCAAGTGCCTTCATGACTGCATTTTTCTGGTTTTCCGTATCCCACATGTATCCCGTGAAATAGAACAGGTCAGCTTTTCCGGCTGTCTCCTCATCGACATCCCCGGCCTGAAACAGTCTGTTTGCCCCGAGGTATGTGTTCATGGTTCTTTCCTTGTCGTCTGTCAGAAGAATGATGGATGTTCCGGTAACAGCGTCCTTTTTCGTAATCAGGTTGTCCGTGACTCCACTATCCTTAAGCCTTTCCCTGTACATCAGTCCCAGTTCATCTTCTCCGATGCTTCCTGCAAGAATTGTGCTTATGCCGAGGGAAGAAAGAGTGACCATTGTATTCGGGCAGCTTCCGCCACATGAATATGTGACATCCCTGCCTTTTGTGTGTCCGATGATTTCCTTCTGCCTTGGGGTATCTATAAGAAGCATGGTACCTTTTTTAAGGTTGAGTTCATCAAGTTCCTTCTCAGATACCTGACATATGTAATCAATCAATGGGTTTCCTATTCCGTATACAGCTGACATATTCTGGATTATAAGGCGGGGAGCCGGTCTTAACAATAATGACTTTTGCTGAAAGACTATTGACAGACACTATATATGAGTTTTTAACACGTTTTTCACATTTTTGCACAATAAGAAATTAGACGGTGGAAAACTCCTGTCGGGCACTCAATGAACATACATTTCCGTTATCAGGTACACAAATATATTATTATATACAGTATAAGAAATTATTCCATTCAATGGAAAAGAGTATTCATTAAGAATTATATAACTTTTAAATCAAAAATATAATGACTGGAAGAATGTGAAAAACATAGGAAAAGAGAAGTTTTTAACACTTTTTTCACATTTCCGGAAAACTGCCGGAGTTGCTGATGTAACTCTCTGAATGATATGAATTTGCAGAAAGAAGAAATATTTGGTTTCTTATCATGCTCTAGTGTCCCGGATGGTGTTAATCATCATCCGGAACGGAAAAATACGCTACAGGTGGTGTTGCGGCTCCAGGTGAGTAATATTCAGCCTTTTACGGACAGGAAATTTCACTTTTATTCTGAAATACCGTGATGAGTGACATATATCCTGTCAAGGAAATGCAGAAGCTGTCTTATGTTTCCTTTCCAGTCAGGTTTCATGAGCGGGCTGAAGTTCCTTATTGTGCTGTTCTCTATTTTCTTCATTCTTTCGTAATGCCTGACTATATGCGGAATGTCCTCCTTGTGCTCACGAAGCGGTTTTATGCTGAATGTCAGCGATGATATGCGGTAATAGAAGTCTTCCCTCAGTTTCTTCTCTTCCAGAAGTTCTTCAAGTGACCTGTGTGCAGCCGTTATCAGGCGGAATGATGATGTGTTTTCTCCGTCGCACCCGACGCTGCGATATCTGCCGCTTTCAATCGTGTCGAGAAGTTTTGCCTGCTCTTCCAGCGGAAGATTTCCTATTTCATCCAGAAACAGCGTTGAACCGTCGGCTTCCTTCAGCAGTCCGTTTCTTGTTGAGTGTGCGCCGGTGAAGGCTCCTTTAGAGTGTCCGAAGAGATCGGAGTCCGCAATTGATGAGGAGAGATTGGCACAGTTCACGTAAACGAGATTTCTCTTTTGCCTTCCAAGAAGGTGTATGAGCTTTGCGGCATGTGTCTTTCCTGTACCTGATTCTCCCGATATATGTACGGGTATTGCTGTTCTTGAAGCCATGATTATGTCTGCTCTGAGGCGGCAGGCATCACTGCTTTTCCCTGCAACGTGTTTTTCCAGGTTCCTGAATTCAGAAATCACGCTTCTGCATTCATCCAGGCATTTGTGCAGCATGAATGATGAAAAGGGCGGGTTGATTACCTTGAGGAAAGGAAAGTTGATGAATTCGAACCACTCATATTCGTCTGTAATGAGAATGACCGGAATCTCCGCAGTGATGTGCTCATACAGCTTTCTTATGAGCGTCATACCGGCTGAAACGAGAATCAGGATATCGCCATGGGTGAATGTGAGATCGAGAGGCGATTTCTGACACTCGCTGAACGAATCATCCCCATGAATGGAGGAATTCAGGAATTCACTTAAAAAACTGTTGCTGCCGAATACATGTATATGCATATGAAATGGGCTGACCGAGCCTTCTGTCCCTCCTTGTTTCTCTTCTGGGATGTACCGTTGAGTATGGCGTGTATCTGCATTAATAAAGGACAAATACAGTGTCGTCAATATTCCGGATAAAGGGACGTAATCAGTGAAGTAAAGTCTGTAAAGCTGCTGCCGTGTATATGGCTGATGTCTCGGCGCGGAGGATATTTGTCCTCAATAAAATGGGAAAAGCTCCGTTTTCTTCCGCAAAACTGCACTCTTCATCAGAAAAACCACCTTCGGGACCTATGAAGCATGATACAACAGATTTAAGATTGGAGTTTTCAAAATTTACATCTTTAAGGGACATTGTCCGTCCTCTTAAAGCCTGATGAAGAAGCAGGAGTGTTCCTTCTGCGCCGTCAACTGCATCTTCAAATGAAAGAGGTCCCTCAACAGAAGGCGACCTTCCTCCGCATTGCTGGACGGCTTCCTTCATGATTTTTTCCAGACGCTCCCTTTCGTGAAGGGAAAAGTCCGTCTCCTGCGAGTAGCGTGAACGCATGAACACTATCCTTCTCACACCGATTTCAGTGAGTGATCGTACCACAGTTTCATTCTTCTTTCCCTTCAGTATTGATATGTACATGTCAATCGGGGCAAATGAGGATCTGTAGGCGGAGAGGGAATCGAGCATTGTCTCTTCCGGATTCGAGGTCGGGGAGAGACTGACTGTTCCTCCTGAAAGTATTTCGGCCCTGTAGTAGTTCTCGTTTATGTCCTTTGCAGTGAAAACGGTACCTTCCGAGAGGCGGAGCACCTTTTCCAGATACCTGACTTCACGCTCCTTGAGGGTATAGAGGCTTTCTCCGCCGTAACTCCTGTCGAGGAGAAAGACTCTCATCTGCCCTCTCCCGTTTCCTTCAGACTGATGGATTTTATCACTTCAAGGGCTTTTGCCAGCTGAGTATCGAAATCGGTGTCCGCTATCGGGCGTTTGTCATAGTCGAGCGAGTAGATGTACTCATTTCTCATAAGAAGACAGAGAAGTGATTCGGGAACTCCGCTATCACTGTAGGTCTCTGCAAACGCAAGGATGTTTTCCTTTGAGTAGTCAGGATATTCCTCGATCCATTTCTTGATATGGTCTTCCTTCATGAATGCCGCATATGCGTCAAGTTCCTTGTCGCTGTACTCCTCAGTTTCCACGACATAGTCCGGAGTTATTCCTACTTCATGAATGGATGCTCCGCTGGGAGTATAGTAGTTGGCTACCGTCAGGTTCAGGAATCCTCCCATGAAGGAGACCGAATACTGCATTATTCCCTTTCCGAATGTCTGTGAGCCGACAACAACGGCCCTGCCGTTGTCCCTGAGAGCTCCGGTAAGGATTTCACTTGCACTTGCAGTTCCGCCATTTACAAGAACCACAACAGGAAATGACAGCGGAACCGAGAGCTCTTCTGTCGACGTGTAGACGGTGTTCGTGTTCGGGGAACCTTCCTTGAACTTTGTGGTCATAAGCGTCTTTCCGCCTTCGACGAACATGTTGGCAATGCTCAGAGCCGAGTCGACGACTCCTCCACCGTTGTTTCTGAGGTCGATTATCAGGCTTTCTGCACCCATTGAAAGGAGCTCCTCAACATCCTTTCTGACACTTTCGTATGTGGTTTTCGAGAACTGGGTTATGGAGAGATAGCCTATGGTTCCGTCCAGTATCGTTTTCGATGTAGTCGGTGTTGTGATGTTCTCGGGCATAAGGGTGATGTCGAAGACGGCAGATCCGCGGTGAACGGTGAGTGTTATTTCCTCTCCTTCGGTTCCCCGGATCCGGTGACTTGCATCAGTTGCATTGAGTTCCGAGATGTCCTCTCCGTTGACGTGGCTTATCATGTCCCCCGCACGAAGTCCTGCACGGTCTGCAGGTCCTCCCGGGAAGGGAGATGTGATGATGACCATATATGTCGAAGGATCATCCCAGTCGATGTATGAAGGATTGACCTTTGTAAGGTATGTTCCGATTCCGACATAATGTCCGTCATTTCCTTCCTTGTATTCATCAGCCTTGTCAGGCGCCACGTAATAGGAATATTTGTCGCCAAGTGAGTCGATCATTGCGGATATGACCGCATTCTTCATTTTCGCATTGTCGATCTCATAGAGATAGTTGGAATCCAGATATGAGTAAAGGTTTCCCAGGGCATAGAGCATCTCCGTAAGCGATGCCGCATTCGCTGCACTCTCCTGAGTGGCCGTTGAATAGGGGGAGACGGGGCTTATGTATTTCTCGAATGACGGGGCGGAGAATATGAGTGATGTTGTGCACAGGGCAGCTAAAAGAATAACCAGTAACCTTTTCATGGCCACATGATAATCCTCTTTTCATAAAAGAGTTATCCGTTATTCTATAGATTTTGTGTTCTTTTGAATGCGGCAAGGAATATAAAAACTTAGTCAGCCTTGCTGATTATATTCTAAAATAATAAATTTTCTTAATAATTGATGCATTTATGCTTTATCAGGCCATATTCTGATTAAAATACATGTATTTTCATTTTTTACATTCCCCGGACTGAATGCGCTTTCGGGGTCTGACCGGGCATTACCGGAAATGTCTGCAGGCCGGATGAATAATTGTTTAAAGGGAATGAAAGATATATACTCGGTTCATGGTAATGTTTGTTGATTATCCCTCGTGGCTGTCACCGTATGTAATAGAAGGTCTTCCGGTGAGATGGTATGCGGTGATGTATATCTTCGCTTTTGCAACAGCCTATTTTTTCTATTCAGCAACGAGCGGAAATGACGTGGAGCTTAAGTGTACGAAAGAGGAGAAGGATGACTTCTTCCTTACTGTCGTCATATCTCTGCTCCTGGGTGCAAGAATAGGCTCATGCATCTTCTATGACGATGCCCTGTATTACCTTACCCATCCCTGGATGATCCTATGGCCTTTCCGTGGCGGAAAATTCACCGGCCTTCCCGGAATGAGCTATCACGGCGGAGTTATCGGTGCAGTAACAGGCGGCCTGATTTATTCAAGGAGAAAGAAAATGCCTTTCTTCAGGATGGCTGATCACATAGCACTCTCCGTTCCCTTTGCATATACATGGGGCCGTCTCGGAAATTTCTTCAACGGTGAACTTTACGGCCGCGTGACGACATCTTCCATTGGAATGGTGTTTCCTGATGCAGAGAGATTCAGTACCGCATACAGGTGGGTCAGGGATTTCTGCGACGAGATAGGTCTTGCATATGTTCCGGGAGAGTCTGTCAATCTTCCCCGCTGGCCCAGTCAGCTTTTCGAGGCATTCTTCGAGGGAATAGTTCTCGGATTGTTTCTCTGGCTTGTTGTGAAAAGACTCAAGCAGAGCAGATCCCTTCCCGACGGAACGGTCCTCTCGTTTTATCTGATGGGATACGGTGCAGTCAGATTCATCATAGAGTATTTCAGACAGCCGGACAGTGACATAGGTTATGTCATCATGCTGGGAAAGAGGAGCAGCAATATTCACGTTTTCGAGAGTCTTCTCAATTTCTCGAAGGGACAGGTCTTCTGTTTCATCATGATTGCATCAGGAGCCCTGCTGTTGATATCAGTCAGTCTTATAAGGAAAAAACAAAATGATAAACGAAAGAGTTGATTCAATCAGAAAGATGATGAAAAAGGACGGTCTTGATGCCTGGTACATCTCGGGTACGGACCCTCACCAGAGTGAATACGTTGCTCCAAGGTGGCGCACCAGGGAGTTCATATCGGGATTTTCAGGCTCTGCGGGAACAGTCATCATAACCTCTGACAAGGCGCTTCTGTGGGTGGACTCACGTTATTACATCCAGGCGGAGGAACAGATAAAGGGAACACAGTACATTCTCATGAAGCAGGGAATGGAGGGTGTTGAAACGCCTCTCGAGTGGCTGTGCCACAATATGGAGAAGAAGACATCTGTCGGAGTTGACAGGTCAACGATATCGGTTTTTGACTTCAGGGAGATGGAAAAGGCCCTCAAGGCAAATGGCGTAGTCCTCACTGCGACTGATGACTATTTCGTATCTGTGTGGAAGGACAGGCCGGCACTGCCGTTCAGCAGATGCGTGAGCATGGCGGATGAGTACGCCGGATTCACGAGGGCGGCAAAGATAAACTTCGTCAGACTCAAGATGAGGCAGAAGAAAGTCGAGTGGACATTCATCGCATCGGTTGATGATATTGCATGGCTTACGAACCTGCGTGCCGATGATATACCATGCAATCCTGTCTTCATGTCATATGCCTTCATATCGCTGTCAAGGGCAGTTCTGTTTGTCAACGAAAAGCGTTTTGACAGTGATCTTCTTGAAAAGGTCAGGGAGGATTTTGAAATAAGACCTTATGAGGATGCGGGAAAGGACCTTGCAGAACTGGCAGGAAGGGGAAAGGGCCTCTACTCGTCAAAGAAGGTCAACTACAGTTTCTCCGATGTTCTGTGCAAAAAGAAGAATACCGATGATACGGACATCACGACAAACCTCAAGGCAAGGAAGAATCCTGTCGAGATGGAGGGAATGAGACGGGCTCATTTCCTTGACGGTGTAGCCTTTGTCAACTTCATGGCCGGAATTGATCCGCTCGGGTCATATACGGAGACCGGGATAGCGCACCGCTTCGAAGAGGAAAGAAAGAAGATGGAAGGGTATCTTGGGCCGTCCTTCGAGCCTATCAGTGCATTCGGCGCACATGGCGCTATTGTCCATTACAGCCCGTCTGAAGAATCCGACATGACTGTCAGCGGGCATGGACTGCTTGTTCTCGATACCGGAAGCCAGTTCGAGTTCGGGACGACGGATCTTACAAGAACCCTTCTCTTCGGATCAGAAGCCACCGAAGATGAGAAGAAGGACTACACGCTTGTGCTTAAGGGGCATCTTGCCCTTGCCCGGTCAATTTTCCCGAAAGGGACGATAGGTGCTCAGCTCGATGTCCTTGCAAAGCAGTTTCTCTGGTGTTCAAGCGAGACATACATGCATGGAACGGGTCATGGAGTGGGATGCCGGCTGAATGTACATGAAGGTCCGATGAATATTTCCTCACGCCTTGTGAATGTACCGCTTGAGACAGGAATGGTCGTTTCCGATGAGCCCGGTGTCTATAAGGAAGGGCGTTACGGAATAAGAATCGAGAACCTGATTGCCGTGCAGAGTTTCAGCAGGTCCGAATTCGGCGAATTCTATAACTTCGAGGTTCTTTCAATGGTCCCGTACGAGAAGAAGCTCATAGATGTCAGATATCTCACTGACATTGAAATACAGCAGGTGAATGCATATCATCAGTGGATCCGTGAGCAGCTTGTGGACTATGTCTTTGAAGAGAGCAAGCCGTGGCTGGAGGAGGCGACCTCACCGATTGTGAGAGGCTAGACCAACATTTTATAATGAATCAGAATGATGGAAGATGGAGATAATTTCTCAAAGGAGTCATATATGGTTGAACCTTTAAAGAAGAATGGAATCATAAAAAGGAACGGACCGGTTGTCCTTGTCATCATGGATGGTGTCGGATTCGGTAAATACAGTGAGGGAGATGCGGTCCTCAATGCAGTGACCGGCAATCTGGACAGATTCTATGCATCCTGCCCCTGGACAAAGCTCAAGGCGCACGGAACGGCAGTAGGACTTCCGACGGACCAGGATATGGGAAACAGCGAAGTCGGACACAATGCAATGGGATGCGGACGTGTATTTGACCAGGGTGCAAAGCTTGTGGCTTCGTCAATAGAAAGCGGAAAGATGTTTGAGGGAGCAACATGGAAGAAACTTGTGGAGAATACGAAGAAGAACGGTTCAACACTCCATTTCATCGGACTGCTTTCCGACGGAAACGTCCACTCCCACATCAACAACCTGAAGGCAATGGTAACAGAAGCCAGGAAGGAAGGAGTGAAGAAGGTAAGGGTTCATGCCCTTCTTGACGGAAGGGATGTCGGAGAGATGAGTGCCTTCGACTACTTCGATCCGTTTGAGGAGTTCCTCAAGTCGCTTTCTGCCGACGGAACATTTGATGCACGCATCGCATCCGGCGGTGGCAGAATGGTCATCACAATGGATCGCTACAATGCCAACTGGGATATGGTCAGAAAGGGATGGGAGACACATGTTCTCGGAGAAGGAAGGTATTTTGAATCTGCCCATGAGGCAATTGAAACCCTCCGCAGCGAGACCGGCGCAATCGACCAGGATCTTCCTCCGTTCGTGATTGCCGAAAACGGAAAGCCCGTGGGAACAATCGAGGACGGTGACTCCGTCATTCTCTTCAATTTCCGTGGTGACCGTGCCATAGAGATTTCACGCGCCTTCCAGGAAAAGGACCTCAAGGAATTCGACAGGAAGAGATTCCCTTCTGTAGAATATGCAGGAATGATGGAATATGACGGAGATCTTCATATTCCTTCTCAGTATCTTGTATCGCCTCCGGCTATCGACAGGACCATGGCTGAATATCTCTGCGCAAGCGGAATAAGACAGTTCTCGATTTCAGAGACCCAGAAGTTCGGTCATGTAACGTACTTCTTCAACGGTAACAAGAGCGGCAAATTCAATGACAGGCTGGAAGAGTATGTGGAAATTCCGTCTGACATCGTTCCGTTTGAGGAGAGGCCCTGGATGAAGTGTGCCGATATCACTGACAGGGTCATCAGCGAAATCGAAGGCGGAAAGTGGGATCTCATAAAACTCAATTACCCGAACGGAGACATGGTGGGACATACAGGCGTCTATGAAGCTGTTGTCTGCTCCATGGAGGCTATGGATCTCCAGCTTGGGCGGCTTGCACGTGCAGTTGCAAAGCAGGGCGGGGTCATGGTCATCACGGCAGACCACGGCAATGCGGATGACATGTATGAGCATGCAAAGGACGGATCAGTGAAACTGAAGGCCAACGGGGAGCCGAAGAGCAAGACAAGTCATTCCCTGAATCCCGTGCCGTGCATCATTTACGATCCGTGCTATGATGGTGAATACTCCACAACTCTGAACAGCGGTCTCGGAATCTCCTCGATTCCGGCAACGCTTATGAACTTCCTCGGTTTTGATGCTCCTTCCGATTATGACAGGTCCGTCATCAATCTGAAGAAATAATTCTCATGTTTCCCCATTCTGAAAAGTTAGGGGAAACCATGTGATACATGAAGAGAGTCATGATTTTCGTCATGGCTCTTTTTCAATGGCCTGATCAGAAGCTGTCGCCTGCATTGACCATCAGTACCAGAGTGCCGGTCAGGTACAGCACGATTGACGCAACACCTGTTCCGAATGAGTTGAGGTGACTGAGATAGGTGCCTGTGCACAGGAATATGAAGGACGCAGATCTTCTTATGTTGAGGGCTGTCTTATCCTTTATTGCGACTATGATGAATGTCAGAATCGTGATTGAATAGACAACGCTTATGATAAACAGGAGATAGACTTCATAAGGCGATGAGAAAAGCTCCGTTACTCCGTGATATGAGGAAACGGGTATAAGGGAAGCAATGAGGAATGACAGCGAAAGAAAAGCCGCATTGTACAGATTAATATGTGATGATGAGAGGCCGAAGTATCTGAGGGAGGAAAGAAGGAACATCGATGCCGCTCCGAGAAGCGAGAAACGCTGGATAACGAGCAGTTCGAGTGGAAATTCAAAGTAATATCCGAAAGCGTCGACGGCATCCTGCGTAATCATGCTGGCCTGAAGTGCCACAACAGTGAAGAGCAGGGGAAGTATCTCACCATCCTGGCTGTGAAGCTTGTGCTTGATCATCAGCGAAGCCTGAGGAAGCAGCGAACATATGAGAATGACAAGCATCGGAAGATATTTCCCGAGAGGTACCACAAGAGCTTCCAGGCCGCCGGTCTGAGCCTCGCATACGAGTATCCGGACGAAACCGAATGCGTACAGGAAAGTTATCAGGGCCTGTAATAGAATCTGGTAGAGCAGTGTTTTTCTGTTCTGGTTCTGCATCAGAGAGCATCCCTCAGAGGTACTGTGATATCTGTTCTGGTAGCTTTCGCAGCAATGACGGATGACATCGTTATGAGAACGGAGTCAATCATTGCCGCTGCAGCGTTCAAAAACGGAAGCAATGCAATCACTGAGGCTTCCATGCCGTATACATTTATGTTGAGAAGCCTGAAGAGAAGAATGGTGACGACTGCCGTTTCACTGCCTGCACTCATGGAACTCAGAAGGGTGAGGAGTGAAACGGAGAGGATTATGACGGGAGCTGCCGTGGCCGGAATGGAAGCATTCAGGCTTTTCAGGACAGACAGCACGGTTACTGTTGAAACGAAGCCTGTTCCTCCTCTGGTGATGAGAATTCCGAGAGGGGTTGAAACGCTTACTATCCTTTTCTGTACCCCATGACTCTGCCTTGTGATGGACTGCCCCTGAAGAGACGAGAGGAATATGTTGCCGCTGACAAAAGCAAGAAGCATGGTGGAGAGACTGCGTCCTATAACCGGATAGGGGTTTTTCCTGAAACGGGTGAAAAAGGCGAAAAGGACGGGAAGTACGACAAGAATCAGTGCAAGGCAAGACAGCGCCATGTCCATGAAGAACGACCGGAAAGTCATGAAAGCATCATTACCGATGAGGCCCAGGAAGAATGATGCAGATGCGATATAGACGAAGAATGCACCGAAATATGAGATGACCCGTTCCATTCTGTACATCACTTCCGAGAAAGAATTCATCACCGTGTATGCCGGCCTTATTATGTCTGCTGATGGAGTGAGGGCTTTCCCGAATGCAACGGCAAGAAGAAACAGTGGAAGGAAGATGCTGTTCATCAGTGAAATCACACCGAGAGGATCAAGGGATGAAGTATATGCATTGAGCATGGCGATGCTGTCGCCGTCAGCCGACGGTGCAGCGGGGAATGTGAAATCGAGAATTCCGGACAGGGGAAAAGCAAGAAGCGAAAGAAGCAGTGTCGTAAACACGGCCCAGAGTAAATTCACTCCGAATACTTTTCTCCCGACTTTATCCTTTCTGAGAGAGGCGACGCCGGATACAGCAGTTATGAAAGAAACCGGTATGAAGAGAAAGACTCCGGCGGAGGTAATGAAAGCTGTCAGATATGTCATGACGGACGAGAAGACCGTCTGGTTCGGAAATGCAATCGCCGTTGCTCCGCCAAGGAGAAACGCCGCCGAATATGTAAGCCAAGTTTCCATTCTCACAGTTTAGTCCTCAATCATGTCAGAGGTCAATTCTCGTTTCTCATCCTTTGAGAAGCTGGGAAAGCCTGTAGCCGCTTGCAAATTCCTTCTCGAACAGTGTCCTGGCGAAAGAATCGACGTCCGCACTGCTTCTGTCAGAGGAAGCCGCATATGCAAGCGTACAGACAAGCATTGTCATCTGCATGCTCTCCTTATTGTACCAGATTACATCCTGATATTCATTACACTCGGTAAGGTTCATGACGCTGTCATCATTGAGAAGACACGAGAGTATTTCGATAGGACGTGCATCCTTCATTTCGTCTCTTATGAGCATGGTTGCGGAAATGAAGAGTGAAGCCTGATGCATCAGGGCGCGTCTCTTCTTCTCATCCAGCGAGAGACCGTCCAGTGCACTGGAGAAGAATTCCGTGAGCATGAGGCAGTCCGCCGTTTTCATGAGTGCTTTCGGAGTGTTTTCGTCCGAGAAGGGAATCAGTGTGAAGGATGCGGCAATCATGAGGGGAAGTGTGCTGTCAAGACTCGACCATGACGGGAACACTTTCGGTCCCTTTTCTCCGAATGCCTTGCCGAGGAATCTTACGAATTTGATGACGGGCTGCGGGCTGACATCCTTGGGCTTGAGTCCGAGCTGTCCCTTTGTCGCTTCCTCCATTGATGAATATGCTTCATAAAGCATGGAATATGCCTCTGCAAGGATCAGAAGAAGCTCCCTCTCGTCTTCCTTTGAGGCCTTTCCGCTCACAAGGGATGCTATCTTTTCAAGAGTTTCCGGCCGCCTTATGGCATCTATTGCGTTGTATACCGGCTGAAGCTTCATCAGGGAAAGCGCCCTGTTGAAGTTACGGATGCCCTTCTCTCCGTATTCTTCATAGAGCTTCCTGACGTAACCGTCCGTATCCTCGATTTCCCTGATATTCCAGAATACCCTGGATTCATATCCGTTGAGGGAGAATGAATAGCCTTCATACATATTCATCGACGGTACGATGTATGTCATTGAATCCTGGAAAGAATCCATGAGACAGAAACTGTTGGAGCTGTAGGTCAGGAGGAGATTCCGGGCAAGGGAGATTGTCTCACACTTCCTGTCCTCTCCGTTTTTCACCAGCCTGGGGGACGAAATGCTTATTCTGCCGCCGGCCCTTTCATAGCGGTTGTTTACAAGTACGAGCGTGCGTTCGCGTCCCGAGCCGTTGACGAAGGCGTAGACGCTTTCTTCGACGATACCGCCGTCACCGATGCAGTCATAGAGGTTGAAGTTGTCGACATTTGCAAAGAGATAGCGTTTTTTCCAGAGAGGGAATATCCTGCGTTCGTGTTCGTTTATGAGCCACTGGTTCGGCTTCTCGTCGTAATATGCCCTCTGATATTCCATCCCGTACTTTTCCCTGTAGCCCTCTATCTGGCCGTGGCCGATCATGGGCAGTCCCGGAAGTGTGGAGAGAAGGGTGCATATTCCGAAGTACCGGTCGTCACTTCCGAACTGGGCGATGGCCGTATCTTCATCGGGATTGTTCATGAAGTTGACGTATCTTTTGAGGATTTCCGGTTCGAATATCAGCGTGTTCTTGATTGAATCCCTGTATTTCCTGTTCTCCTGATTCTTCAGCATGTTCATGAATGCAGAGTTGTATACCCTGTGCATGCCCAGCGTCCTTACGAAATATCCTTCCATCATCCAGAATGCCTCGGCAAGAAGAAGAGTATCCGGCACCTCCTCTTTGACCCTGTCCACGACTTCTCTCCAGAATTCCTCGGGAATCCTGGCGTTGAAGACGCTGTCCTCGAGTGAATGGTCAGCTCTTCCGGGTATATCGCCGCCTTCTCCGGGTTTAGGATACCAGAGGCGCTGAATGTGACGTTTTGCAAGTGTCATTGCCGCATCGAAACGAATGATCGGGAAGTTCCTTGCAACATGCAAAATCTTCTGGATGACAGCTTCACGGGTCTCGGGATTAAGATAATCGAGCTGTGCAGTGTCGTTCCAGGGCATTGTTGTTCCGTCATTTCCATGGAAAACATATTTCGTTTCACCTGTATTCCGGTTCCTCATGCGGAATGTCACTGCGGCATCGGTCCTGTCATAGTAATGGTCTTCAATCTTTACTTCCCAGTAAGGGTTCGACGAAAGATCAGGTCCGTTGTATGTATATGAAGGATAGGGAGGATAGCTTTGCGATATGAAATAGTCGGGGTGTTCATAGACCCAGTTTCCGTCTATTCCGGTATGGTTCGGAACCATGTCGGAGGCAAGCCTTATGCCTCTTCTGGCACATCTCTCCCTGAGATTGTACACCGCTTCCCATCCTCCGATGGAAGGTGAGATGTCGTAATCCTTCAGCGAGTATGCCGAAGCCACGGCATCCGGGTTGCCGCAGAGGTGCTTGATTGTTGCCGAGGCTTCGCTGCGCTGCCACAGTCCTATGAGCCAGAGTGCCGTGATTCCCCGCTTTTCCATTATATCAAGTTCCTCGTCCGGAATCTGATCGAGGGAAGTTATCGGATGACCGTACTGCTTGGACAGCTGGTCAAGCCATACCAGGGTAGACTTTGCAATCATCACCACGCAGGGCATCCAGTTCGAGTCGGATGAGAATGCCTCGTATTCATTCGCTTCGGAGGAATAGTCCATGACCGGAATGTTGACAGGTCCGCCCTGTCCCGGTGCTCCTCTGTCCTTCTGCTCTTCGTTTATGTAGTCGATTGACGACTTGAGCATTCTTATGAACGATTCCGGAAGCATGTCAGACCATTCCCTCAATATGTACTGAAGCTGATCGAGGAGTGAATCCGGATAGAGGCGGGCCGGCATGGAGAGGAATGTGAAGACATCATCGAGGTTGGGTTCACCGTTTCTCAGATCATCCTTCACGAAGGACGAGAGCACGGAGGAGAGAGCCCTGAAGGAGGACGGCAGCTGGAGGGAGTCGGGTGCAACAAACGGCTTTGCTGCCTTCACGAGGGCCCTGTTCTGGAGGATGACCTGATGGATGAAGTATCCCCTCATGTCCTCCTCCTGCGTTCTTTCATCCTCTATTTCAGTCGGGAATTCCCTGGAGTAGAATCCGAGGGCGTCCCTGAGTTCATCATTGCTTTCGACTGTCGGTATTCTTCTGAGGAAGAAGTCCCTGTCGCTTTCTGCAAGAAGACAGGACAGAATGGTCTGGTAGACGTAGTGCAGGGTTGCTCCGGCATTCAGAAGCCCGGCTGAGACATATGAGAAGTCCTTGCCTGTTTTCTTCATCTCCTGATTGTATCTGTAGCTGAGTGAGGCAGCTTCCTGATAGAAGGAGCCGGGACCTGATTCCGTCTGGAATACAGGAGCGTCATATGAGATGATGTCGCGGGTTATTCTGGCAATTCTGAGATCTCGGTTAGTCATGTTCTTCCCTTATGTGTGTCTTATGTCTGGTATTGTAACACAGCACAGGAAGTATATCTCCATTCAATATCACGAAGAATGTTGGATATTATATTTTAAAGACTTTTTCTTCTGCACATGGAGGCCAGCTTCTTTTGATAAGGCTGAACAGCTGTGACATGGTTATCATCTCATCACCGGTGAACACACTTGTGACGAAGAGCCTCACGTCTCCGTGAACGGGGCGTCCGATTCCTATTCTCAGGCGGAAGAAATCCTCCCCGCCAAGTCTGTCGCGTATGTCCCTGAGCCCGTTATGTCCCCTTGTTCCGCCGCCTTTCTGTATTCTCGCCTCTCCCTGCTTCAGTTCGATGTCGTCATGAACGACCATGATTTCATCCCTTTTAAGCTTGAAGAATGATGAACACCCGCTTACGGCTGTTCCGGAGAGATTCATATACGTCCTGGGCTTCAGAATCCTGATGTTGCCGTCCTGAAAATATATGGAGTGGAACTTCTCCTGACCTTCCTTCTTTCCGTAAATGAAGTCACAGAGAAGAAAAGCGGCGTTATGCCTCGTCCTTTCATATTCCTTTCCCGGGTTACCGAGAAATACAATGCATTTTATCATCTTCTTCTGTCCACTCCTTTCTTCGGGCATTCCTTTTCATGAGGACAGATGGAACAGCGGGGAGAGACCGATGTGCAGATACTCTGTCCGTAACGGACGAAGAGTTCGTTGATTTCAATCCAGAAGCGGGATGGAAGAATCTTCTCAAGCGCCTTTTCCGTCTCCTCGGGAGTCCTTTCGTCCGTCCATCCGAGCCTCGTTGAAATCTCGTGGACATGGCAGTCCACGCAGATGGCCTCTTTATTGAAGCTGAGGTTAAGTACGAGATTTGCGGTTTTTGTTCCGACGCCGGGAAGAGAAGTCAGCGCCTCTTTCCGTGAAGGAATTTCATTGTTGTTTTCCTCTACGATTATTCGGGCGATTTCTTTAAGTTGCTCTGCCTTACGAAGGTAAAATCCACATGGTTTTATCAGATTTCTGATTTCTTCTACCGTGAGAAGATATAGTTTATCAACGGTCGGAGCTTTTTCCAGAAGTCTTCTGGACGCAGAAAGAGTAACCTTGTCCTGTGTTCTGAGTGATATCAGGGTTGAGACCAGGATACGGTACGGCGAGTTATCCTCCTCTGCAATCAGTCCGACAGCCGGAATCGGGAAGCCGATTTCATCAAGTTTCCGGGTGAATGAAGAGAAGAGGGAAGATACATATTTTTCGCTTAACACTTTTACTCCAATTGTAAGACAGGGGCCAATGGATTATCATTCTTAGCATGATTGTCGTACTAAAGAAGGGTATTACCTTACAGGAAAAAGATAAAGTCACCGGATTCCTGAAGGGACAGGGATTCATTGTCCGCGAAATCGTCGGGGAGAACGAGACCGTACTTGGAGCGGTCGGAACACACAGCATAGATCCGAGGACCGTTGAACTGTTTCCCGGTGTGAACAATGTCATTCCGATTTCAAAACCTTACAAACTGGCTTCCCGTGAGCTGAAGAAGGAAGATACTGTCGTAAAGGTACGGGGCGTGTCTATCGGCGGTAACAGGATAAGCGTGATGGCCGGTCCGTGCGCTGTCGAGTCATATGACCAGATAATGCAGATAGCCGAAAGCGTAAGGGAGGCCGGTGCCGTGATACTTCGCGGCGGCGCATTCAAGCCGAGGACTTCTCCCTATTCATTCCAGGGACTGGGGGAGGAAGGACTGAAGCTTCTGAGAAAGGCCGGTGATGAATTTGAGATGCCTATTGTTTCCGAGGTCGTTTCCCCTGTTGATGTGGATATGATGTCGGCTTATGTTGACATCTTCCAGATCGGCGCGAGGAACATGCAGAACTTTGAGCTTCTCAAGGCTGTCGGAAAGACGGGAATGCCCGTTCTCCTCAAGCGCGGGCTTGCTGCCACAATCGAGGAGTGGCTCATGGCTGCCGAGTATCTGATGTCGAGCGGTACGGACAAGGTAATCCTCTGCGAGAGGGGAATAAGGACATATGAGAAGATGACCAGGAATACCCTCGACTGTTCAGCCATTCCTGCAGTTCACAAGCTCAGTCATCTTCCTGTCATCGGCGATCCGTCCCATGCGACCGGAATCCGGGATATGGTTGCTCCGATGAGCCTGGCACTTCTCGTTTCCGGAGCATCCGGAATTGAAGTGGAGGTTCACAACCATCCTGAGAAGGCTCTTTCCGACGGACCTCAGTCGCTCTATCCCGAGCAGTTCGAGAAGCTGATGAGAGATATACAGGCAATCGCTCCGGTAATCGGGAAGACCCTTGAGAAAATACCCAGAAGGGTTCCTTCATCAATAACCGATGCTTCCGCAACATGCGAAAATGCCTCCGGAACGGATGAGACTGTAGTTGCCTTCCAGGGGGAGAGGGGAGCATTTTCGGAACTTGCTGCAAGACGCTTCTTTGCGGAGGATGTCAGCGTTCTTCCATGTCACTCTTTTTCGGATACATTTGATGCAGTGTCGGCCGGAACGGCAACATTTGCCGTCATTCCTGTTGAGAATGCCCTTGGAGGCGCAGTCTATGATCCGCTTGATCTCATCAAGATGCACTCCGAGCTGACTGTTGTCGGTGAGACGGAGGTCAGGGTAGTGCATAACCTGATAGGATTTCCCGGAGTGAAGGAGAGCGGGATAAGGAAAATCTATTCCCATCCGCAGGCTCTTGCGCAGTGCAGGGAATTCCTTGAAACTAATTTCCCGGAAGCCGAGATCATCCCCTTCTTCGACACCGCCGGTGCAGTTGCCTTCGTCAAAGCGGGCGGAGACAGGACATCTGCCGCAATCGCAGGTGCTCCCGCAGCAGTCTACAACGGCATGGCAATCATACATCAGTCAATAGAAACGAATCCCTGCAACTATACGCGTTTCTATGTGATGACGCGTGAGGAGAATGCCGAGAAGGGCCCGATCGCAGCAAGGAAGAGGGAAAAGGCCTCCATGCTTTTCAGCGTATCCGATGAGCCGGGAGCCCTGATGAAGGTTCTTGAAGTCTTCTATCAGAGGGGACTCAATATGCAGAAACTCGAGAGCCGGCCCATTCAGGGAAAACCCTGGGAGTATACATTCTATGTCGATGTTCTTATTCCGGATTACGGGAAGTTCGGCGAAACCTGTTCCGAAATAAAGAAAGCAACCGAGAATTTCAGGCTTCTCGGAGTCTATGAGAACGGGCTTGACTGATGATTGAGAAAGACTACGAAAAGGTAATGCTCTTCTGTGGTGTCCTCTCTACAAGGGGATTCCCGGAGGAGCTCAGAACTTCTCTTGAGGCGGAGTTCGGTCCGATAGACTGTGTCTCTCCTTCCATTCCGTTCAGCTATACTGATTACTATGTTCCTGAGATGGGAGAGGGGATAGAGAGATTCTTCATATCCTTTCATAACCTTATTTCTCCCGATGCCCTTGCCGATGCAAAGCTGTTTACTGACAGAATTGAGAAAAGGTGGGTTGAGAACGGCGGAAGAAAGATAAACCTCGATCCCGGGACCATGAGTGCTGCCTCGGTCATTCTTGCAACAACGAAGAACCGTTCACACCGCATTGCAATAGGCCGCAGGCTCTATGCAGAGGTCACGCTGATTTACCAGAACCATGGCTTTGTTTCCTTCCCATGGACATACAGTGACTACAGAAGCAGTGAAGTCCAGGAAGTCCTGATGTCCTTCAGGGATGAATACCTGAGGAGAATGAGGTCCGGCAGTTAGACGGTATTTGAGCTTCTGTCTCTTTTTTCTGTTGAATCGCTGTGAAAACAGCTCCAGCCGGCTCCGCCTTATGTTATCGGGGCCGGATTGTCGATTATCAGGTCATTGTAGATTCCCAGTTTCTCGGCTTCGGTCTTTTTCCCGCCTGCCACGTCGAGAATCATGCTGTAGAGTTCAAGGCCGACATCCTGTATGCTCTTTTCACC
>CAVBWE010000051.1:0-2703 GCA_963598715.1 Sphaerochaetaceae bacterium | reverse complement strand
GGACGGACGTTACAATCCTCACCGACAGTCAGTACGTGAAGAACGGGATTACACAGTGGATTCATTCGTGGAAGAAAAACGGATGGAGGACAAGCGCAAAGGGTGCTGTCAAGAATGTCGAATACTGGACGGAGCTGGACAGACTCAATTCAGACCTCTCTGTCTCATGGAACTGGGTTAAGGGACACGCAGGAATAGACGGCAACGAGGAATGTGACAGGCTTGTCAGACTTGAGACCCGGAAATTTCTTTGAAAAGGTATGAATAGAATCCGCTTTCTCCCTTAAGTACGGAGAGAGCCTTCATGTTTTCAGGAAAAAGAATGATGGTCTTCTCCGAAAAGGAGAGGGCCTTTTCCTTTTCTCCGGAAAGTACGAGTGTGTCAAGATAAAGATTCCGTAAACTCTCGTCATACGGTTCCCTTCTGATGATTTCCTCAAGGGTGGCAACATATTCCTTTTTCTGTCCCGTTTCTCTCAATGCCAGAGCCTTTGTCTTGAGAAACCTCGTATGACGGGGGTAGACGGAGAGCGCTTCATCCGAGGATCTGATTACATCAGGCCAGTCTCCCGCAACGCAGGAAGCATAAATCGCGTTATACATTCTTTCAACGCTGTCCTCCTCCTGCGCTTTTTTTTCCGTCACACAGGAGGAGAAGAGAATAACAAGGAGGATGAGACTAGCCGAGAACAGTCTTTTCAATTTCGATGACCTGATCTCTGTAGAGATTCACGATTGTTGAACCGTAGTCTGCAATGAGCTGAATCATGTTTCTCGGCTCCGGTCCCATGTCGATTCCGTTGAGTCTGTCACCGGCGTCTCCGAGTCCGGGAAGAATGTATGCCTGCTCGTTGAGTACAGGGTCCATCCAGAGCGTGTAGACTTCCGCTTCCGGAATGGCCCTGGTGATTCTCAATGCTCCCTTGAGGGCGGATATTACATTTATGAACTTTATTGAACGCGGTCTGACGCCTCTTTCCTTGAGGTATTTCACAATCGTTACGAGACTGCCGCCGGTTGCGTTCATCGGGTCAGCAAAAATAAGGTCCTTGCCCTCAAGCTTCTCTATGTCGAAGAACGAGCGGTCGAGATCGAGCACATAGTCCATGTTGCTCTCCTTCTTGCTCTCGTCCCTCTTGATCTTGAAAAGGGCGAACGGAGTTATCGTGTCATCGGATGAATAGTCCTGGAATTCCTTGGATATGATCATGCTTGGCAGAAGTGCTCCGCGCAGCATTACGCACATGACGGAGGAGTGTGCAAGTTCATCGATGTTGGGAATCCTGTGAACTGCATAGTTCCTGCAGGGGTTCGTGACAGGGGTAGCCTGGATCATGCTTCTCTTGTTGTTGAGGTTCATGTCTGCAAATGATTCGGCAAACATCAGCTCGTAAGCCCTCTGAATGTAGTAGAGAAATTCCTCGTGCCCGGTTTTCGGGTTTCTGAGCTTGGCGATTATCCTGCTGGCTTCAGCGTGCTGTTCACGCGGCGTCTCGAAGGAATAAACGTGTATGCGGCTGTTCGAGGAGCATACATTCTTCAGGAATGCGCCTATTTCCGCGGCACTTTCCGTCAGGTCATTTTTTGCTTTATCGTCATTCTCGTTCTTTTCGAGAAGTGAACATGCATCAAGGCTTTTCTGGTATAGAGCACGGACTGTCTCTATGCTTTTTTTGTCGTTTTCGTCGAGAAAGCCGTCCAGATCCTGGGCGTGAAGGATTATTCTGTTACTCATTCTTTTCTCCTTGTTCCATAATTTAAACCAATTCCATCTTATTTGGTAGATGGGGATATATCACTTTTCTCCATCCATATCTCTCTTTCTTCAATTCCGGGTGACAGCACTCTTCCTTTCCGGGCATTTTCCGTTTAGAATGGAAGAAGTGAGGATTAAATTATGAATCTTGTATTTTTAGGCCCTCCGGGTGCCGGAAAGGGTACGATAGCTGCGGTTGCAAAGGATTATCTTCACATACCGCATATTTCGACAGGAGACCTGTTCAGGGCAAACATCAAGAACGAGACCGAGCTGGGAAAGCGTGTCAAGGCGATTCTTGCTTCGGGTTCGCTTGTTCCTGATGAGGTCACAATCGAGATGGTCAGGAACCGTCTTGGGGAAGAAGACTGTGCAGCAGGTTTCATCCTTGACGGTTTTCCCCGCACGATAGCACAGGCTGACGCACTTTCTTCGATGACAGAGATTGATGCGGTCATCAACTTCGTCCTGAGTGAAGAGGAAATAATCAAGAGACTCAGCGGAAGAAGAATGTGCATGAGTACGGGACGAACGTATCATATCCTGTTCAATCCGCCGAAGGTTGAGGGAAGGGATGATGAGACGGGAGAAGTTCTCATCCAGAGAGATGACGACAAGCCCGAGGCGATAAAGCACAGGCTTGACGTCTACAGGGAATCGACAGAGCCTCTCATCAAGTACTACAGGGACAAGGGCCTTGTCAGGGATCTCATCTGTACGAACGACCCGGAAGAAACAAACGAACATTTCTTCGCCCTCATCAGGAAGTAAGTTCCGCTTGCGATCAGGACCCCGTTCAGAAAACTGGCGGGGTTTTCTGTTATGAAATCTATATCATCCTTAAAGGAAGTAATATGAAGAAACTTGTTTTATTTACAGTTATGCTGTCTCTTGTATTTTCGCTTTTTGCAGGATTTGACAGTGCGCACAGCGACTACATCTTTTAC
>CAVBWE010000050.1:0-3196 GCA_963598715.1 Sphaerochaetaceae bacterium | reverse complement strand
CCAATAAAAGGTCGATTTTTTATACCCGGATTCCTGCTTCTTCGCAGAAACGGCCCTTCAGAAGCCGTCCTAGGTGCCTTCCAGACCTCGTCAGGGGGCCTGTTTTTGGGCCTTAAATCGTTCTGGAAAAGTATTTTAGGACAGTCTGGGGGGGGTATTACTGCTGGCATTTGTTCTCGCAGTAGTATGCTTATTCATTTCCTGCAATGATGACAGCGGTTCAATCGAAGATTATATCTCGAAATACTGCATCCTTGAACCTTTCGAAGACAACTATGCCCAGGTAACATTCAAAACAAGTGATATGATATATCCTCCCGTCTGCACAATAGACGGAAAGGAATATACGGTTGCCGTCATCAACGGGTTTGAAAATCCGGAAGACGCCCGTGCCTTGACAGGAACGCTGGAAATCAAGGACGGGATAATGGCAATCAACTCCAATGCCTTTGCTGAGGCTGCAAATGTATCTGAAGTTTTTCTACCTTCCTCATGTCAGAGTCTCGGAGTCAGCTCTTTACCTCCTCAATCCTCAGAGTTAACCCTGAGCCCTGAGGCGGCAAAAGACTTATATAGGGCTGTCGGCAATAAGGAGAGCCTGAAGAGACTCACGATAGTCGGAAGCGGGGTTATCAGCTTCGAAGGCGAATTCAGGAATCTGAGTGAGATCCGGATAGCAGGTGAGGATCCCGATGCAAAGGTCTATCTGACATCTCTTCCTTCCTTCCCGGATACAGACGGCTCATATTTTGAAGCCTGGTATGACAGCAGGGGAAACAGGATAGTATCCGGTGCAAAGATTGAAAATCTCAAAACATCCGTTACCGTAAACTCAAAACCGTATTTCCTGTACGAAGCGGTGGCTCCGAAGTTCTCGGCAACGCCCATCGAGCCTGAAGAAGGCGAGAAGGACGGACCCTCGAAATCCGGCTTCAATATTCCGTACTTCATCCTGGCATCGGAAGTTCAGTACAGCTTCACCTTTACAGATCTCGGCGAAGGAAAATATGCCGTCAGACCGAATACTACGAGCGGTGTCTCATATGACCTAGCCCTGAACTCCCAAAAGATAAATCCGGAGTTCAACGAAAACAGTGAATGGGTAATCACTGTCGATAACCTCGGTACCTACACGTTTACGTGCTTATACAGGAATCCGGATACAGGAGAGGATCTGGGTTTCGGGCAGATAACCTTTACGTATCAGATTTAGCTTTGGTTAATAAAAGAAAATATTCCAGTAAAACTGGAGGAGGAAAACTATGAAAAAATGCATGTTGGGATTGTTACTCGTTGTGGCAATGGTCGCGGTCGTTTCGTGTTCTCAGAATTCGCTGGCACAGGATGACCTGGTTTCTGTCCGCTTTTCCAAACTTGAAGCAAGAGCCATAGATAATGATACCTGTAGTGTAACCGGCGATGCAACCTGGGGAGGAGCAAACGTCAAAATTGGAGGCGTAGAGGACTACTGGTGGACTTATACGGCTACAAAGAATGACGATGGTTTCAAATCCGGAGAGCAGACTACATTTGCCAATTGGTCAGACGAAAAAGGTTTGTCAGGTTCAAGGACGTTCAGCGCAGGTTCCTGGAAGTTTGAACTCAAGGCATATGCGTCCGAAGACGACAGGACAGAAGGAACAAAGGCTGTTTTCACGGGAGAGGCTACGACAGGAAAACTGACAAGTTCCACAACCATCAGCGTTCCGATGTCTTTTACCTATGTCGAAGGTACAGGTTCTGCTGATTTTGAGATCTTCACGACTATTTCGCAGCCGGAAGGAGAAACTTATGCAATAACAAAGGTTGAAATGATAATCGGCGAAGAAACTGTCAACCTTACCGAAGGCGACTCAAGCTGGAGTGGTTCAGTATCTGGAGTTGCATCAGGCAGACAGAAGGTCGGAATCAAGGTTTATGTCGATGATGAGACAGAAGCAAGAGTTTTTGAAGAAATCGGAAGTGCATACATTATGCATGGCATGACAACAAATATCTCTGGAAGCGCAACAGTTACAATTGCAGGAGATAAGACGGTTGATGTAACCCTCAGCCCGACAATTCCGTCAAGTGTTCCGGTAAGAGCACCAGAAGGTACAGCAGTAGGTGATACTCTGACATTAGGTAAACTTCCGGATTCTGAGACTGCTGTTTCCTGGAAAGTTCTGAAAATTGAAAACCGGAAAGCATTAGTAATCAGCGAAAAGGCGCTTGTATTGATGGCTCATACTGATAACGAAACAGATACTTATTCCTGGGCTAATTCAAAGATTAATTCCTGGTTGAACGATGCAAGAGATAATGGCTTTGTGTCTCAGTACGGACTCAGCAATGTCTCGATTGCAACTGGAGAGAGTGAAATTGGAAACATTTTCCTCCTGTCTTCCGATGAGGCAACAAATTATAATTGTACAGCGGGTGTCGTATTTGTTGGAGATAATCAGGAATATGGATGCTGGCTACGCGATGCAGCGGCTGAAGCAACAATGGCTAAGCAAATAATGCCTAGTGCATTACAGGTGGTGCAAGTTTTTTCCGATACTGCTGCAAAAGAGAAGTTAGGTGTCCGGCCTGCATTCTGGATTGACATTGAATAATGATTCTTCTATCAATCATGCCCTCTGCCTATGGTGGAGGGCTTTGATATGATACAATTACCGATGGCGTGTCATAGCACCCTCTCCACGTCGTAGCATCCCCAGAAAAATGGCACCACACGGAGGAAAACTCTCGGGCTGCATCACTGTTGTCTGAAGGCAGTATCATTAGAGGTATCATTGATACGGCTCGGTGGAGCTGTCGGAGAGTAAGATGCGCTCTCTTCGGAGAACGTCCCTGCCAGAGTTCTGAAATCTCCAATGCCCGGAATTCTCTTGAAAACAATCTGCCGGGTTCAGTTTTCTTACAGATTGCCGGCTTTCCTGTGCGTTGGCGGGACGGAGTCATGACACAGCTTTCGGGATGATGGGGAAGGAGTTTCCGGAGATCGATTGCCAGCGTGACAGTCTGTTACTGAAGATTTTACGTGATTATCTGTAAAGTTTCCTTTACAATCAGGGCATCCCAGTCTCTGTGGAGGGCCTGATGAAGAAGACGCTCTTTATTCTCATTTCTGTCATTGTTTCTTTCTGTGCATTTGTCTCCTGCAACAGCAATGTCGAAGTCGTCAGCTATAAGGTTACCGTGAAGAACGGAG
>CAVBWE010000049.1:0-4185 GCA_963598715.1 Sphaerochaetaceae bacterium | reverse complement strand
TATGACTTCCACCACGTCAAGGTGGCACTCTCCCGCTGAGTTAACCGCCCAATCTGCAGACACTATAATCCAATTGCATGAGAGTGTCTAGTTCACTTCAGGAAAAAATTGATCAGCCGCCTCTTTTTCTCGCTGTACGGCCTGTAACGCAGCGGATTGTCGAACCATGTGTATTTATCGACTATGCTCGTGAAGTGTGAGAATGTGTCGAAGCCGCTTTTTCCATGGTATCCTCCCATCCCGCTTTCCCTTACTCCTCCGAACGGCATATGGCTTGTTGCAAGGTGGATGAGCGTATCGTTTATGCATCCGCCACCGAAGAGCGTATGTGTCATGATATGCTCTGACTCCCGTTTGTCGGATGTAAAGACATAGAGGGCGAGGGGATGGGCGCCTCCGTTTATGCTTCTTATGCACTCATCAAGGTTTTCATATTCCATTACCGGAATTACAGGGCCGAAGATCTCTTCCTGCATGACAGCGTCATCCGCCGAGACGCCGCTGAGAACCGTCGGCTCTATCTGAAGCTTTTTTTCATCGCTGCGGCCGCCGAGTATGATCTTCTTTTCGTCAATAAGGGAGATGATTCTCAGAAAATGCTTCCTGTTTATGATCTTTCCCCATTCAGGATTATCCAGGGGATTTGCACCGGTCATCGAAATGATTTCCCTTTTCAGTGCCTCTTCAAATTTTTCCCTTACGCTTTTCTGGACGAGGATATAGTCCGGGGCAACACATGTCTGGCCGCAGTTGATGAGTTTTCCGAATGCTATGCGCCTCGCCGAGAGTGTGATATCTGCCTTTTCGGTTACTATGCAGGGGCTTTTCCCTCCGAGCTCAAGAGTCACTGCAGTAAGATGGCGTGCAGCCTTTTCCATCACGGTTCTTCCGACATTCCTGCTTCCGGTGAAGAAGATGTAATCGAAGTTTTCGTCAAGAAGGCTTTCATTTTCCTCTCTTCCTCCTTCAATGACCGCGACAAGTCCCCTGTCGAATGTGCTTTCCACAAGTTCCCGGAGTACCTGTGTCGTATTCTCCGAGTATGCTGATGGCTTGAGCACTGCGGTGTTTCCGGCGGCAAGGGAATCTGCAAGAGGCTCGAGGGTCAGCAGAACCGGGTAGTTCCACGGGCTCATTATGAGCGTGCAGCCGTATGGAAGGGGCCGTGTGAACGAACGCGCGGCAAACTGTGCAAGCGGCGTCGTAACCCTTTTCTCCTTCATCCACTTTCCCAGATGCTTCCTGATGTATGATATTTCGCTGAGCGTGAGGCCGATTTCGCACATGTCGCTTTCACATTCACTTTTCCCGAGATCCTTTTTCAATGCTTCCCGGAGCCTTGGGGAGAAGGAGACGACAGCCTCGTAGAGCCTGTCGAGGGCACTGAGCCTGTCCTTGAGTGACAGTGTTCTTCCTTCCCTGTAGTATTTGCGCTGCTCTTCAACGATTTCGCTGATTCTTTCACTGTTCATACGGATATCCTAATGCATGAAAGACTAGTCGGCCACATTTTCCTTTCCGATGCCCTTTTCCGTCCATCTGCCGCTTCTGTAGCGGAGGATGAAGAAGATTGCCCTTACCGACCAGTCTATGTACATGCCCCACATGACGCCTCTGAGCCCCATGCCGAGCGAGAGTCCGAGTACGCGCGCCGAAAGAACACGGAAAATCCACATGGAGGAAACCGCGACAAGCATGGTGTAGGTCACATCTCCGGCGCTTTTGAGAATCTGGGGAAGCGTAAATGAAAGCGGCCAGATCAGACACTGGATGATGAGGTTCTCGTATGTGACAAGGAGTGCCAGGCTCTGTGTTTCTGCGCTGTAGCCGTATATCCTGATGGCAAGCGGCAGAAGAAAGGCGAGGACAGCGCTGGTAAGGAATATCGAGAGATAGGCGAGCCTCATGAAGTATCCTGTGTACCATCTTGCCTCATCGTAGCGTCCTGCTCCGCAGCTCTGACCTGCCGCGACCATCAGCGCCAGCCCCGTGGCCGTTCCTGTTATGTTTGCAAAGGTTCCCATGTTGTCCATAAAGGCGAATGCTGCCGTTGATGCCGTCCCGCATGCTGCTATTGTAGATATCATGACAATCTTCCCCAGCTGGAATATGGAGCTTTCAAGTCCGGAGGGAAGGGCTATGGAAAAGATGGTCGAAGCCATCCTGATGTCGAAGCGGAATTTCAGGAGGGAATCTATGTGTATTCTAAGCTTTGGCGAATGTATGAGGACCAGAAAGACCGTGGCTGTTATGAGCCTTGAAATCAGCGTGCTCAGTCCCACTCCGTATGCACCCATCCTGAATGCGAAGAGGCAGACTGCATTGCCGATGATGTTTACCGCATTCCCGATTGCCGAGACTACAAAAGTCGACTGTGTCCTTCCCTGCGCCCGGAAAACTGCAGTAAGCGATGACTGAAGTGCCATGGCCGGAAGGGAAAGTATTATGGGAAGAGAGTAGTCGAGTGCCGCCATGAAGACATCCTTCTCCACGTTTCCGTATATGAGCCTCAGGACATTTTCCCGGAATACAAGGAAAACTCCCGCAACCATGACGGCAACGGAGAATGCCAGGTAGAGCAGCTCCTTTGATGCAAACCGTGCCCGTTCGTCATTTCCCATTCCGATGAGCTGGCTGACTATCACACTGCCTCCGGTACCGAATGCGGAGAAAAGTGCGATAAGGAAGTTCTGTATCGAATTGAAGCAGCTGACGCCGCTTACGGCTGCTTCTCCCGCCTGAGCGACCATCATGGTATCTGCAATGCCCACCGATGTGGTGAGAAGCGTTTCCATGAGAAGCGGGAAGTATATTTTTCTCAAATCGGCCTTGCTGAAAAGCATATCCGGCAGTGTTTCGGTTTTCATGACTTGAAAAATAGCCATTTCGCAAATGAAGTACAAGATGGAGACAAGTGCATGATTCTTTTTCCTCATGCCGTTTTCCTCTCTTTGCCGTCTTCCCGTTTTCATCTATAATTTCAGCGAGGTGAAGAAATGGATGTATGGGCACACAGGGGTTTTTCCGCTATCTATCCCGAGAATACTATGCTTGCATTCGAGAAGGCATACGAGAGCGGTGCTGACGGAATAGAGATGGACGTGCATCTCTCGAAGGACGGGGAGCCTGTCGTGATACATGACGAAAGTCTTCTCCGTACTGCAGGAATCGACAGAATGGTAGGGGACTGCACTCTCGATGAACTGACTCATACTGTTGCCTCCCTTACGCAGAACGGGCGGTACAATACAACCATTCCGTCATTCGACGAGTTCTGCCGTTTTATAAGCGAGACCGGCATAAGGGCCGATGTGGAAATCAAGACGGGCGTGGTGTACTATCCCTCAATTGAGGAAAAAGTTGCCGCTGTGATAAGAAAGTATCACATAGAGGACCGGGTGATATTCTCGTCATTCAACTGGCTGAGTCTCGTGCGCTGCCGTGCTCTCCTTCCGGAAGTTCCCTGCGGTCTTCTTTTCGAGCACCCCATGAATGTCCGTCATCTTTCCTCTCTTGCCGGAAAATGCGGCATTGCTCTTCTTCATCCCGATTACGGGTGCATAAGTGACGAGATGGTGGCCGAGGCGGAAAAGGAATCGGTCGGCATCAATGCCTGGACGATTAACAGCGAGGAACAGGTGAGGCAGCTTGAGGCGTGGAACGTGAAGGGACTGATCACCAACTCTCCCGATATGTGTCTGGCCGTTCTCGGAAGATACAGGGCCGGAAGAGTCAGGCACTGATTTCCTCTTGCCGTTTCTTTGCTGCTCTCTTTCTTTTTTCGGTTGTCGCCGCGGCTTTTTGTCCGTTATATTGAGAAAAACGTATTTTTAGGAGGTTTCATGGGTTTTCGCAAACAGCTGAAGGAAGTGGCGATGTCTGTCCTTCCTGTTGTCGTCATTGCCTCTCTCCTGGGCTGGATTTTCGGCATCTTTACGCCGCTTTCCTTTGCCAGGTTCATCTTTTCTGCTCTGCTTGTCATATTCGGGCTTACACTGTTTCTGCTTGGAGTCAATGTCGGTTTTCTCCCTGTCGGAAACCATCTGGGAGCCCTCATAACACAGAAGAAGAATGTTCCGCTCCTGGTCTTTTCCGGAATAGGACTCGGAATTCTGATTACGCTTGCCGAGCCGGATGTAAAGGTTCTCGCTGACCAGGTGGCATCGATGAAGGATGGCCTGAGTT
>CAVBWE010000048.1:0-2656 GCA_963598715.1 Sphaerochaetaceae bacterium | reverse complement strand
ATGCATACCTTCCGTTCTGGCTTATCACCCTGTATCTTGTCAGGGCATCCCTGCCCTCGCTTTTATTATCGGTGACACAGAATTTCTTCCTGTTCATTCTGTCCCGGGTGATTCTCCCGTCAATCACACCGTCATTCCGGGTAAAGAAACCCTTTGCAACGGCAACATAGTATTTCTCGTTCGTATGCTCCCTGAACTGTCTGGAAAGTTCCTCCTGGGAGTGTCTTGTCTTTGCTATTACCATGACGCCGGAAGTATCCCGGTCAAGACGGTGAACAATTCCCGGACGATTATCATCATCACCGGTCGAGAAATCATCTCCGTAAAGATGGAGAAGCGCATTGCAGAGAGTATGTTCGCATACTCCGCTTCCGGGATGAACGGTCATTCCCTGGGCCTTGTTGATTACAAGTATATCCTCGTCTTCATAGATGACATCCAGCGGTATGTCTTCCCCCCTGAGTCCTTCAAAGACTTCTTCCTCGTAGCTTAGTTCAACTCTGTCACCGTCGCGTACAGCCGATGATTTCCTGGCCTTCTTCCCGTTGATGGAAAGAGTGAGGGACGGCAGCGAGAATACTGAACGCGGAACGGAGAGAGAAGAAGATGCAACCTTGTCCACCCTCCCGCATTCCGAAGAGGTGAAGGAGTACTCATGATGTTTTTTCAATTCTGCACCTTCCCGATTATCCAGTCGAGTGTCGCAACAAAAAGCGAAACTCCCGTTGCACAGGTAAGTGCCAGGAGAGCATTCTTCTCCGTCGTTCCGGACGGTATTGCATCAACGCTTCTGAGAGAAGAAAGAACCAGTGTGGATATCGGAATGGTGAAGACATAGGAGCCGAAGAAGAGAATCTCACCGCGCCTGAGTTCATTCGTCCATAGGGGAAACTCTTCCTTTTCATAGGCCTCGTACTCATAGCCGAGCGCCTTCTGCTTCAGCGTCTCCGAAAAAACGGATGAGAGGCAAAGAGAAAAAATAAGAATTACCGCCAGAGCCTTCTTCATTTACTGTAATCCCTCTCTCCGAATATTGCCGTTCCGATACGAACTTCATTCGAGCCTTCCAGGAGTGCCTCCCTCCAGTCGCCGCTCATTCCCATAGAAAGGACGGAGAGGGGACAGAATGAAGATATTTTGTCATAGAGTTCCTTCGTTTTCCGGAATGCCATGCGGTTTTTTTCCCTGTCTCCCCCGAGCGGCCCTACCGTCATCAGGCCGATGAGGTGCACAAAGGGCATGGCGGAAACCTTTTCCACACAGGAAATGACTTCCTCCTCAGTCAGAAAACCTGACTTCTGCTTTTCTCCGGAAGAGTTGAACTCAATCAGGATATCCATTGTCTTTCCGATTTTTCCGCACTCGGAACTGATCAGCTCTGCCACTTCAATGCTGTCAACGCTCTCTATCCTGTCACAGAGCCTTACTGCCTTTCTTACCTTGTTTTTCTGAAGATGACCGATGAGAAAGACCTTCATGCCCTCAGGTCTTACAAACGAGAACTTCTCCTCGATTTCCTGGACATGGTTCTCGCCGAAGAATCTTGCGCCTTCCCTGTAGGCATCCATTATCTCATCTATCGGCCTTGTCTTTGAAACGCAGAGGAGGACAGCATCTGCTTTTTCCTTTCCGACAGCGTCCCTCACCTCACGATAGTTGCTCATCTTCACCCTTTCTCCTGTTTATGTCCTGAACCTTCCTGCGGTATTCCTTCTTCATGTTCCTGAGTTCTGCTTTGTACTGAGCCACCGCATTTTTCCTTTCTTCAGCCCATTTATGCATTCTCTCAATCTGCTCCCTCATCTCCCTGCGCTTTGCAGTAGCATTCGGGAATGCCTTGAGAATACGAGAATACATGACGGAGAAACGCATCCTGGACTCGAGGATCTCCCTGTCCATGCGCTCCCTGTATTCGGAAGCAAGTGCACTCTGGCCCTCCTTTGCATAGCTTCGTGCCTTTTTCTCGATTTCACGTGCCTTTGCCACAGCTTCCCTCAGTGCCTTTTTGAATGCATTCATCTTGATGACGGAAAGCGTCAGGTCAATGGTGAAAAGTATTCTCAGAAGCTCTGCCGTATAATACTGGAAGATATAAGGCACCGTGGCTATAAGGGAATCAATCCACGGCTGGACAATGTAGACAAGAGAAATACTCATCACGCCGAAAAGCGTTGAATTGAGAAGACAGACCCTTCCGTTTATGTTTCCGAAATGCTTTGAATAATCCCAGAGCTTGATGGAGAAAATCTTTTCAAGAGCCCAGGAACCTATGTACTCAACGATACTTGTCAGAATTACGCCGAAGATGAAAACAAGAACAGGATAGGCCTTGAGAGGAATAAGGAAAATATTGACTATGAGTCCACCGCATCCGTAAATCGGAAGCCACGGCCCATAAAGAAAACCCCTGTTTACGAGCTTTCTCTGACCCACAGAGCAGTAGACCACTTCCGAGATGTAACCGATGACTGCATAAATGACAAAAGTAAGCGTATACCGGGTAAGAAATTCTTCTTGCATATAATCCTCCATAAAAGAATAGAACATTTACAGCATGATGTCGATAAGAGGCAAAAAAAATACCAGGACAACCTGGCTTAAGTGGAGGATACAAGGATTGAACTTGTGACATCCTGCTTGTAAGGCAGGCGCTCTC
>CAVBWE010000047.1:0-9455 GCA_963598715.1 Sphaerochaetaceae bacterium | reverse complement strand
GGGTATATGAGTCCGTCCTGTCACTGGAAAGGGTCGAATAGTAGGATGAAGACGAGAATACCTTGTTGACGATTCTCGTCAGCTCTCCTGCAGTGGCGGAATTGACCGAATCATACGAATAGGACGTCGGATAGTTATTGAAGACGATCACGGGGCTGAAGAACGAATCATCATAGCGGATATAGGACGGAAGCGACTGATAACCGTCATAGCGGGAAGCCGAAGAGACGGCGACATTGCGATAGCGGCTCATGTCGACATTCGACGGCTGGGTATAGGGTATGCTGAGGCTGGTCTGGCACGATGCAAGCACTGCAAGAACTGCAGCTGCAAGAACGGATAGTAAAATGTTTCTCTTCATTTGCCTTCTCCCGGGACACCCTTTCTTCCGGGCATCTCCGTAAACACGGACTCTCCCGTCCGCGATGAAAAAGAGTATACAGGAAAAACAGCTGTCAAAAAAGAGTGAAGTTCAAGCGGTTTTCACCGTCCTCCTGCGTCACTGTCCGCCATTTTCCCCCATTGCCGCAATATGGACAACGGACGTCAATTATATATAATCCATAAGTTATGAATACAATTGAAGATGAAAATATGAAAAACGCCGAAGAGGAAGATTTCTCCGATATCGGGGATGACGAGATGGAAGATCTGGAGGATGAGGTTTTCGACCTCGATTTCTAGAATGTCCACGCTCACGCCCAGCAGAGCCACGCTTCCCTTCGACAACAGATACCTGAGGGCCCTCATTCTCCCGCTCGTTGCCGAGACTGCACTCTCGGTGACAGTCGGAATAGCGGACACGCTGATGGTGGCTCAGGCCGGGGAAGCGGCAGTAAGCGGCGTCAGCTGCATAAACACCATACAGAATCTTCTTGTGCAGGTGCTCCTCGCATTCTCCACCGGAGGAAGTGTCGTTGCATGCCAGCTTCTGGGAATGGGAGAGAAGGAAAAGGCAAGAAACAGCTGCAAGCAGCTTATGAACATCGTTCTCTTCTCCTCCGGGGTGACGGCTCTCCTTCTCCTCGTATTTCTCCGCGGCACAGTTTCGCTTATTTACGGAACAGTCGAGAAGGACGTCTTCGACTCTGCCATCGACTATGCCGTGCCGATTCTCATAAGCATGCCTTTCTATGCCGTTCTCTCCGCTTCGAATGCCATAAGCCGGTCGATGGGAAAGAGCCGTATAACGATGAACGTCTCAATCATCGTCAACGTCATAAACATCGTCGGGAATGCCGTCTTCCTCTTTGCATTCGGCATGGGAGCCCTCGGAGTCGGCATAGCATCATGCCTTTCCAGGGTAGCCGGAGCCGTCATCATGTTCATTTCCGTCACGGACAGGAAAAACGAACTTTACATAGAATCCCCGCTGAGGTTCGTCTTTGACGGCAGGATAACAAGAATGATTCTCTCGCAGGCGGTTCCTGCAGGGACGGAGAAAACGCTCTTCTACATAGGAAAGATCCTCATCAGTTCGACAATAGCATCGTTCGGAACGTCAAGCATCGCGGCGTATGCCGTATTCATGAACTTCGAAACCCTGATAGATATTCCCGGCACTGCAATATGCCTTTCCTCCATTACCGTCATAGGTCAGTGCTGCGGAGGGAGAAAATATGATGAGGCGATGTATTATGCAAGAAAACTCATCAGGATTTCCACCTTCTGCATGTTCCTCACGGGACTGGTCTGCTTCATCACGTGTCCCCGGATAATTTCGCTTTACTCATTGAGTGCCGAAGCAACATCCATGGCAGTGCTGACCGTGAGAATCGACTGCATATGCCGCACCATATGGTCGCTTGCGTTCGTCACCCCGAATATCCTTCATGCAGCGGGGGACATAAAGGTTGTCATGGTGACGACCATCCTCGACATGTGGATATGCCGTGTGCTCTTTGCCCACATACTCGGCGTGAACATGGGACTCGGACTTCTGGGAACACAGATCGGAATGTGGCTTGACTGGGTTGTGAGAATCATCGTCTTCTACCCCAGGCTCCTCAGCGGCAGATGGAAGGCCAAGGGAATCCGGTTAAGGGAATAATTGCCCATTGCCCCTTTTTGATTCATACTTTCCCTATGGACAGTTCTTCTTTTCTCAAGGCCAGGGACCTTGTATCATTCATCGAAAAATCACCTTCCGTCTATCAGACGGTGGATAATATGTCACAAATGCTCGTCGGAAACGGTTTTTCCAGGCTCAGCGGAACTCATCCGTTCAACCTGATGCGCGGTCACTCCTATTTCGTCACACGCTCCTCCAGTGCACTCATTGCATTCCGCATTCCCGAGAACCCCTCGAGGTTCTCCATAATCTCGGCCCATACGGATTCCCCGTGCTTCAAGATCAAGTGGAATCCCGTTGTTTCATCTCCATCCCTTCCGGGCCGCCTCAACGTCGAAGCTTACGGAGGGGCCCTCTACTACACATGGCTGGACCGCCCCCTTTCAATGGCAGGACGCATTCTCTACGCAGACGGCGGGACAATAAGGGAGAAGCACTCGGATTTCGCAGACAGGCTCTCCCTTGTCATTCCTTCGCTGTGCATTCACCAGAACAGGGAGGCGAATAACGGATGGAAGATCTCGGTGCAGAAGGAGATGCTTCCGCTTTATGCGGACTCGGAGGTATCATTCCTGTCTCTCCTTGCAGCGGAATGCGGATGCAGGGAGGAAGACATAAAGGACTACGACCTCTTCCTCTACAACAGCACCCCCGCAGTTTTCTCGGGTGTTGACAGAGAATATTTCTCGGTGGCAAGAATAGACGACCTTGAATGCGCATATACGGCATTGAATGCCCTTATTGGTGCTTCAAATCCTTCCTGCATAACCGTTGCCGCACTCTTTGACAACGAAGAAACCGGCAGCGGCACAATGCAGGGGGCACTCTCCGATTTTCTCGAGAGCGTAATAAGGCGGATCTCCCTTGCCCTCTCATGGAATGAAGAGGAAATGTACATGGCGCTTTCCTCGTCCCTGGCCCTCAGCGCCGACAACGGACATGCCGTACACCCTGCATACCCTGAAAGAAGCGACATCACAAACAGGCCGAGAATGAACGGAGGAGTCCTTCTGAAGTACTGTGCATCACAGAAGTACACTACAAGCGGACTGAGCGGTGCAGCAATCAGGCTTCTTCTCGAGAATAACGGGATTCCCTACCAGATCTTCTTCAATAACAGCGATATACCGGGAGGATCTACACTCGGAAATCTTTCGGCACAGAAGGTTTCGGTTGCAACCTGTGACTGCGGTGTGGCCCAGCTTGCGATGCACTCGTCATATGAGACGGCAGGAACGGAGGATGTCATATCGCTCGAGTCTTTCTTCCGGGCCTTCTATCTCATGAAGAATTAGTGTCCGCAGAGAGTCACGGCATAAGGTACTGCGGCCTTTTCCCGACGCGGTACGAAAGCACAAAAAATCCGGCCCAGACTCCCCCTGCCTGCAGCCGGAAATATTGAATTGTGTATACGGAAAAAGAGATGGCTTTCTGCCTGAATGAAAGCCGGAAATGCTTACAGTGAAAAAACGGATGTACCTTTTTCAGTCCCGTCTTCGATATCTTCCAGATAGCCGTCGATAAGTACATTAAGAAGGAAATCGACACTCTTGTTGCTCTTTCTGGCAACAGTTCTCAACCATTCACTTCTCTTACTCGTAGTATTAAAACTGAAAGCTTCTTTCTTCATTTATATCTTCCTCATCTCTGGAATTAATATAACATTTCGGCTTTTCAGCGTACGTTAAAAATTGTAAATTGGCGGACAGCAGGACGGGAATTTGTTAAGCCTTCTTTAAGACGTGAGACACGCTTTTCCCGTCTTTTAAAGCCATTGTAAAAAAAGAAGGATGATTCATTTTTCATATCATCCTCCCTCTCCATTTTTCTATTTTGTCTCCTCCACAGCCTTCCAGAGCTTCTCGAGACTGTAGAATTCCCTCAGCTCCGGGCTCATGAGATGTATCACGATGTCTCCGCAGTCTATGAGTTCCCAGCCGTCATCTCCCGGAGTCTTGTGCCTGTTGCTGACAGAGAGCCCGAGTTCATTGAGTTCGCTCCATATCTGGTGAACAACACCCTTGAGGTGTCCGACGCTGTTCACGGTGGCAATGACGAATGCTGATGCAAAAGAGCATTCGCCGAGATCCACCGTAACAACATCACTGCATTTATGATCAGCAAGATATTTCTCTATCCTTTCCGTTTTTTCCCTGATTTTCCCGTCCATTGTTATACCTCTATAATTTTCCGCCGTCCCGTATGAAACCGTAAAGTTCCTCGGTGACGGATGCACTTTTCTTTCCGTTTCCTTCGAGATACGGCCTTTCCCTGTCTATTACCGCCGCAACCATCTCTTCAAGAGTCCTCTTCGAAAGTATCATTATCCTGTCTTCGTCAGCCAGATGACGCCGTCCGGGCTCGATGTAGTCTGATACATATATGATGCCTCCGAGTTCTCCCATCTCCCTTGACCCGAGGGTATGATGACGCACAGCCCTTTTCATATCGTCTCCGACAGTCTCTCCCGCATCCTCATCAAAATGAAGTGCGGCAAGCGGGCCGTGAAGAAGCACATTGTCCCTCTTCTCCTCGGGAGAAAGAATGAAGCCGTTTTCTTCAAGAAGACGGAGAGTGTTTTCATCCGCACTATACCTGTAGGCATCATGATAGATACCGCAGACATATGCCTTCGTGACATCAAGGCCGAATCTCTCTGCAAGCATGACCGCCGTGAATGCAACTCCCAGTGAGTGTATATAGCGGGCCGGCTTGAGAGAAGCCTGTATTCTGTTACTCAGTCCTGTACAGTCCATTTTCCTCTATGTACTCTCTGACAGAAGGCGAAACAAGACTCAGGTTTCCCTGTCTCACATCGGTGCTCGACGCAGGAGTCTGCCCGCTGTCGACGAATACGACACTCAATCCCTGCGGAGCTTTCCTTTCTGCCTCTCCCCTCCGGAAGCACCAGAAACGCACATGACTCCTTATGTATTCATAGTCATGCCATCCCTCGATTCCGGAAAGAATATCATCACCTATTATGAAGTTCACCATGCCGTCATCCTCAAGTTCGTCAAAGAGAAGACGTATGGTATCGGATGTATAGCTCACTCCTCCCTTCTCACCCTCTATCGATGACACCACTATATTAAGGTCATCAAGAGGATAGAGGTCGGCATAGTCCATCACCGCCGCATTCAGCATTGCCATCCTGTCACAAAAGGATGCAGGCCTGCGGTCTCTCTTGAAATTCGAGACGAAGGCGGGAATGACGTAAAGCGTCGTAATCGGCGTAAGTTCCGATACACAGTGAAACAGACTTATATGCCCGATGTGCACGGGATCGAAACTTCCCCCGAGCACAGCACTCTTCTCACGCTTCATCACGGTAAACGGCATCCTTGTCCATGACGGAAGTGAATCCCTTTTCTTCCGGCAAGGCCGAAACTCCCGCGAGGGAAGCAAAGCACAGCCTTACGGGTTCAAGCAGGGAGTCATCATAAATCGAGAGGGGAAGAACGGTATACCGGGCGCCGTACTTCTTCCTAAGCTCCTCAAAATGCTCTTCGGCACCCTCTTCATCGATCTTCGTTCCTATCACTACCGAAGGCTTGGAAACAAGATCCGGCGAATACTTTTCCAGCTCGCTTCTCAGGATATCGAATGCATCCTGAAAGTTTTCGTCACTCAGGTCGATAAGATACGCCAGACCCTTCGTCCGGGAAATATGCCGCAGGAACTTGAATCCCATTCCCATCCCGGCTGAAGCACCTTCGATGATTCCGGGTATGTCTGCAAGAACAATGTCGCTGTCCCAGATCCTCATCACACCCAACTGGGGAATCTTCGTCGTAAAGGGGTATCCTGCGACCTTGCTCCGGGCATTCGTGAGAAGATTCAGCAGACTTGACTTCCCTGCATTCGGAAAACCTACAAAACCTATATCGGCAATGACAAGAAGTTCCACTCCTATACGCATCTGAACACCTTTTTCGCCGCTTTGCGCAAAACGCGGTGTCTGATGCGTGGATGTCCTGAAATGCCAGTTTCCGAGTCCGCCCTTTCCGCCCTTGAGAAACACAAACCTCTCAAGTCCGGTGAGGTCCTTTATTATCTCACCCGTCTCGGCATTCTTGATTACCGTTCCGGGAGGAACCGGAATCTCCGTATCCCTTCCGTTCCTGCCGTACATCCTTGCGCCCTGTCCCCCGCGGCCGTTCTCGGCGCGGTAGACGCGGACCATCTTCAGGTGTCCCAGGGTACGCAGGTTGTTCTTCACCACGAAGACGACATCGCCTCCGTTTCCTCCGTCACCGCCGTCCGGACCTCCCTTGGGTACGTACTTTTCACGACGGAAGGAGACGCAGCCTGCGCCTCCATCCCCTGACTGTACATCGATATATGTTTCGTCTGAAAATCCGAACATTTCCGTCTGTCTTAGTTTTCTTCTCCGACAGCTACGATTGAGCAGTACTTCCTGTCTCTTCTCTCGTAGAATCTGACAGTTCCTGCGACCTTCGCAAAGAGCGTATAGTCAGTACCGCATCCGCAGTTCTCGCCTGCATGAATCTTCGTACCATGCTGACGCACGATTATTTCTCCGGCCTTTACAAGCTGTCCGCCGAATCTCTTGACGCCGAGGCGCTGAGCATTGGAATCACGACCGTTGCGGCTTGAACCGCCACCTTTCTTATGTGCCATTCTTCTGCCTCCTTAGCATTCAATCTTGTTGATTGTAATCTGGGTGTACTTCTCTCTGTGTCCCTGGGTTCTTCTGTAACCCTTTCTTCTGCGGAACTTGTAGACCTTCACCTTGTCACCTTTGACTTCTTCACCGACTGTAGCGAGGACCTTTGCGCCTTCGACACACGGTGTGCCGAACACAGCATTCTCCCCATCTACGACAGCAAGAACCTTTCCGATCTCATAAGAGGACCCTGCCTCCTGAGCGATTCTGTCGACAAGAAGCACCGAGCCTTCTTCAGCCCTGTACTGCTTGCCCAGGATTTCTACTAATGCGTACATGCGATCATCCTTTCTAATTAAGCTGTTCTGATTCTGTCCGTTACCGTTCTTTTCATCAACAGGACTCTTCCGGCAATGGAGAAAAAAAAGGAAAATCGAGCTGTGGACAACCGACCGTTCGGCAGGTATACTCTGAAACATGAAAAACAGGCGGAGTCTTATTCTGAAAGAGGCATCAGAGATAATCGCGGAAGAAGGCATGGAGAAATTCACGCTCTCCGTCCTTGCTTCACGCTCGGGCATAACCAAGGCAACACTGTACAGCTATTTCAGCTCGAAGGATGAAATAGTGAATACCATAATTGAAGACGGACACCGCCGTCTCATGAAGAAGGGCTTCCGCATCAGCCTCAGCGGAAGTGTCGAAGAGGTACTCATCAGGGCTTCCCTTCACTGGAAGGACATATTTCTTTCGGAAGAAGACTCCCTGTGGCTGAGAATCATATTCTCGACACACCTGGTAAACAGCAGGTGCGGGGACGAATACAGGTCGATAAGACTCATGCTGAAAAGTCAGACCGATGTCATGCTTTCGTCTTTCGCCCTTGCTCCGGCACGGGAGAAAATCCTCTCGGAGCTCTTTGCTTCCCTTCTTCTGTCCCGTCTTGAAAGCACTCTTGAAGGCGATGAGGCGGATCTGGCCGAGGACATAAGGGGATTTGCATCAATCGTCGAGGACCTCAGATGAAAATCTGAAATGCAGCGGGTCATGAGATACGCCTCCCTCCGGAGAGCATCCGCCGCACAGACACTTACGTTCGCTGCAGCACCGCTTTTCTCCCTGTCAGATGAACTTTCTTACCGGACGTACCCTTTCATATTTGAAGTTACGGCCGTATCCTTCCTGGAAGCCGTCGCTGAAGCGCTGCTCGTATGCGTTTGTGCTGTCTTTCTCGGAACTCGACCAGTAGAAGTATGAGGATTCAAAATTACCCAGTCCCTTTCTCTGAAGGTTCACATACATGAGATTGAGTTCATCCCGGCTCGGAAGGAACCAGTCCGAATACCCGCCTCCGGAGTAGTCTGCGCAGGCCCGGGCAGCAGGGAAAGAGAGGGAACTGTCATCTTCCGATGCCCGGATCAGCTTATCTGTATTGCTTTTTCCGCTGCCGATTCCGGTTTCCGTGCCGTATATGCCTTCAGGACCCCACTTATATGCCGTGCTGTCTTCACCGCCGGCCGCTGCCATGTCAGTGGCGGCAGCTTCCAGATATTTCCATCCATCCGTTTCGGCAGAGGGATTAACATAGAAGATGAATCCCCCTCCGGGCCCCCTGTCACCGACTGCATACTCCGTCCACACGGCCGATATAAGCGTATTGCCGGTAATGGTTATAATCTCTCCGGGTTTTTTCGGATTCTCATCGTTTCCGACCTTCCAGCCGGCAAAGCCTCCGCCTTCAGGAGCGGAAGGCAGGGTGTACTGCGTATCTGTTTCCACAAAGGAGCTTGCAATAAGCTCACCTTTATTGATGACGACAACGGCATATGATGCAGGAGACGGAGAAGGAGAAGGTTCACCGGAATCCTCATAGACTGCAATGACTGTCGTATCCGAGGTGACGGTAATCTCCGTTCCGGCTTCCGCCGCAGCTGCACCGTTGACACTCCAGCCCGCAAATTTCTTTTCCGGATTGACCGGGAGGGTGTATTTTGTACCCGCTTCCACCACACTTACGATGGTGTGTTCATTCGAGATGACGGCCAGAGAGAAGTATTCAGCCGCCTTTTCCGGGCTCAGGACTGCTGTGAGGATCAGGTCCCTTTGGACTTCTATCCTGTCCCCGGCAGAATAGACGGCCCCGCCTTCCTCCCGAAAATTGAGGATGGTTCTGCCCTCCCATGTACTTTCGGGCAGTACAAACTTTTCTCCTGCAATCACCCTGAAGCTTTCTTCTTTTCCTTCATCGTATTCAAGCGTAACGGTATATGTTTCAGGTGTCTTTTCGCTGACAGCGCAGGAGACTGACAGCAGGAGAGCAATCAGGACAATGGACAACTTTCTCATTCAGGTGACTCCTTATATCTGTGACAGCCAGAAAAATACCGGGAAAGAGAATCTTTGACAAGCAGAAATCCATTGTCCGGCAAGTGCTTCAGCTTCCGGCCCGCATACACATTACCCAGGAAGACGGAAATCCGGTCTTGATATAAGTCATTCCGGACTCCTTTCATGGAGAATTTCCGGGAGAGGAAATCATACGGCTATTGATGATACCTGAGGGATGCCGGTGAATTGCCCGGAACGGGAGGAGTGCGGGAATACTTCCCGAAGGATAAAGGCGGAAGAAACGTGACACGCATTAAACTTTTTTCCCAAACTCTGTTGACAGCCGGTTTCAAATTGTCTATATTTCTTTCTGTCATGTGGGAGTAGCGAAGCTGGTTATCGCGCTGGCCTGTCACGCCGGAGATC
>CAVBWE010000046.1:0-5000 GCA_963598715.1 Sphaerochaetaceae bacterium | reverse complement strand
CAAGCTTCTTCATCATGAGCTTGCTCTTCTCGAACTTCTTGAGAAGCCTGTTGACATCAGAAACGCTTGTTCCTGATCCTTTTGCTATGCGCTTGCGCCTGGATGGACCGATAATGCGGTAGTTGGCCCTCTCGAAGCGTGTCATGCTCCTGATGATTGCCTTTTCCCTTTCCATACCCTTGAGATCAATATCGTCCTCGCTGATGTTTCCCTTTGCACCGGGAATCATCTCGATTATCTTGTCAACCGATCCCATCCTGTTCATCTTCTCAAGCTGCTCCAGGTAGTCTTCCAGATCGAAGGTATTCTTCGCCATCTTCTTCTGGAGCTTTTCAGCCTCATCCCTGTCATAGGCTTCCTGTGCCTTTTCGACAAGAGAGACAATATCACCCATACCAAGTATACGGGATGCGATGCGTTCGGGCCTGAACGGTTCCAGGTCCTCAGCCTTTTCACCCGTACCGATGAACTTTATCGGCTTTCCGACAACGCTTCTGAGTGAAAGAGCAGCTCCTCCCCTGGTATCCGAATCAAACTTCGTGAGAATGACGCCGGTTATACCGACCTTTTCCTCGAATTCCCGGGCTATTTCAACTGCGCTCTGACCAGTCATTGCGTCTGCGACAAAGAGCTTCTCGTCAGGAGAACAGCATTTTGCTATCCGCTGAATCTCCTCCATGAGCGCATCATCGAGATGCATTCTTCCGGAAGTATCTATGATAAGCGTGTCATAGAGTTCCCTCTTTGCCTTCTCGACTGCCTTTGTAACGACAGTAACGGGGTTCTTTTCTCCAGGAATGGTGAAGACGGGAACACCTACCTTTTCGCCGAGTATCAAAAGCTGCTCTACTGCAGCAGGCCTTACAAGGTCCGCCGCGACCATCATCACCTTCCGTCCTTCCTTTTTGAGACGGAGGGCAAGCTTATGTGAAGCAGTCGTCTTACCTGACCCCTGAAGACCCATCATCAGGATTACGGAAAGGGTATCCTTGCCTTTCAGTGAAAGCTTCGTTTCTTCTTCGCCGGCCCCAAGAAGCGCAACCATCCTGTCATAGACAATCTTCGTAAACTGTTCGCCGGGGTTGACTGAAAGGAGAACCTTCTCCCCCAGAGCCTCTTCTATCGTCGAGTTGACAAAGCGCCTTACCACACGGAGATTGACATCTGCATCAAGCAGGGCTTCCTTTATTTCTTCGACAGCATCACGAATGTTGCTTTCACTGATTTTGCCCTTTCCCGAAAGGGTCTTCATTATTGATGAAAATTTCGTGCTTATACTGTCAAACATGTTTTTTCCGTTCAGCTTCTTCCAAGTGTCTTTTATACATTATTCCGCTTCCCTTCGTCAATGTGGAATATCCGCCAAAGACACAAGACAGGCTGCAAATGAAACCACACTCACCTTTTTCTTCCGTTCTCGTCGAATTCAACTTCATTTCCCTCATCACTGAGAATCCTGGGCTGTCCTTCTATCGAGGCAATACGGTAGCTTACCGCAGTCGAAACTCCTGCCTCCATCTGCGATACTCCCAGCATTGCGTTGCCTCCGGTGACGGTGTGGGTATTATGCGTGATTATGATGAACTGGCTTTCCCTTGCAAAATCCTGGAGGACATCGAGAAAATATCCTATATTCCTGTCATCGAGTGCAGCATCGATTTCATCGAGTATGCAGAACGGAGAGGGTTTTACCTGATAGGTTGCAAAAAGAAGGGCAACTGCCGTCATGCTTCTCTCGCCTCCGCTCAAGAGAGAGAGCGTCGACATGCTCTTTCCGGGAGGCTGGGCAAGAATCTCGATGCCGCTTGCAAGCACATCATCAGGATCTGTCAGGCTGAGTTCCGCCCTGCCGCCGCCGAAGAGACGCCTGAACATCTGCTGGAAATTATTTCCTATTTCCCTGTAGGAGGAAAGGAACATCTGCCTTGACTTGTCAAGTATTTCGTTGAGGACAGCCTCCATGTCATCCTTTGCCTTCGTGTAGTCGTCAAGCTGCCTTGTATAGAACTTGTACTGGTCTTCAGCCGTATCGTATTCATCCTTTGCGGCATGGTTGATGTTTCCCAGTGCCTTTATTTCACTGTTGACGGCCTCCAGTTCATTTCTCAGCACAGTCTCATCCGGCATTTCGGGAAGAAGGCGCTCCTTGAATTCATTCAGGGACCTTGCATAGGTATCGAAGAAAACCGTGAATGTATTCTCGATTTCCTTCTGGCACTGTTCGGCACGCATCGAAGAGGAAAGGGCATCGCTTTCAAGAGTGTTTATATCCCTCTGAAGCTTTTCCTTGCCTGTTCTCTTCTCGCTGAGCAGCCTGAACTTTTCGCCGAGTATCCGGTTGACATCTTCCAGTTCCCCCTTCACGGACCGGAGGACCTTCTTCGACTCCTCCATTTCGTCTGTCTTTTCACTGATTCTGTCGGCAACTTCATATACACGCCTGCCGCTGATCTCGGCACTGTCGCGTTCATCCAGAAGGTCTTCATCCTTTTTTTCAATGGATTGGTCAAGCTTTCTGATGTTGTCCCTCAGATTTTCAATCCTCGCGCTCAGCGATGCAGTCGCCTCGGAAAGCGAATTGATTGAACCCTGCAGCGAGATGATATCCTTTTCCCTGCCTTCTATCTCAATGCGGGAAGCCTCTATTGTCCTGCGGTTGGATAAAATCGTCTCCCTCGCACTTTTCTCCTTTTCGCCGATTTCCCTCTTCCTGCTGACAAGTCCCTCCGGAGAAAGAATGGTGTTGATGACAGGGGGAATTGAAGCCTTGTAAGCCTCGTAGAGGGCACCGAGCTTCTCCAGGCCCGAGCGGATCCGGGCACACAGACCGGGTGTACAGGGCTTAACGGGAGAGTCGTCCATCTGACTCAGAACAAACTCAAGCTGACTCAAGAATGCCCTGTCAGCTTCATCACGCCTCGCTGATGAATATTCGGTTCCGGTATTCTCGTCAACCTCCCTTATGAGGGACTCTATGACCTTTTTCAGTTCCTCACTCAGTCCCCTTAGATCCTCATCCAGCTCTGCATTGTTCTTCTCGGCAAGAAGAATCCTTTCATTATATGCCTGGATTTCGGTCCTTTTCCTTTCCAGAGCCTTCTCGGCATAATCCTTCTGGGCATTTTTTTCCTCAAGCAGTTCAAGAGCATCATCAAGGGCGGAAGAATAAGTATCCTTTTCATCCTTCATCCTCTCCTTTTCCTTTTCCATTTCGGCAATTCTTTTCTGGCCCGATTCATACTTTTCCAGATATTGCCGGTAACTGTCCTTGAGGGCATTTATTGTTTCACTGTAAAGGGAAAGCCTTGCCTCGGACTTTCCGATCTCGACTTCAAGATTCTTTGCCTTCTCCTGATAGAAACTGAGTTCGGATGAAGAGGATGAAATCTCGTCATCGGTTTCTCCAAGCTGCGCCTTAAGCTGTCGGGCCTTCTCCTCTGCATCGGCCTTTTCCTTCTCCCTCTGCTCCTTGAGACGGAGATACACATCCAGATGCCCTAGCTTCATGTCGACGTCAAGATAGAAGGCCTTCTCCTTGAGTTCCTCCCACTTCAGGGCCTTCTCCGCCTGACTCTTTGTCCTTTCATAGGTACGCTTTACTTCCCTGAGCACGGAAGAAACCTGACTGATGTTCTCCTCAGCCTTCTCTATCCTGTTCTGGGCCTCGGTGCATTTGACCTTGAAGCGGCTGATTCCGGCAGCTTCCTCGAATATGTATCTTCTGTCTTCGGGCTTGTTGGAAAGAATCTGGTCAATCTTTCCCTGCTCGAGAATTGAATATGCTGACTTTCCGACCCCGGTATCAAGGAAGAGTTCCTTGATGTTCTTCAAGAGGCATCTCTGACCGTTGAGGTAGTACTCGCCCTCCCCGTTTCTGAAAAGACGCCTCCTTATCACGATTTCAGGAACATCGGTCGGAAGATTGTGGTTTTCGTTGTCTATGGTGAGGGTGACTTCAGCCATCTGTGACGGTTTTCTCGTTTCGGTTCCCGAAAAGATGACATCGTCCATGCGGGATGCCCTCAGCGTCTTCGTCGACTGCTCCCCCAGAACCCATTTTATCGAATCAACTATATTGGACTTGCCGCACCCGTTCGGCCCCAGGAGGGACGTGATACCGTCAGTGAAATCTATGTGGGTCTTGTCGGCAAAACTCTTGAAACCGTTGAGTTCAAGGGATTTTAAAAACATCCTGTCTCCTTGAAAAATATCCTCACCGAGTATATAAGAAAACACAGAGTTATGGAAGTTGAACTTTTTTCCGCAGAAGAAGCGTGTGCCCCTGTCATATGCGGTACGGATGAAGCCGGACGCGGTCCTCTTGCAGGTCCCGTTGTAGTTGCCTCCGTTGTTCTCCCTCCCTTTTTTCCCTTTGACATTCTGAATGACTCAAAGAAGATGAGCGAAAGGAAAAGGCTTGAAGCGGAGAAAATAATAAAGGAGGAAGGAGCCGTCTGGTGTGTAAGGGCAATTGACCACAGTGTAATTGACGAAATCAACATTCTCAATGCGTCGCTGAGGGGGATGAGGGAGACATCCATGACAGTCCATGAAATGAAGAACTTCGACATTCTTCTTGCTGACGGAAACAGAGTGCCGTGTGTCCCCTTCCCCGTGCAGGCAGTAGTCAGGGGAGATGCAACTGTTCATGAAATCATGGCAGCAAGCATTCTCGCAAAGAACGAAAGGGACAGGATCATGGTCCGCTACGACTCGATATGGCCTGAATACGGATTCCGGATACATAAGGGTTATCCTACGAAGGCACACTATGAAGCAATCAGAAAATACGGTCCGTGTCCGGTCCACCGCCGCTCGTTCAGGCTGTACAGGGATGATTCAAATCCCGAAGAGAGGCTTCTCTTATGAAAAGATCATCAGACCGGTTGACAATCATATCGGCTTTTAAGTATTATTCCTGTGTCATGCGGCTGTGGTATAATGGCTATTACCTCAGCCTTCCAAGCTGAAGATGCGAGTTCGATTCTCGTCGGCCGCTT
>CAVBWE010000045.1:0-18069 GCA_963598715.1 Sphaerochaetaceae bacterium | reverse complement strand
GAAGGAAGAGACGGTCGACAGGAAGAAGGAGAAATCGTACCTGGGATGAGATGAGCGGCCCTGTGTTCCGTTCGTTTAAAGACAAAGCTGTGGAGAAAAGAGCAATGGTACTGCAACATAGCGGCTTTCGCACCAGTTGCCATTAAAAAAGCCTGCAGCTTATTGCATTGCAGGTGTTTATCGGATAGTTGTCTGAAGATGAATCTGATTGCGTGTAAAATCACTTTTCATTTTTTGCAGAAGCAAGGAGACTGTGAAGCTTTCTCCACAACCTGCCAGACGCCGGACTTATGGATGTTTACAGCTCTGAATGTGTTCAGCGTCTTCCGGATTCTCTTTTTGCCGTTTCTGCAGGAGCGGTCATGATCCACAGTCCGTGTCCGGCTCATTTTCCGGGCCTGTGGCGTTTTCAATTCTCAGCTGCCGGAAGAAATTACAGGATTTATCCATACTGAACAGATGCTGGAAGCCCGAGTAAATAAACGGTTAAGAAAGATGTGCCCTGTGAATTTTTCTGTTGCAAACACAACGGAATGTTGCCGATAATCTGAAAAGGGAAGATGTGGGATATCTGCAAGGCCGGTATTTGCCGGGTAGAAACTGTCATGTTCATATGCTGTTTCTGCCGGTACGACAGGAAAGCGTATCTGATTTCCATGATAACGGCAGATTTCATATGCCACCATATTTCGAACAAACATTGACATGTTGCTGTCTTCTTCCTGTTTCTGCTTCTGCAGGAAACGGAACGGTATTTTTGTCAGTGACGGTGCCTTCCTGATTTACCGTGCATCTGCCGGATTCAGGACAGGAAGCGCCGGTAGCTGCGGCAATGCTCGGGAAGAAGAGAACTTTGAAGACTGGAGGAGATGAATATGAAGAAAAGGCGCATTGCTGCCCATGTAATGCTTTTTCTCTGCCTGACGGCTCTCATGGCCGGCGGAGTGCGTGAGGGAAATAACGATGCTGCAGTTATAAAAGAACATGAGCCGGTGACGCTTATGGATGCGCAGCGTGATTATTCTCTGCTGATTGAACTGGTGCGTGAGAAATATCCGGAAATCAGAATCGAGATCCTTCCTTACCGGGGGCGAAACATGTCCGCGTTCTGCAAGGAGCAGCTTGAAACCGGAATCATGCCTGACATCTACTCCACTACTCAGGCATGGGACGGCCGCTACCAGAAGGAAAACCTCATTGACCTGAGCCGTTATCCGGTAACGGAACTCTACAATGATGCAAGACTATCGGAATACATCGTGGATGGCGGAATATACCTGCTTCCCTTCGATTATTCAATCACGGGCTTCCTGTGCAATAAATCACTTCTCGACCGGAACGGCATCAGTGTTCCTCAATCCTTTGCGGAAATGCGTGAGGTAACAATTCCCGCACTCAGGGAAAAAGGCATCAGTCCTGCTCTCTGTCTCCTGGATCTTCCCGGCTCCGCATTCCAGTTCTTCTTCAATGTGTGCAGCGGTGAATACATGAATCTTGCCTCCGGAAGAAAATGGAGACAGTCATATATCGCTCCTGACAGTGATATCCGGGCAGCCGGCAATGAGAGCCTGTCTGACTGTGTGGAGTATTTTCAAAAGTGGATTGACTGCGGTCTGATCTCATACAGCGCTCACAGCGACAGCTACAGTTCCGTGTACGACGAATTCCTTGAAGGAAACACGGCCTTCCTTGTCGGCTCCGTCAAACAGTTTTCCCGGAATAAGGACGGAAGCGGCGACCAGTACATACTGATGCCATGGCTTTCGGAGGATGGTGAGAACAATACATATGTCACAAGCCCGACACGTTTTTACGGACTGAACAGGGAACTCTCGCAGCCCGGCAATGAAGAGAAGCTTGAGGATGCCCTGCATGTTCTGGAAGTGCTCTCATCCATCGACGGCTACTATGCACTTAACGGTTCAGACTCCAGCAACATGTGTTCTCTCAAGGAATTCTCAATCAGAGAAGACTCCCCCTATGCAGAGGCATCGAAAATGGTAAGCCGCGGCTACGCGATGAATCTGGTATATACCGGATGGGACAGCTATCTTGTGCCGTTCGGAGAGGCTGTCATGAGCTGGATCAAGGGAGAAATTACGGGAGAAGAGGCCATCCGGGTGCTGGACAGTACCAAGGAGACACTGCGGCATTCGGGTGTGAAGAGCTATGCCAGGGTAACGGAGAAACTTGACACTGTGCAGGCCGCCCAGCTCTCGGGTCAGATGTTCATGGAAGCAACAGGTGCGGATGCAGCGCTGATTTCATACAATGTCTATAATCCTGAAGTTCCTGCACTTATGGAAAACAGCTATGGCGCAAACGGTGCCGTCCTTCCGGGAGAGCTGACTGATGAGTATATCACAGTCTTCCTGCCCACAGGCTGGTATGACACACTCCAGACAATTGAACGCACAGGCAGGGAAATCAGGGATATGGCGGAAAAAGGGGCAGATACCCGCAATACCGGCTTTTACTATCCCTATGTATTCATGACTGCCGACGGGAAGCCCCTTGAGGACGATGAGACATATACTGCTGTCATATGCGGCCACACCCGCAGCGAGAGGGAGACCATGGGGCTTGTCGATACGGGAATTGTCGGGCTTGATGCAGCAAAGGAATATCTCCTGAAAGTCGGCGAAGTATCCGTCAGAACACTCGATGAATCCCTTGTTCAGTATGTCGGTCATGCAGGAAACTGAGAGACGATGAAGAAAAGGCAGCAGAACACACATTCACTTCGCACGCTGGCTGTGAGCATATTCCTGTGTGCCCTGGCGCTTCTCATAGCCTCCAGCGGTGTTCTTTTGCTGAAATACTACACATCCGAGCAGCTCTACCAGGAATCTGTATATCAGCTTGAGGAACTGAGTGCCCAGCTTTTTGAGAAGCTGGGTGTGCAGATTGATATCCAGTGGGATTACCTGGAGAAGCTTTCCTCCGTTCTGAAAGAACAGGAAAGCATAACAGGGGAGAACCTGAGGGCCGTTCTTGACCACATGGAGAAGGATCTTGCTCCTTGCGGCAGGAAGATATATCTGCACGTGATAACTGACGACGGCTCTTACTATACCGACGAGGGAAAGCAGGGAATCTGGACAGGATATGACAGCCTCACGGGCTCAGAAAGGCAGAGCTTCCTCCTTTCCAACTGGCTTGACGATCAGGTATATATGGCATTTTCTCTCTGCGTGGACGAGCCTTTCACGGTGGATGGACACAAGGTCGGATACCTTGTACTGCTGAGGACCATGTCCGACATGCAGCCGTTCTTCCATTCCTCTGCCTTCGAGTCACGCAACGTGGCCTATATCATCAACTATGACGGCTTTGTCCTGGCCTCTGACGGCTCGCTGAAGGGAATCGACTTCATGGGGAAGAATATCTACCGCAGCATGGAGAATCAGGTTTATCCCCATTATGGGAGTTTTTCCGCAGTGCTGGATAAGGGAAATCCTTCAGGAACAGTCTGTACCGATGTAATCGTCGGCGGCAGCAGGTTCTATCTTGTCTATGACCGCCTTCCTTTCTATGACTGGGCCGTGCTGCTTCTGATGTCTGCCGATGATGTTGCAGTCAATGCATCGGTCATGGTTTCTTCACTTCTGGCGTTGTTCATTCTGATTATCTTCATCATTGTAGTGCTGGCAATCGTGATATTCGTATTCATATTCCGCATTCAGCACGGCAGGAAAATGCTGAGCATTGAGGAAACGGCCCGCGAGAAACTGGAAATCGAGCAGAAGAAAACACAGGCTGCACTTACTGTTGCGGAAAATGCCACCCGGGCGAAGAGCCAGTTCCTGTCGAACATGTCCCACGATATCCGGACCCCCATGAACGCCATCATGGGCGTAACAACCCTGATGGAACACGAAGTGGATAATCCTCAGAACCTCAGATATTACATCCATAAGCTCAGGCAGTCCGGAAGCTATATGCTCGGCCTTATCAATGACGTTCTTGATATGAGCAAGATTGAATCGGGTGATGTTCATCTGAACCCCGAAAGTCTGAAACTGGCTGAACAGGTGGGGCAGACGGAGAGCATCATCCGTTCGCAGTGCAGCGAGAAAGGACAGGAGTTTACTGTCTCCGTCCATGAGATCCGTCATGAATACCTTATCGGAGACAACATACGCCTGAGACAGATTCTCCTCAATATTCTTACCAACGCAGTCAAGTATACCCAGGCTGGAGGCCGTATAAGTTTCGAGATACGTGAACTCAGTAATGCCGATCCCGGAAAAGCAACCCTTTTCTTCTCCGTCACCGACAACGGCCACGGTATGAGCGCAGGGTTCCTGAAAAACATATTCAAGCCATTTTGCCGTGAAGTGAACTCCACGACAAACAGAATCCAGGGCACCGGACTCGGAATGAGCATAACAAAGAGTCTTGTCGATCTCATGCACGGTCAGATAGATGTCGAGAGCGAAGAGGGGAAGGGAAGCCGTTTCGATGTGACTCTGACAATGCCTGTCGACGGCAGTGCCTCCTACATGACGGAGGCAAAAAGCGTACTTCTTGTCTCACGTGAGGAAGCTCTTATAGAGAATGTGAAGGCTGCGCTTTCACCGTCCTCCCTTGTTCTTACTGTGGCATCCTGCTCTGAAGAGGCCCTTTCTGTTCTTTCAGAGCGGAAAATCGACATAGTCATACTTTCAGGAAACGGAACTCCGGATAACCTGAAAGAGACGGTGAGAAAGCTGCGGGAGAGGCAGAGCGATGCCGTAATCATATACTGCTCAGAGAGTGAGAGTATGGGAAGCATGAGGGAAAACCTCGGCACAATCGGCCTTGACGGCCTGATGAAACGGCCTTTCTTCTTCGACAATCTTGCCGTTGCAGTAAAATCTGCACGTGAGGATAAAAAGGAGCATGAAACGAAAAAGGCGGTATCTGCCCTCTCGGGAAAACGCTTCCTCTGTGCCGAGGACAATTCTCTCAATGCCGAGATTCTTGAAGCGCTTCTTTCCATGCACGGCGCTTCATGCACGATCTGTTCTGACGGCGTGAAGATTGTGGAGGCGTTCGGAAAAGTGAAGGAAGGCGATTATGATGCGATTCTCATGGATGTTCAGATGCCGAACATGAACGGTCTTGATGCTACCCGTGCCATCCGGAGCGGAGAAAACGTCCTGGGGCGGACGATTCCGATCATTGCAATGACGGCAAATGCCTTCAGCTCAGATGTTGCGGAATGCACGGAAGCCGGAATGGATGCCCATGTGGCCAAGCCCATAGACATGACTGTTCTTGAACGGACGGTAAGCGAACTGTTGAGAAGAGGAAACGCTGAGACAGCTGCTGAAGAGCGTGAGAAGAGTATCTTCTCCTGATAATAAGTGAAAAATCCGGCTTATCCTTCTTCCCGTCTCCATGTGGTATGGCGTGAAGAGTGTAAAGATGCTCTATATCGCCTTTCGCACCCCGATATCATCAGAAATGCCTTCATCTCATTGCTTTGCAGGTACTTGTCAGCAAAACGCCCGGGAAATGAATCTGATTTCGTGCAAAGCCGCTTTTCATCCTTTTCACTGAAGAGAGGAGACTATGGAGATGTTCACTTTTCTTCAGGAGCATGCGCTTCCGGATTGCTGGCGGTGAGTACTTCCTTCCGGGTTCTCTCTTCTGTATTCTTCCATTAGCAGAGGAGCGATGAGCTCAATAGGAAGTGTGCTCCAATGCGCTCGTGTATGGAACGGAACACCGTACTCAGGCTTCTTATCCCTGTCTTTGTCACCTCTGTGTCTCTTTATTCCCCCGGGACCGCAATGGAAGCGAGGATATCCTCCATGCGGGCACTTTCGGGGATTCTCAGCTGAAAGCATTCATCTCCATGGCATCATGAACTCTCACTGCATGTCCGGTGAGGATTATGAAAAAGAAAAGATATGATTTTCCGTTTATTCATTTATAATGTGACTGTCTCTGACAGATTCAGGGGAGAATACAATGAAGAAATTTCTGTTGATTATACTTTCCATGCTTCTTGCTCTCATGCTTGTTTCCTGCAGTCAGCAAATCAGTGAAGAGGAAGCCAGGGAGCGTGAGGACAGGCTGACACAGGAAAAGCTTGATGAGGAAATAAGGACCGGCAGGGAATTCTACAAGTACCAGAAACTGCTGGATGAATGCATGCTCTCATTATTTACAATGTATTCCTCCGTCCCTATCGATGACGCTCTGAAGGCTTTCGTGAAAGTCTATGTCGGAGATGAGAGACAGGCCATCGGAAAGGGGGATTTGAAAATAAGTGACTACGAAGACGGAAAGTGGAGAATAGGGATATCTGATGATGTAGCCACGTATTTCTCCGGAATCAGCTTCAAAAGCGAGTACAGAGTGTTCAGCAAGGAAAGCGGGGAAGAGCTGGACTACATAAAGGATGAGAAGTTCACAATAAAGAACGGAGTCCACCATTGTCTTGAAAATTCCGGCGAGAAAACAGTATCCGTGAAAGCTGAATTGAACGGCAGGGAATACTCTGTTGAATTTAAGTGTTCGGAGAGAAACGGTTACAGTAAGGCACTCGTCAACGGAAAGGCCGTGAATATTTCACTGCTGAACATGGGCCTTGCCGAAAAAGAATCCAGCAGCTACTACGAATACGAGAAGAAGAAATAGGTTTTCCGTCATGAATGAGCTCTCAGAGCAGTTTCCCGATCACCCCTGAGATATCCGAAGAGATGCATATGGAGCGGCTCCGTATTTCACGGGGACACCAGGCTTCATCGGAATTGATGCACGCGTATGTGGCATCAGGATTGTCTGAAGTCATCTTCCAGAAAGGATACTTTATGATTACGGGCGTGTTGTATCCGACACCGAGTTCCAGATAAAGGATTTTCCCTCCCTTACGCGTACGGACGAAGTTCTCATAGCGTTCAGATGCCCTGTGCCAGCCTTCGTCTTCGACAAAGCTGTCGTCACAGCGCAGGTTCATCGTCATCGGTTTTCCGCAGTGCGGGCAATAGGGAATGAGCTCTGACGGGATCTTCATGTCCTTCTGCTCCTCCACCATTTTCCTTATTGCATCCTCATTGTCAGCTGTCTCCTGACAGCAGGGCCCGCTGCACTGGAAGAGGCCGTAATCACCCTGGGTATAGAAGAGCCGCTTTTTGTCAAATCCCGCCTTCTGGAAGCAGTGGTCGACATTTGTCGTTATGACAAAATAGTCCTTGCCGGAAACAAGCTCCAGAAGATTCCGGTAAACAGGATATGGCGCATCCATGTATCTGTTGATGAAGATGTAACGGCTCCAGTATGCCCAGTATTCCTCTTTTGACGGAAACGGGAAGAAACCTCCCGAGTACATGTCCGTGAAGCCGTATTTCCTGCTGAAATCCCCAAAGTAAGTCTCGAAGCGCTCTCCGCTGTAGGTGAATCCTGCCGATGTGGAAAGCCCCGAACCGGCACCGATGATGACGGTATCTGTCTCATTGAGTGCTTTTTTGAGGTTCAGGATTTCATTTGAGCAGGCACTCATAGATTTTTCTGTCCTTATCCGTGAAAACATTGAATATTACCTTCATGCTGCTGTGGTTTTCCTCTTTCCATGCCCTTACGCTCCGGACTGCAATCCGGGCAGCGTGTTCAGGCGGGAAATGAAATACTCCCGTCGAGATACAGCAGAAAGCGATGCTTTCGACGTTGTTCAGCTCTGCCGCCTCCATGGAGGAGAAATAGCATGACTGAAGAAGCCTTTCATCTTCCTCGGTCACTTCATTGCCGACAGCAGGACCCACCGTGTGGATTACGTAGCTGCACGGGAGATTGTACGCCTTCGTGACCTTTGCCGTTCCGACCGGTTCCTCATGACCCTGTTTCCTCATCATCTCTGCGCACTCAAGACGAAGCTGAATCCCAGCAAAGGTGTGGATGCAGTTGTCGATGCATCTGTGGCAGGGAATATAGCAGCCTGTCATACCGGAATTTGCTGCATTGACTATAGCTCCGCATTTCAGCCTTGTGATATCTCCCTGCCAGAGATAGAGGTCGCCGTCTACCGGCACCAGATCGTCGATTGTCGTGATTCCGGCTTCATGGAGCTCCTCGGTCAGATATTCATCCTGAACTTCCAGGAATGCGCTGCTCACGGCCTTTGGCCGGCGTATGTTCATGAGTGTCCGCAGTAGTCTTTTCTGTGCTCCGGCATCACCCGGTATTGCAGTATCTGCATATTCCGGCTTCTCTTTCAGAAGCGACTGTATCAGAAACAGTCTCCGTTCTCCCTGATTCATTTCACAACCTCTTTTCAATCACGTGAACAGGACAGACTTCTGCGCACCTGCCGCAGCCGAGGCAGTGGTGTCTGTCAATTTTCACGGGCTTTTTCGAAACGTCGATGCACTTCTGCGGACATACGGAAAAGCACATTCTGCATCCGGTGCATCCGTCTCCTGCAAAATAACCTGAATCGGCAGGCTTTTTCCTTCCGATCGCAATTGTGTCCCTTTCGACAGCCGACGGATTGCTGATATCGAAGAATTCGCCTTCTGCTTCGTAGAGGCAGAACACATCCAGGGCGCTGCGGGTATCCCCGGGATATATAGCCTTCATGTAGCAGTTCTTCTCGAAAATCTCATCAAGCCTTTCGCTTCCGATATTCCTGATCCTGCCCCTGAGTGAAACCGATTTCCCGCCCTTCGTGGCAGAGAGGGCAATATATCGCTGCTCCATAAGCTGAGAATGGAAGGTCTTGCCTCTCGCAGTGAGGAAATACACACCCCCCTCATCCCACAGCATCATGTCAATCACACGGGTCTGCGGATGACCGTCACTTCCGTTTGTGGCGATGACTGCAGAATGGATGACCTCAACAAGGAGTCTTAAATAATCACTGTCTGTCATGACTGTTACCGGTTCCGGAGACATTATATCACAGCAATGGAATCAGGGAATACCGTTTCCGTCACCATGCCGGGGAAAAGCTTGACTTCAGAGTCCTCCTGCTTCACTGTTGAGGATATCCGCCAGATGCTTTAAGGGGAATCCGACGGCAGGGAAGGACGTAATTCCCTTTATGAAGAATCTCCGGGAACCCGGTGTTCGGAGTTCTTCAGGCTTACCCGCCGGCGGAGTTTCCTGATCCCTGATAATCCTGTTTCATGTCACTGCTTTTCCGTTTCACTTCCTTGAAAGAAGCCGTTTCTGCGCCTTCAAGGACTTTTTCAGGATGATTCCCGATTGCGCAGTTTTTGTACGTTATCATGCAACAGGAACTTTAAAATGAATCCTTGAGTCATTGTCTATGGTAATGTTTTCACAGATATCATGAATCAGATTATTTTCACTGCACATATGATCACTCCTGTAATCAGAGATTTGGCACAATGCTGATTAAGACAAATTAATTACTTATATGGTAATTAATTCACTTCTAAATTCCACTGTATGGAAATCCGGATGAAACAGGAGAATTATTTGTTGACAGCATTTGGGAACCGGAGGATATACTTAGAATCATGAAAACGTTACCACAGTCCGGTAAAGCGTTTTGACCGATTATTTTTGCCCGGGCAATATGAATAGAAACAAAAAGGAGTTCACCGATGAAGAAGACATTCGCAAAGGTCCTTATCGCTGCTCTTGCGATTCTGATGTTTTCCTTTCCTGTCTTTGCACAGGGCGCATCTGAAGCACAGAGCTCATCCGGATCTTCCGGAAAAGTCACGATCACATTCATGCACGACTGGCCGGAATACGAAGAAAAATTCAATGAAATCGTTGCCGGCTTCGAGGCTGAGAATCCCGACATCAGGGTTGAGACAACCGTCATCACATGGGATATCCTGACAAAGACGCTTACAACCTCATTCGCAACAGGCGAGGCTTTTGACGTCGCAGCATGCTGGCTTGACAGAGTCGGCGGATTCGATGCTGTAGGCGCATGCTATGATTTCACGGCTGACATGGATGCAGACGGCGGCGAGTGGAGAAACGAGTTCATCGCACCGTCTCTTCAGCTCGGAACCGTAAACGGCAAGGTTCTCGGAATCCCGTTCAGGTCCACATGCACTGTTCTTGTCTACAACAGCACCCTCATGGAGAAATACGGCTGGAAAGAACCGGAGACCCTTGAAGAATTCGAGGCGCTTCTTGCCGCAGCAAAGGCAGAGGGACTCATCCCTCTCATCGCTCCGGGCAATCCCGAAGGCTTCCAGCTCCACTCCATTCTCAAGACATTTGCCGAGCACGAAATGTACAGGACAGGTGTTCTTCTCAAGGATGAATATCTCTGCGGAAGATACTACGAAGTTGCAGATGAATTCGCAAAGGCAGGAGAAAGGCTGAGAGACTGGATGAACAAGGGCTATATACCGGCATCGGCTCTTGCTCTCACAGCATCCGAGGCATCATCCCTCTTCTATTCACAGAAGGGTCTTGTCTACTTTGCAAACAACAACGAACTTGCAGCACTCGAATCCAACTCTGCTGAAGCAGGATTCAAAATCAGGTTCATGCCTTTCCCGTCACCGGAGGGAGTACCCACAATTCTCTACAACTACGGCGTTGACGGCTGGATGGTCTACTCCGGAACAAAGCACCCCGCAGAGGCCGTCAGGTTCCTCAAGTACATCTCAAGTACGGAAGTACAGCAGAAGTTCGGTCTCGAAACTCTTTCTGTCATGGGCAATAGGAACTGTATCTATAAAGATGAATACCAGAATGACTTCGTGGAGATTTTCTCGGATGCAAAGTCCTACAGAATCAAGTTTGACTATCTCCAGGGTTCTCTCGTAACCGATGAAGCACTTGCAGTTGCAGACTTCGTAGCCGATCCTTCCATAAGTGCAGAAGCTTTCGGAGAAAAGATCAGAGAAATCAAGAAGAACTGCATCGAGGAAAGAGCAGGCAAATGAATTTGAAAGCAGTCCGGAACCTTCCGTGGCTGTAAGAAGACTACTTCATGGGCATTAGGCTCCGGTAGTTTAAGTCATTTCTGATTCAGGACCGGGAGATATCCCCCTCTTGTCACCGGTCCTGAACTCCCTGGAGGGAAGAATGCACAAAACCGTTTCAAGGAACAGAATGGACAGAAACAGGAAACTTCTGGGTTATGTTTTCCTTCTGCCATCCTTCCTGTTTCTTTCAGCATTTATTCTTTATCCCTTTCTGAACAGCGTCGTGATGAGCTTCACGGACTGGACAGGCCTCAATCCGGAATATGATTTCGTAGGCCTCAAGAACTACAGGGACCTATTCACCCGGACTCCGGAATTCTGGGCGTCGATGAAGGTGAATCTGGTTTTTGCCTTCATTTCAACAGCTGTACAGACTGTCCTCGGGTTTCTTCTTGCCTATATGGTTTACAGCATGACCAGTTCATGGCAGCGTTTCTACAAGGTTGCCTTATATATCCCTGTTATCCTCCCCGCATCGGTAATTGCCGTCATGTGGCGTTTCATGCTCTCTCCGGAAACGGGTCTTGTAAACACAATATTGAGAAAAATTGGTCTTGAAAACCTCTGCCACGCATGGGTCGGAGAAAAATCAACCGCGCTGGGCACAGTCATTGCAGTCAACACATGGCAGTATGTCGGCTTCACCATGATCCTGTTTCTCATTGCCATGCTCAACATTCCGAAGGAAATCCTGGAGGCTGCCGAAATGGACGGCGCAGGAAAGCTCAGCAAGTTCTTCAGTTTTTTCGTTCCCATGACGGCGTCGACAACGGAGACCAACATCATACTGAGCATTACCGGAGGAATGAAATCCTTCGCACTTTTCTACATGCTGACCGGTGGCGGACCGGGAACTGCGACAAGAGTCGTTGCACTCCTGATATACAACACTGCATTCGGAGATTACCGTTATTACAAGGCCCTCGCGATGGCGAACATTCTCTTCGTAATCATCCTTATCCTTGTCGTGATAAGCAGGAAGATAGGAGAAAAGGCTGACTATGAAAATGACTGAAAGAAAGAAAACAGGGCTTATGGGAAGAATCCTCTCCCAGATACTTCTCATGTTTCTTGCAGTTCTTGTCCTCTATCCTCTCTTCTTCGTGTTCATGACAAGCTTCAAGTCCAACTACGACGTTCTTACAAATCCGTTCTTCATGAACACGTTTGAACCGGAGAACTATATTCAGGCATGGAGAATCGGGAAAATCGGAAAGTACTTCATGAACAGCGTTGTCGTGACGCTCGTAACGCTCGTGCTGCAGATGACAGTTATAATCATGGCTTCCTATGCTCTGGGAAAGCTCAAGCCGTGGGGACACAGGATCCTCACGATTGTATATCTCTCCGGTCTCTTCATAACGCAGGAGATGATAACGGTTCCGAATTTCATGACCATGAAGAATCTTCACCTGACCGGGTCATTCTGGGCCCTCGTCCTTCCATATATTGCGAACGGCATAGCCATGGCAACATTCATCATGACAAGCTATGTCAGGAAGCTCCCGGTTGAGCTTGACGAGGCTGCAACAGTAGACGGATGCGGCCCGGTGGGGATATTCACGCGCATTACACTGCCTCTGATGAAGCCTGTCATCGCGACATGCGTCATCTTCAACTTCCAGGGTGTATGGAGCGAATTCTACTGGGCTCTGATCCAGGTCAAATCAGAAGCAATGAAGACACTTCCCCTCGGTCTCATGAACTTCCAGTCACAGTATAATACCGACTACGGCGTTCTCTGCGCAGGACTGGCGATCTCGATAATACCCGTTCTTCTGCTCTATCTGAAATGTTCCGACCATTTCATCGGAGGAATGACATCGGGAGCAGTCAAGGGCTGATTGAACTGAACATTTTTCAGGAGTTTATATATGGAATATTTTGTTGATGACAGTATAGTGAGAAGCTGGGTCATCCGTCTGGACAAGGATGATGACATGCTGGATTCGATAAATGCCGTCATAAAAGAATGCGGCATTGACAATGCGGTTGTCGTTTCAGGTATCGGAACGCTGTACGATGCACGCATACACATGATAGGAACTACAGGCTATCCTGCAGTTGAGAAGTTTCCCGTATGGAAGAACAAGCCGATTGAGGTAAGTTCGCTCAGCGGCATAATCGCATCAGGAGAGCCTCATATCCACATCGTCTTCTCCGACAGTGAAGGCTGTTACTCCGGACATCTCGAAAAGGGGTGCAGGGTCCTGTATCTGGCAGAAATTGTAATCCAGAGTCTGGGAATCGGACTCGAAAGGGTCAGGGACGAAAAGGGCATCAATGTCCTCAGGAGGAAGAACAATGGCTGATTTGAGAGATAAATTCTATGGCTGTATAGCAGGTGTTCATATCGGGTCGGCAATGGGGGCTGTAACAGAAGGTATGAAATGGCAGGAAATCGAGAAGAAGTTCGGTTTCCTGGATAAACCTTATCCGTACGAGCACTACTGGAACGGATGGGTCAGGGAAAAGGGAACAACGGAAGACGGTGTCGAAAGGCAGAAGCTGATGATTACTGCCATCGCCGAGAAACAGGACAGGGTGAATGCCGAAGATATACGCGCCATCTGGCTCAGGGACATAAAGCAGAAGGTCGGAGGTCTGATTTCCGAGCCGTTCGAGGATACGCTCCTGCAGATAGCGAAGACGGGAATCCCTGCAACGGATCTTGGAAGATACTGCGACTATGCGGGGCTTAACAGTTTTGCCCGGGCATGCCATCCCATCGGCCTCATAAATGCAGGCGACGTGAGGGGAGCAAAGGAAGATATCCTGCAGTGCGGACAGCTCTATCAGACCCCGAACAGCAGAGGTCTCAAGTGGGCGTGCGTCACAGGTGTTGCCATTGCTGCGGCAACGAAGAAGGACGCCACTGTCGACAGCGTTATCGGTGCCGTATTCGACAACTGTGACAGCGATATGGTTGTTTCCGAAATCAGCAGGATGCTCGAATATACCAGGGAATGCACAACCATACAGAGTCTGAGGGAGAAGCTGGACAATGTCTATAGCGGTGAGGGTATGCCTTATCCCTACAGCTATGCAAATGAGGTCGTGACAAAGGGCATTCTCATCTTCAGAATGGTCAGGGGAAATACCAGGGATGCAATCCTTGCGGGAATCAACATGGGCCGTGACACGGACTGCGTTGCGGCTGTCGCTGCAGGAATAGCCGGTTCCCTTGACGGTGCATCAAGCATTCCTCAGGAATGGATTGACGATGTCGACCATGCTACAAGCGTGAATCCGTACACGAACTCGAAGAGGACAATGAAGGAGTCATCGGATATACTGTACGAGGCATTCCGGTCAAGGCTGAAAAGGCTTGCCTCCTATGCGGAAGAAATGAACTACTGAGAGGAGAGAACAGATGGAATCCCTTAACATCAAAGATGTAGCCGGTATCTGCGGGGTGAGCGTGAGTACCGTTTCAAGAACCCTGAACGGTTCCGCAAAGGTAAGCCCTGAAAAGAGAAAGCTCATTCTTGATGTTATCAGGAAGTACAACTATGTACCCAACAACAGTGCGCGCAATCTCAAGATGAGCCAGTCGTCGGCCGTCTGTGTTCTTGTGAAGGGTATCTACAACCCCTTCTTCAACGAGATGCTGGGTGTCATTCAGGACAGATGCAGTTTCTATGGCTACGACGTGATGATTACACAGATCGGTAATGGCGGAAGCGAACTTGACACGGCATTCGAGCAGGCCAAGGAAAAGAAACCTCTCGGCCTTCTTCTCCTTGGCGGCGCAGTTGATAACAGCAAGGGATTCTTTGATTCTCTGAGTGTTCCGGTCGTCCTTGTGGCAACGGACAGGACGATGAACCTTGAAACGGAAAAATATTCAAGCATCTATATTGACGACAGGGCAGCTTCCTTCTCTGCGGTAGAGTATCTGATAGAGAGAGGCCACAGGAATATAGGATTCGTAATCGCAGAGAGAAGGGAAAACTCCATCATGAGTCAGCGTCTCCTGGGTTACAAGGATGCTCTCCGTGCCCATGGTCTTCCGTATTCCGAGGAATATGTAATCGATGCCCAGGGCTTCAGCTACCGGAGCGGCTATACTTCTTTTATGGAGCTTCTCGGCAGAGGTGTGGACGAGACAGCGGTGTTCTGTATTTCCGATACACTGGCCATCGGGGTGGCGAAGGCCGCTCTGGACAGGGGACTGAGGATTCCGGAGGACATATCGATAGTCGGATTTGACGGAATCGAACAGACAAAGTATTACAACCCGGTTCTTACGACCGTTCTGCAGCCGTACAGACAGATGGCTTACGAGGCGGTTGAGACCCTCAGGAGCGTCATTGACGGAGGGGCTCATCAGCACAAATGCTTTCCCACGAGGATAATTGAAGGCCGGTCAGTTCTGAAGATTGGATAAAAGGAAACCATTATGAGAAAAGCGGGAATTCTCCTGCCCGTGTCTGCTCTTCCGACAATGTACGGAACAGGTGACTTCGGGCCGGAAGCTTACAGATTCGTTGACAGAATAAGGGAGTGCGGCTTCAGAATCTGGCAGATACTGCCCATACAGCCGCTCGGCTATGGAAATTCTCCGTATCAGACATATTCCTCCTTTGCAGGAGACTCCATATTCATATCACCGGAAATACTGATTGAGAAATACGGTCTTTCGCCGGAGGATTCACAGCAGATTCCGCCGTCTTCCAGAATCGACTATGAAGAAACCCGGACAAGGAAGGACATGATACTCCGTAAGGCCTACCGCAACTTCAGGGAAAATGATGATTTTCGTGCATTCTCCAGGAAGGGATGGGTCAGGGATTATGCGGTTTTCAGGACACTCAAAAGCGCAAACGGAAACAGACCCTGGTTCGAGTGGCCTGATTGTGACAGGGAATGGATACATACCAGGCGTGTCCTTCCGGAGCATGAGGATGAAATCAGGTACCAGACATTCATACAGTACGAGTTCATGTCACAGTGGAATGCTCTCAGGAAATATGCCAATGACTGTGCAGTAGAGATAATGGGTGACATACCTTTCTATGTCGGACACGATTCCGTTGATGTATGGGCAAATCAGGAAAGTTTCCTTCTTGACAGAAGAGGAATGCCGACTGTTGTTGCAGGAGTACCTCCGGATTATTTTTCGAAGGAGGGACAGCGATGGGGAAACCCCGTCTTCAACTGGGACTATCTCAGGGCGGACAACTTCAAATATCTCTGTGAAAGATACCTGTCCAACATCTCTATGTTCGATATTCTGCGCATCGATCATTTCCGGGCCTTCGATACTTACTGGAGCATACCGTCCCGTTGTCCTACAGCGGTAGAGGGTGAATGGCATAGAGCTTCCGGATATGAATTTTTCGACACGCTTCTCTCCCTGAAGCCGGATGCCAGCATAGTTGTCGAAGACCTCGGCGACATGTTCTCCTCAGTTTCTGAACTCAGGGACCATTATGGCTTCAAGGGGATGAAGATACTGCAGTTTGAACTTGATCCCCATGAAACCAACAACCGGTTTCCCGACAGGGAAAATCTCATCGTATATACCGGTACTCATGACAATATGCCGGTTGAAGGCTGGTTTGAGTCCCTTGGCGAAGATGAAAGGAAGAGAGTCAGAAAGAAGCTCTCGATCAGCGACACGGAAAGCGTGAGCCGGGCTCTTGTCAGGCGCTGCATGAGCAGTGTGGCCGATTATGCCATCGTTCAGATGCAGGACATTCTCGCACTCGGAAATGAAGCACGCATGAATACTCCGGGCACATGCGGAAGTCCTGACTGGGAATGGAAGCTGCAGGACTGGGCTGCCTTTGATGCGGAAAGCGGGAAGATCAAGGCTCTGATAAGGGAGAACGGAAGATGAAGGGAACGGATAACGGGCTTTACAGGATAAGGAAACTGCGGGAGAACGTGTGGATGATTGATGAGGCCGGACTGGACTGCATGTACATAGTAAAGGGAAGAAGCCGTGCACTTGTTGTCGATACCGGAACCGGAATCGCATCTTTCAGGACAGTTGTCGAGAAGATGGTGCAGGGCCTTGCCTACGACGTTGTCCTGACCCACGGGCACCGGGACCATGCAGGAGGAGCAGGGGAGTTCGACACTGTCCGTATTATTGAGGAAGATATTCCTCTTCTCCGGAAGGTTGATGCTGAAAGCCGCAGGGAATATGTCGAAAAGATGGTCGCTTCCGGTGCGGCGGATTCTTCTCTCTTGGAAAAATGCAGCTTCTCCTATGCAGACAGAAGGATAAATGCTGTCGCGATTCCTGACGGATATACATTCAGTCCCGGTGATAATGTCTTCTGTGTCATCAGGGTCCCGGGACATACGGAAGGCGAATGCTGCCTTATCGACAGAAAGAACAACATACTTTTTGCCGGTGATGCGGCAAATCCGGTTATGATACTCCGCGACAGAAGCATGGACAGGAAAAGTGTAATGGCACGCTGGCTGGACAGGCTGGATGCTGTCAACTCAATCATTGATGATGATACCCTCGTCTGTGCGGGGCACGGCCTGACAGACAGAAAGGTGATATCCTCGCTTCTCGACGGAGGAAAGGCATATCTGGAAGGAAAGAAGACTACGGAAAGGGTAAAGATCCATTTCTTCGACGGCGATGCTGTTGTATGCGGAGAAAATTATATCTTCATAGACCAGTGACCCGCGCTCAGGGCAAAAAGGTCTGACTCTCCATAGTCAGTACTCTTCATCATGCCGGGAGTATTCAGCCGGGACTATCGGCTTCGGCATTTCAGCCGGAAATACGCTTGTGTTCAGTCCGGTGTGAAACGGAATCTGTCCGATGGAGAAGAGCATATTCATTTTTCAATCATGATATTGAGAATCTCAACATCTGTGGATTTCATTCCTTCCCGGCCCATTCTCCCTATCGATTTGATGGTCTGCTCCGTATTTTCCTTGACGAGGCCTTCTCCTGACGGGAATGTGTGAGCCTCCCTTGCCATGTAAAACGCCATCTCCGCGGCATCGACTGCAGAGGCGATCTTGGCCGCACATGAAGCCTTTGCCCCGTCGCAGACAATGCCGGACACGTTTGCTATGGTATTGACGATTGTCGCCTCGATAACCTTCTCGTCAGAGTGATGCAGGTACGCAATTCCCGCTCCGGCACCTGCAGCGGCACTTACGGCACCGCAGTATGCAG
>CAVBWE010000044.1:0-2720 GCA_963598715.1 Sphaerochaetaceae bacterium | reverse complement strand
AATCTGCGCAGAGCGTAATGCCATCACGACCGCAGTCGCAAGCGAGGGGAAAATCGGAATTGACCTCGTCGTCATATGTTCCCGCTCCGTTCCTCCTGCCCAGCCGTGTGCCGTGTGCCTCCAGGTCATGAGCGAGTTCATCCGTCCGGAGACTCCGGTAGTCCTGGTGTCAGAGGACGGAAGGGAGGAAAGATACCGTTTTTCTTCTCTTCTTCCACATCCTTTCGATTTCGGAGACCCAGAGTGAAAAAAACATATACGGTACTTTTTATTGCTGTTCTTTTTCTTCTTGCCTCATGCGCAGGTACAAAAGCGTTTGTCAGCGGTGAGGCGGTGTCTGATGAGCTGACCACAGGGGAGAAACTTGAATTCTACGGAGGCCGGCACGTGAAGGTTGACCTCCCGGAGATGTACTTTGAGGGAGACGAGTGGTATAAGAGGATGCTTTCCCTTATCGATGAAGCTGAAGAGTATATTCTTCTTTCGACGTTCCTCGGTTCTTCGGCACCGTCTCTTGAACCCATATTCACACGCCTGGAGGAGAAGGCGAGAAGCGGTGTCGAAATCTACATAATAACCGACGGTTCGTCAAACCTCGACATGACGGAGACGAGATTCGTCATGACGCCGCTCAATTATCTGAGGGAGAGCGGAATCAGGCTGCTCATTTATCAGCCGATGAGCTTCACGCACCTCATAAATCCTTCTTCCCTGGTGGTGCGCGACCACAGGAAGATGATGATTGTCGACGGAAAGGTTACCGCCATCGGAGGTATGAACCTCAACTATATCTCGATGGGTGCGGGAGACAGGAGCCAGAGAGACAGCATGTATGTCTTTCATTCGTCATCCCTCAGCGACCTCTGCATAGACGAGTACGAGGCAATCTGGAATGAGGGAAGCGTCGACAAGATGGACGGCGAAAAGTACAAGAGGGAAACTTCCGGGGAAGAGAACTGCCGCTATGATGCATGGCTTTTCAACCGCAATGTGTTCAGAAACAGCGTTTCCCTGTCGGGAATGTACGGCTCCCTGATAAATGATGCCCGCTCCTCCATCTTTCTCTGTCCCTACCTTCCGACAGCGGACGGCAGCATGATGGAGAGTCTCAGAAATGCCGTCAGACGCGGAGTCGACACTCAGATCTGGTGTTCGGTGGACTCCAGGGGATATGCAAAGGCGGGAGGTTCCTATTCTGTTGAAAAACTTATCCGGGAAACGGGTGCCGCATATTATGACGTTTCGGAGGATGAGGACGGCAACAGTCTTCCCATGTTCCATATGAAGGCGATGGTAGTAGACGACAGATATACCGTGATAGGATCGGCGAACTTCAACTTCCGTTCAATGAATCTTTCCCATGAACTTGCACTTGTCATTGACAGCAGCGAGATGGCATCCATGGTAAAGGACGAGATAAGGAAGGTCGCCGTCAATCCTGTGCCCGTGACACTTGTAAAGGCGGAAGAGGAGAAGAAGGAGTACGGCAACTTCCTCTGCTACCTCTTCACATTCTTTGGAGGCTGAAAGTGAAAAGAACAGCTGTAGTCATCATGGCCCTGATTCTTCTTGTGCCGCTGCTGTCCGCTTCCCCTGCATTCACGTATTCGTTTTCGCAGACGGGGGAGAAGGGGCCGGACGGGAGTTTCGGCTCGCTTGCCGCTGCACTGGGGTTCTCTCCGTTGAAGGAGAAGCCTTACTGCGCCGTTGAGGCTGCCGTTCTCCTGGGCTTTGACCGGTTATTCCATGGTGTGGACATGTCGCTCTCAACCCCGCTTGTCACGCTTTCAAACGATATCTTTTCATATGCCTTCTCGAACAGGGTGCTCTGGGAGCCGACAGCAGGCTTTCTTGCACAGTACAGGGCTGAAGGCAGGCGATGGATGCTGGGCTTCCTGATTTCTCCGCTGAAGTTCACCGATTCGTCCTTCAGCTATGAATTCCTTTCACCATATTTTACATTCTCTTTCAGCGGCGAAAGGGCATGGGGCATAAGAATAATGAAAATTACGGGATATCTGGGGCTGTAAAATGAAGAAAAGAATTTCGATGCTTACTGCGGTACTTCTGCTTTCCCTGGCCTTTCTTCCTGCTGCGCCTGCAACTGACTTCGCCGTTATGCTCGGCTGCGGAAACTTCTATTCCCCGTCTGAGGGAATAGCCGTATCGTACGGCATGACGCTGGGAGTGACGGAGAATATCGACCTGTCATTCGTGACGATGAGTGAACTCATCCCGGAAGCAGGGAGGAGGAACATCCTGATGCTTGAGGCGGGGATGTCGATTATGGGAAAGAGAAACACGCGAAGCAAGGTTGCAGGAGTGTGTGTCAACTCAGTTGTCTCCATCGGTGCCTTCTACCGCACCGACAACCGGGGTGCCGGAGTCTATCTCGGCATAAGCCCGCTGACGCTGGGCTCTCCGATAACAAGCAGGAGGGAGCGCGGCCTCAGGACGAACATCGGCTACGACTTCGTGAACAGAAAACTCATGCTCACGTTCTCGCCTCTCGACATCGAGATTTATATCGCGGGAACCTACCGTGACTGGCTGTAGCGCTTCCTGTTCCGCCGGGAAAAAAGATTGTTTCTTTTTCCTTTTCCCTTCTCTTTAAAAAAATAGCGGTTTGGTATTATCATGACAGAGTAAGGACTTTAAGTCGAAAACACTTTTAGGAGATTATACATGAAGTATTCCACAGAAGTTGAAAACATGTGTAC
>CAVBWE010000043.1:0-3962 GCA_963598715.1 Sphaerochaetaceae bacterium | reverse complement strand
AAGGTCTGATGTTCAATTTCTTTCTTCTCATACTCATATACACATGTATCTATGCCTTCATGTCCATCGGACAGAATCTGATTACAGGCTACAGCGGAATGCTGTCCCTCTGCGGGGCGGGATTCTTTGCAGTCGGAAGCTATGCAACGGCAATACTTACGACAAAGCTGGGATGGTCATTCTGGGCAACACTTCCCGTTGCTGCACTTCTCTGTGCACTCCTTGGTGTTCTCATCGGTCTTCCGACACTGAGACTCAAGGGTGACTATCTTGCAATTGCGACACTGGGTTTTGCCGAGATAGTGAGGAATGTCATCAACAACTGGGACTCGCTGACCAACGGTCCCAACGGCATCCAGCGCATTCCCATGATCACTGTCTTCGGCATGAAGATCAGCCCCTATACGAAGTACGGCTTCCTTCTTCTTGAAATCATTCTGCTTCTCGTCTGCTACCTTCTCTTCGAAAGACTTGCAAAAAGCAGGATGGGACGTGCACTCGAGGCAATCCGCGAGGACGAAATAGCATCGCAGTCCCTCGGCATCAACGTGACCAAGTACAAGGTCGCATCCTTTGCACTCGGTGCTGCCGTCACCGGCATTGCAGGATCCCTGCAGGCAGAGTTCGTTCTTTCCGTCTCACCGGGAACATATGTCTTCATGGTCTCGATCATGGTGCTGTGTACCGTCGTTCTCGGAGGCATGGGCAATTTCAAGGCAGTAATACTGGGTGCATTCATCATTCAGTTCATTTCGTACTTTCCTCAGCTCATCGGGCTTTCGAATGTCATCCCGGCACAGGCCAAGCAGATAATCTTCGGCCTTATACTCGTCATCATGATGATTTACCGCCCGCAGGGAATACTTGGACGGGAGAAGAGGGACAACAGCGCGGCGGAGAAGGCTTACTTCAGGGAGAAAGAAAATGAGCATGCTTGAAACAAAGGCCCTCACGAGGGAGTTCGGCGGAATCATTGCGGTCAACAGGGTTGACTTCACCGTCGAGAAGAACATGATTACAGGCCTCATCGGCCCCAACGGTGCGGGGAAGACGACGCTCTTCAACAACATAACGGGACTCGATACTCCCACAGGCGGAAGCGTCATCTTCAACGGCATGGACATAACCGGGAAGAGCGCAGACAGGATATGCCGTCTCGGTATTGCGCGCACCTTCCAGAACATCAGGCTTTTCAGGAGCCTCAGCGTCATAGACAATGTCATGGTCGGACGCCACAGCCTTACGGGAAAGGTGAAGAACCGTGCGCTGCAGAGCCTCATTTCCTATTTCAATGCCGGCGCCGAGGAGAAGGAGGAGTATGCGGAAGCCATGAAATGGCTGGAGTTCTTCGGACTTGAAAATCTGCGTAACGAAGAGGCAGGAAGCCTTCCCTACGGCTACCAGAGGGAACTCGAGATAGCCCGTGCACTTGCAACCGAACCCCAGCTTCTCTTCCTGGACGAACCTGCAGCCGGAATGAATCCTCAGGAGACTGATGAGCTCATGACGACGATAAGGCGCATACGCGAGCTCGGAATCACGGTTGTACTGATTGAGCACGACATGAAGCTTGTCATGAACATCTGCGACAACATCACGGTTCTCAACTACGGTCAGAAGATTGCACAGGGCACGCCTGCTGAAATCCAGAGTGACAGCCGTGTCATCGAGGCATACCTCGGAAGCGGAGAAGATGAGGAGGATGACAATGACTGAAATGGAAATTCTCAGCATAAGGGACATAAGCGTCAGTTACGGCAACATAAAGGCGCTTCACAGTGTCTCGATGAAAGTGAAGGAAGGCGAGATGGTTGCACTCATCGGTGCAAACGGCGCCGGAAAGTCCACACTGCTCAAGGCAATTGTCGGACAGGTTCCGCTTTCCAATGGAGATATAAGCTACGACGGAAAGGTTCTCTATTCTTCGGAAAAGCACCATCACAATGAGGCTACCTACAATGTCGTGAAGAAGGGAATCGCGCTCGTTCCGGAAGGAAGAAGGGTTTTTGCGGACCTCAGCGTGGAGGAGAACCTCGACATGGGTGCATTCATGCTTTCTGACGATGCTCTCGTGAAGAAGAAGAAACAGGAGATGTTCGACTTCTTCCCGATTCTCGGCCAGAGAAGAAAGCAGAAGTCCCGTTCACTCTCCGGAGGCGAGCAGCAGATGCTTGCCGTTGCACGTGCCCTCATGATAAGCCCGCGCCTTCTCCTGCTGGATGAACCGGGACTGGGACTGGCACCGCTCATCGTGCAGGACATATTCAACAAGCTCAAGCTGATCAACAGGGAGGACAGGGTTACGGTCTTCGTCGTCGAGCAGAATGCCAGGCTTGCCCTCCGGACCAGCGATGACGGCTATGTGATGGAAAACGGTGTCGTCGTCCTTCATGACGAAGCACGTTCGCTCCTTTCGAATCCGAAGGTCAGAAGTGCATATCTGGGTGAATAATTGATTTGCCCGGGAAAGTGTGTTGAATTAGAATATCAGGCAGGAGACAAAAATGATTATAGAAAGAAGAATGACAAAGAACCCGGTGACATGTTCTCCGGATATGTCCATACAGGATGCTGCAGACCTCATGAAGAAGGAGCATGTGCATCGTCTTCCCGTTCTTGACAGGAACATGAAGCTCGTGGGTGTGATATCAGAAAAGGACATCCTCAAGGCTGCTCCGAGTCCGGCTTCCACCCTCAGTGCATACGAGACCAATTACCTTCTTGCAAAGCTGACGGTGAAGAAGATCATGTCCCGTAATCCTGTCACCATCAGCAAGGATACTACTGTCGAGGATGCGGCGGCACTGATGATTGACCAGGATCTTTCGTGTCTTCCGGTCCTTGAGGAGGGAAAGCTTGTCGGAATTGTCAGCAAGTCCGATCTCTTCAAGATGCTTGTGGAGTCATTCGGTGCGAGGGTGGAAGGAACTACTCTCACGTTCCTCGTGCAGGACAGAAAGGGAATCCTTGCCGAAATCATGGGTAAGATCAGCGAGAAGCAGCTGGACCTTGTCACATGTTCATGCTTTGAGGGCACTGAAGCCGACAACAGGTTTATCTACATCAAGGTGAGGGGAGTTTCCTCGAGCGAGCTTATCAGTATCGTCAAGCCCTATGCAATCGAGGTCATGGACGTCAAGGAGTCAAGATGAAGGGATTTCTCATTGTTCTGCTTTCACTGACGGTTCTTGCAGGCTGTGTCTTCATCGATGCCGATGATGCATCGGACGAAACCGTTACGGTTGTTCCGGCTCCTTCATATACCGACTGGTCCTGGCTCAAGAGCATACAGAATACGGTATATGTGACTCTTGAAGCCAATGCAACCACAGGCTATGAGTGGAGTGCGGACATAGACGGTGAGAGCATTACCCTTAAAAGTGAAGAGTATAAGGTCAGCGACGATGACATCGCTCTTGTCGGAGCTCCCGGAGAATGGTCAGCTGTTTTCAGTACAACCGGTCATGACGGCATCAGCACAGTCACCCTCACTTACTCAAGGCCATGGGATTCCTCCGATGTGGCAGATGTGATCATCTTCTCCGTCCGTGTGGAAGGCGGTGTCATAACGGAGATAACACAGCTTAAGTAAAGGCATTGTGAAGCGGGAGAAATCCCGCTTTTCATATCAGTGATGAAAGTATTCTGGCGGCTTCTTCGGCATAGAGCCGTATTTCATCCGTGTTTTCTTTCCCCTTTTCCCTTTCAATCCAGGCAAAAAGGGCCTGTGTGATTTCCCCGTCTCCCGAAAGGGCGGCTTCGTCCGTGTTCGCTTCTGCCACGAAAAGAACTTCCTCAGGTGTCAGGAGACATCCGTTGAGGGCATTCACGGTTTCCTTTCTGTATCTTCTGAGATTTCTCATGAGTTTTTCCCTCCGCTGCCCGTAGAGAAACGGGTCAGAGGAAACTGCAATCAGGTTTCGTATGTCATCTCTCAGCGCTTCAATGGCGTTCATGCCGGT
>CAVBWE010000042.1:0-8886 GCA_963598715.1 Sphaerochaetaceae bacterium | reverse complement strand
GAGATGATATGAGAAGAAACAGAACTGTCATGACACAGAGGGCAAGAAAGGAAGAGATTGCAGGGTACCTCTTCGTAATCCCGAATTTCCTTGGAATTCTTGCCTTTGTGGCCATTCCGATATTCCTTTCCCTTGTCCTGGGATTCACGAAATGGAATCCGATTCAGGGCATCAGGGCAATCCGGTTCGTCGGCATGGACAATTTCAGCACCATGCTTTCGGACGAGAGGCTTCATTGTGCATTGAAGAACAACCTGGTTTATACGGTCACGTATGTTCCGTTTTCCATTGCGATTGCCCTTCTCATTGCGATTGCCCTCAACAGACATGTCTTCATGAAGGTCCCGCTGCGCCTGATGTTCTTCATGCCGTATGTTTCGGCAATGGTATCTGTTGCATATGTCTGGCTCATCCTCCTGAATCCCGAGGGAGGTCCGGTCAACAGTATCCTGATGAAACTCGGCATATCGAATCCTCCTGGATGGTTCACGAAGACGAATTCATCCCTGGCGGGAATAATCATCGTCTCGATATGGCACGATGCCGGATACTACATGATAATCTTCCTCTCGGCCCTTCAGTCCCTGCCTCAGCAGGTCTACGAATCGGCCAGAATCGACGGCGCGGGAAAACTCAGGACATTCTTCTCCGTCACGGTTCCTCTTATGGCAAGCAACATATTCTTCGTTGCCATTCTTGCGACAATCAATTCCTTCAAGGTCTTTGATCAGATAAACGTGCTCACGGAAGGAGGCCCGGGCTACTCGTCAAACGTTCTTGTGTACTGCATCTATCATTATGCATTCCGGGAATTCAACATCGGATATGCTTCTGCCATTGCCGTTGTGCTCTTTCTCATTGTTCTCCTTATAAGCATTGTCCAGACAAGGCTCAAGGAACATTTCACATACTGATGAGGAGGAATGAATGACTGCTGCAGTTAAAAGAAAGGCGGCAAAGTGGGCCCTTACGGCTGTCCTGCTTGCTCTGGCCGTAATATGCGTATTTCCGTTTCTCTGGATGGTTTCCGCATCATTCAAGAATGAAATGGATGTAATGGAATTTCCGATCAGGCTCATACCGGATCCTGTAAATACGGCGAACTATGCCACGGTATGGCTCAAGAGTTCGTTTCCTGACTATTACCGTAACAGCATCATAGTCACGGGGCTTACGCTTCTGGGGTCTCTTGTGCTCTCGACAGTTGCTTCATACGGCTTTGCACGGCTGCGCTTCAGGGGCAAGAGGGCAATCTTTCTTGTCTATGTCGCGACCCTGATGGTCCCCGTCCAGGTGACGCTTCTCCCGAAGTACATATATTTCGGACATTTTCACCTGAACAATACCTTCTGGGCCCTGATTCTTCCCGGTATCTTTTCAGCCTACAACGTCTTTCTGATGAGACAGTATTTCGAGGGGATACCGAAGGAACTTACGGAGGCTGCGGAAATAGACGGAGCAGGTTTCTGCAGGACGTTCTGTCAGATCTGCTTTCCTCTTGTGAGGGCGGGCTTTGTGACGATGCTTCTCTTCCAGTTCACATACACCTGGAACGACTACATCAATCCGCTCATCTACTGCAACAAGGAAACGCTGCTGACGCTGACGGTGGGACTTCAGCGCTTCCAGCAGGCCCAGAGCACGCACTATGCCCTGATCATGGCGGGCTGTACGCTTGCCCTGGCTCCGCTGCTGCTCATCTTCATCTTCACGCAGAAGTATTACATCGACAGTTTCGCCTCTTCAGGCGTCAAAGGATAATAATCATGAAAAATGCCAAGGAAATCGTATCAAAGCTCACTCTGGATGAAAAAGTCTCCCTTCTCTCCGGAGTCGGCCTCTGGCAGACCAGGGGAATAGAGGAAAAGGGGGTCCCGACAGTCTGGATGGCTGACGGCTCAAACGGTATAAGGATAATGAAGCCTGTTGAAGGCGTAAGAGCCCAGAAGACATCCGCCTTCCTGAAGGTTACGGATCTCACGCAGGATTCTCCGACAATCGGAACGCAGTACAATGCCGTGTGCTATCCCTCGGGAGCCAATGTCGCAGCCACATGGAATACGGAGCTCATCGAGGAGATGGGAGAGGCTCTCGGGGATGAATGCCGTTACTTCAGGGTCAACGTCCTTCTTGCTCCAGCCATAAACATAAAGAGAAGTCCGCTTGGGGGAAGGGGCTATGAGTACTACTCGGAGGACCCCTGTCTTACCGGAAAGATTGCCGCTGCCTTCATAAGGGGAGTGCAGAAGACAGGAACCGGTACAAGCCTCAAGCATTTTGCATGCAACAACAGCGAGACGCTCAGAATCAACATGTCGTCGGATGTGGACGAGAGGGCGCTGAGGGAAATATACCTCCTTCCGTTTGAGTATGCCGTAAAGGAAGCTTCCCCATGGACAATCATGTCCAGCTATAATCCCGTCAATGGTGTACAGATGGCGGAGAACGGCAGGCTGCTGACGGATATCCTCAGAAAGGAATGGGGGTTTGAAGGCATAGTCATGTCGGACTGGGGCGGCGTCAAGGACAGGGTAGCAGCCCTTCTTGCAGGAAATGACCTCGATATGCCGGAGAACAGAAGGAACAACGGCGCTGTCCGGGAAGCTGTCTTAGCGGGCCTCATCCCGCAGAGTGTTCTCGACGGCGTTGTCGAAAAGCTTGTGGCCTTTGCACTCAAGGCAAAGGAGAACGAGAACTTTACCGATACCGTTGACTTTGAATCTCACCGCCGTATCTCGAACAGGGTTGCTGAAGAAGGCCTTGTGCTTCTGAAGAATGAAAACAGGGTCCTTCCCCTTACAAAAAGCAGATACAACAGGATTGCAGTTCTCGGGGAGTTCGCGGCTGAACCCCGCTATCAGGGGGGCGGGTGCACGCTCGTAAATCCCGTGCGTATTTCCGCCACTCTTGACGAAATGAGAAAACTGGCCCTGGAGGAAGGTATGGAAGTCGTGTACAGTCCCGGCTATGCCCTGAGGAGCGTCACGACCGATGAAATGATAGATGAGGCGGTAAAATGTGCAGAGTCCAGCGATGTTGCCGTGATATTCGCCGGTCTCTGGACCGCATATGACAGGGAAGGCTTTGACAGAAAGCATCTGAGGATTGACGAGAGCCATATCAGGCTCATCCGTGAAGTTTCACGGAAGCAGAAGAACGTCGTCGTTGTCCTTTCAAACGGAGATGCAGTCGAAATGCCCTGGCTTTCCTCTGTCAAGGGCGTGCTTGAGGCATTCCTTCCCGGAGAGACTGTCGGAGAAGCCGTGGCCGGGACGCTCTTCGGGCGTGTCAATCCCTCCGGAAGGCTTCCTGTTACATTCCCGAAGAGGCTTGAGGATACATCAGATTCCCTTTTCTTCCCCGGTGAGTGTCGCCATCATGTATACGGCGAAGGAATCTTCGTCGGCTACAGGTACTACGAAAAGAAGAAAATCGAGCCTCTCTTCCCGTTCGGTTACGGCCTTTCATACACTGACTTCACGTATTCCGGTATGAGGACGGACAGGGCTGTGTGCACCGACTGCGATGAAATTACGGTCTCCGTCGATGTGGAGAACACGGGAGAGAGATCAGGAAAGGAAGTCGTGCAGTTCTACATAAAGAGCCCCGGGACAAGACTTGTAAGACCCGTCAGGGAGCTCAAGGCATTCAGAAAGATTTTCCTTGAGAAGGGTGAAAGGAAGACTGTCAGCGTTTCCTTCTCCTGGAGAGACTTCTCATACTATGATCCTGAGGCAGGGGACTGGGTTGCCGAGAGCGGAAGGTATGAAGTCCTTGCTTCCTCTTCTGCCGCTGATGTCAGGGCGCGTGTCTCCTTCGATTTCGAGCAGACACACCCGAAGTATTCCAGAATTTACCCTGACACGCAGCATGCAACACTCTTCAGGAATCCGGAAGCCTCGAAAATATACATGGATTTTCTTGTAGAGAAACATGTTGTTGAAGAAGAGGACAGAGAGAGGATGATCCCGCTTCTGAAGGGCAATTATATGGGTATCTACAATGTCATCACGTCTCTCCTCGGAGGTGACGTGAAGAAAGAGGAGCTTCAGGCGGTGCTTGACAGGATAAATGCCCTCGGCTGAGATGCAGGGTACGTCTCCCGGCAAAACCGGGAGAAATGGAACCGTCGGGGAAAGATTCGGCACCTTCATTCCGCATGAAGGGTACACGCTCTTCCTGTCTTCAGGTAAACGATGGAGCGTGCTGCCGGGAAGGCGGGCACTCTCTTCCGGATCGGGCCAGGTCGCTCCAGGAATGCCTGGAAACCGCCTGGTCAGAGCTTTTGGAAGTGCCCCCGGTATTCCTGATTTCAGGTCCGGAGAACCCGGGGCATCCGATGATGCGCCGACTCATTCATAAGCTATGAGGATATGAAAAGACTCAAGAGGATGAAAGGAACAAAGAACTATGGAGAGGCCTCATCCCAAAGTGGCATTTCTTTTCGGAAGTGACGTCTTTAACATGAGACACCTCATGAAGTTATGCATAAAGTGAAATGATTTCCGCTCCATAATCCTCCCTACGGAGCAACCCTCCCGGAACCGGAATTCCGGAAACGGAAAGCAACGCAGTCAGATTCGGGAAAACAGCCGGAGGAACGCCCCGGCGTATCTTCTCTGTGCGATGCTTCAATACTGAAGTCTTCCCTCTACAAGCATCCTTTCAAAAAGCTCTCTTGCCTTGTCTGCGGGAATGTTTACGAGCGGATCCATGATGAATGCCTGGAAGAGCTTCTCGTTGTCGTCCTCACTTATCGCATCGAGGGCAAGCTGCTGTTCGTCCGATATCCTCCTGATAAGGTTCTCTATTGCAGGAGGAGGATCGGAAGAAACAAGCGGTGACACGGCATCCCTGGTAATGATGCCGACAGACTCGACGATTCTTCCCTTCGGAAGATATGTAATCTGCCCTTCATTGGGGCGGTTCATATTTGTCGTCAGGTCCTTTTCTCCGAGAAGGGCCATCATTATGTCGACGCCCTCCTCTCCGCTCGGAGAAGCGACAAGCTCCTCGTCCGTATATGTCCTTTCCTTCTTTTCCCTTGCGTTTTTGAGCCGCCACTCATACGGTGTACGTACGACTCCAAGCCTGTTGAGGTATTTCTCATCGGAAAGGAACCATGGAACAAACTCTGCAAGGTGCCGGTCTCCTGCAGCCCCGAGTACACCGAAAGTGCGAAGGAATTCATAGGCGATGAGATGGTCACAGTCGAACCACTTCTCGTTTCTGATCCTTTCCTTTGCCGCCCCGGTATGGTCCGAGAACGTATTGCTGTCATATGCTGCCTTCCTGACAAGAGGCATCAGATCATGTCCCTGCCACCATGCCCCCGTAATGAACGTGAAGTGGTTGACACCGGTGAGGTCAACCCTTATGTCCCGCCTGGAAGGAAGGGGCACACCGTACTCCTTTTCGACAAGAGTGCACAGTAGGTCCTCCGTATGAAATACCTCATGGCAGCATCCGAAGGCCTTGATGCCGGGAAACTCTTTATAGAGAGCCGCAGTACACAGCGTCATGGGATTGGTGTAGTTGATTACCCATGCCTCCGGACATATCTTCCTGATGGCCCTGGCAAAACCGAAGAAGAGGGGGAGTGCCCTCTTTGCCCTGATAAGTCCTCCCGGGCCTGTGGTATCACCGACGGTTTCAAGAATGCCGTACTCTTCAGGAAGGCAGAGGTCGGCATGACGGCATTCAGTCTTTCCCGGTTCAATTGCGATCAATACGAGCTCTGCGCCGCCGAGAGCCTTCTCAAGGTTGTCTTCGGCAATGTACGTGAAACGTCCTTCACTGCCGTTTATGCGGAGCATCCTGTTGCCGACTTCAACATTATTGCGGGCAGCTTCCCCATCTATATCGTGAAGGACAACCGTTCCTGATACCTCTTTATTCAGGGCCAGGTCCTTCATGAAACTGATTGCCCAGAGGCGGCTTCCTCCGCCGATGATGCAAATGCGTGTTTTCTTCATTATCCAGACTCCTTCAGTAATATCTTACACATCATCTGCAGAAACTGACACAGTACGGCTTTTGTCATTTTCCGCTGTAAACTGTCCCCCTGCAGGCATAAGCTTCCCGTTATGTAGGGTATGCAACGGCGGGACAGGAAAACAATCAGGTTGTAAAAAAAACATTTTCAGGTTTATCATGACGTTATCCGGGAGGTTGAGGAGAAAGACAATGAAGAAAGCCCTGACTGTTTTGATTATGGCCCTGATGGCAGCGGTGCTGACTGTGTCGTGTGACGATAATAAGGCAACGGAGCGGGAAGAAAAGACTTGCACCGTCACTTTCAATACGGGAGACCAGGGGTCAGAAGTTCCCTCACTGACGGTTAAATACGGAGAAACGGCAAAGGAACCGGAAAACGAACCGGAAAGAGAGGGCTTCTCATTCTCAGGATGGTTCACTTCTGAAAAAGGAAGGACAGAATTTGATTTCAGCCGAAGGATTACTGAAGATACAGTCATTTATGCTGCCTGGAAAAAAGTATATAAGATTGGAGACACGGGCCCTGCAGGAGGAATAATTTTCTATGATGCAGGCCGGCGTTTCGATTCCACATATAAAGACAAGGATGGAAATGTGGTTACGTTTACCTGGCGTTATCTTGAAGCTGCTCCCACAGACAGTATAGAGAAACTGCAATGTGGCCCCCTTACCGATTCCAATTCCGGAAAAGCAGTAGGAACAGGAAAGAGCAATACTGTGGAGCTTATGAAGGGAGGACTGAACAAACATTATCATTATAAGTACCAGGCGCTAAATGCCTGTCTGGACTATGTGAGCAATGGATACTCCGACTGGTTCATGCCAAGTATCGGGGAACTTAAACTGATGTACGAAAATTTGAAGACTAAGGGTATCGGTATATGGAAGACCGGTGAAGATGACAGCTACTGGTCAAGTACCATAGGATACAGGAGCGATGGTTGCGCTGATGCCACAGTGCTTTACCTTGATTTCAGGGACGGTAGTGAAGGATCGAGAAATCGCTCGAGTTTTGATGATCATCTATGGGTACGGCCCATAAGGGCTTTCCTGTAATCAGGCATTTGGTTATACCCTGACCAAGCTCTGCCCGGCTTCTTCCCGGGTCATGTTTCTGGCATGTATCCCCCTGGGCGGGGCGTAGAGATGACAATGCCTGCTTTGTCTCTTTTTCCGGCATGGACTTTCTGCCCTGGCGCAGGTTATTTCTGCATCAATCCGGCTTTTGTGTGCAGCAGCGCTGTATGTGCAGAGATTGTCTCCTTCTGACAAACCTGTGGAGAAAAGAGTGATTCTACGGTAATATTGACATATGAAGAAGATAATACCTGTCAGCAATCCGATATTTGAAAATCTGAGACAAGGCGGAGACTGTATTTATGTCGACAAGACGGAGTACGTATACAGGCTTGTCAGTGACAGGATAAACCGTTATTACTTCATTTCGCGTCCCCGCCGGTACGGCAAGAGCCTGATGTGTTCGACGCTCCATTCTCTCTTTGACGGGAAGCGGGAGCTTTTCAGGGGACTCTACATAGACAACACGGATTATTCCTTCGATAAGTATCCTGTACTGCATTTCAATTTTGCGGATATCAACACAGTAACCTATGAAAGCTTTCTCAAGGGTTTTCAGAAAAGGATAATCGATGAAGCCGAGAATAATGGAATAGTCATCGGATGCGACGAACCTTCGGAGATGCTTTACTCTTTTCTGAGAAAATCAGACGAGGATGTTGTCATCATAGTCGATGAATATGATTCCCCGATAATCGACACATACCGGGACAGGGAGAAGAGCGACAGGATCCGTGACACTCTGAGTATGTTCTACACCGTCATAAAGAACAGCGTCGACAGGGTGAGGTTCTTCTTCATTACCGGCATCACGAAGTTCTCCAACATGTCCATCTTCTCGAAGATGAACAACCTCACCGACCTTACCTTTGACAAGAATTATGCGGCAGCATTCGGCTATACGCAGAAGGAACTTGAAGACAACTTCTCCGAATACATCGATGAATACATGGAGAGGGAAGACAGGGAGTACGAGACGAGAGAAGATTTTCTCGAAGCAGTCAGAAACTACTATGACGGTTATCTTTTCTCTCCTGACTCAAAGACAAGGGTATATAACCCTGTATCAATAGGAACATTCTTCACGAATAAATGCCGCTTCCGTCCCTACTGGGTGAATACGGGAGCAAGCACTCTCGCAGTCACCCTGGCAAAGGACTATCACCTTGAGAGGATAATTACGGATGACAATGTGATTGGAATCAACGCCATCGACACTTTCGATTACAGTCTTCTCAGGGAAAAGAAGCTTGATGACTCGCAGGTACTGGCTCTGATCTACTTTACAGGTTACCTGACAATAAAGGAAGGAGACTCGGACAGTCTTTTGCTGACATTTCCGAATACGGAAGTGAGAAAGACATTCCTGCAGAATCTTGTACAGCAGTTCACGGGGATCGACACTTCCATTTATGCGGCAAGGGCAGTAAAGGCCGTGAGAAGCGGGAAGACAGAGGAGACGGTACGGGTGATGAATGCCTGGATGAAGGAATACCAGTACGACACTCTTGATAAGGCGGAGAAAGGCTATCAGCAGATGTTCTACTCCTTCTTCCTGATGATAGGGGGAGTGATTGTCTCGGCAGAGGACAGAAGCCTTAACGGAAGAAGCGACATAAGCCTTACGATAAAGAGGGATGTCTACATCATAGAGATGAAGGTTGACAGGACGGCAGAGGAAGCCCTCAGGCAGATACACGAAAACGGCTACTACGACAGATACGTCAACACGGAGAAGACAATCCACCTCATCGGCCTCAACTTCTCATCGGAGAAACGGCAGATAGACTCCTGGAAGGAAGAGACGGTCGA
>CAVBWE010000041.1:0-38748 GCA_963598715.1 Sphaerochaetaceae bacterium | reverse complement strand
ATCAAGAACTTCGCAAAGTACGAGTCTTCCGAAGAAGGCAAGGCACTTGTTGCTGCCGGCCCTCAGCTCTGAGCCGTATTTCAGTGAAAACGATGCAGCCCCCGGAAAAGGGGCTGTATTTATTTTCCGCCCCGAGACAGTTGAAACCAGCTTTCTCTCCGTCTATCATTGAGAAGGGAGAAATGAAATGTACGAGACAAAGGCATGTATTGACGGCATGATGTGCTCCATGTGTACCAGTCACGTCAATGACTGCATCAGAAGGAATTTCAGCGTCAGGAGCGTGAAGGCTACGCTCAAGAACGGCGGAGAGACAACAATCCGGTCCGATGATGCGATAGATGAGGAGAAACTCAGAACGGCGCTTGGAGAACTCGGTTACAGGCTTACTTCCTTCAGGTGCAGTGAGTGTGAGGAAAAGAAGGGGCTTTTCGGTTTTCTCAGGAAATAGATTTTCCGGATTTCTTAACGGAGTGAGAAAATCTGTGCTAGACTCTCTCCATGAAAGACGGATTCATCAAGGTTGCAGCTGTTTCGCCGTCGCTGCGTGTGGCGGACACTGCGTATAATTCAAATGAAATCATAAGGCTGATTGCCCTTGCGGAAGAAAAGCATGTGAAGGTGCTTGTCTTTCCTGAGCTTTCGGTTACAGGCTATACATGCGGTGACCTCTTCTTCCAGCGTTCCCTCCTCTCATCTTCCCAAAGGGAAATGGAGAGGATTGTCTCTTCAACGGAGGGAAGTGACATCCTGGTCTTTGCCGGCTGCCCGGTCGAATGGAAGGGAAAGCTGTACAATTGTGCCGCGGCAATCCAGAACGGCAGGGTGCTGGCATATTATGCAAAGAAGAATCTTCCGACCTATGCGGAGTTCTATGAGACGAGATGGTTCACTCCATGTCCCGACGAGAACATTGCCGTCGATACCAGGTGGGGAAAGGTTCCCCTCGGTAACAGGATAATCCTCTCTGCTTCCCTTCCGTCCTCACTCAATATCGCATGTGAAATATGCGAGGACCTCTGGGTTGCGGATCCCCCTTCCACACACCACGCCATGGCCGGAGCGACGCTTATCGTCAATCTCAGCGCATCGGATGAGCTTGTAGGGAAGGAGGAGTACAGAAGAAGCCTTGTCGGCATGCAGAGTGCAAGGACACTTTCCGCCTACATCTATGCAGATGCATCGGAAGGCGAATCGACCCAGGACATGGTGTTCACGGGCTCCGATATCATAAGCGAGAACGGCGTGGAGCTTCTCTCTGTTCCTTACAGCCTCGGCGAACTTCTTGTCACCGAGATAGACACCGACAGGCTCCGGACGGAAAGGGAAAAGAGGAACACATTCCCCCTCTGCTCTTCCGGCTATGAATACATAGGCATTTCCTTCAATGAGGAAAAGACTCTTCTGACACGGAAAATCGATCCTTCCCCGTTTGTGCCGAAGGATGACGAGGGACGTTTCCGCCGGTGTCTCAAGATACTCACCCTTCAGGCAATGGGACTCAGGAGAAGACTGGAGCATATACACTCGGAGAAGTGCGTGATAGGACTCTCCGGAGGTCTGGACAGTACACTTGCCTTCCTGGTGGCGGTGAAGGCCTTCGATTCACTTTCCATTGACAGACACAATATCCTTGCCGTCACGATGCCCTGTTTCGGAACAACGAAGAGAACAAGAAGCAATGCCGAAAAGCTTGCCTCGGCACTTGGAACAGGCTTCACCACGATAGACATAACAGAAAGCGTACGGTCTCACTTCCGGGATATCGGGCAGGACGAAAACGATTATTCCGTGACATATGAGAATTCGCAGGCCCGGGAAAGGACCCAGGTTCTCATGGACATGGCAAACAGACTCGGCGCAATCGTCATCGGAACGGGAGACCTGAGTGAGCTTGCCCTTGGCTGGGCTACATACAACGGAGACCACATGTCGATGTACGGTGTCAATGCAGGAGTTCCCAAGACGCTGGTAAGAAGCCTTGTAAGGTATTATGCCGAAAACGAGTGTGACGGAGAGTGCAGGGATGTCCTTCTGGATATTCTCGATACTCCTGTTTCTCCTGAACTCATACCTGGAAAGGACGGCAACATAAGCCAGGTGACCGAGGATATAGTGGGGCCGTATGAACTTCATGACTTCTTCCTTCATTCAATTGTCAGGCAGTCCTTCGGAGCAGGAAAGACGCTCCGGCTGGCGCTTGTCGCATTCAACGGAACATATGACGGAGAAACAGTATATAAATGGCTCAGGACATTCATCCGGCGCTTCTTCTCCCAGCAGTTCAAGCGCTCATGCCTTCCTGACGGGCCGAAGGTCGGAGCGGTGACGCTATCCCCGCGCTCGGACTGGAGGATGCCTTCGGATGCCTCATGCAATGTCTGGCTGGAGGAACTCGAAAAAGAGTGGAATGAATGTAACCATTGTACCGCCGGTGGTGTTTAACAGAATGATGGTGGTAAGAAAATGAAGAAGAAAATAATTACTGTTTTATGTCTTTGTGTGATTGCGACTTTCGCGCTCAATGCATCATTTGTGCAGTTCGGGCCTTCCTATACGATAGATTTTCCGATTGATACGGCAAAAAGCACACCCGTTGAATTCGACAAGCTTGACTTCTCGCGCTTTCATCTGGGAGCGGATCTGAGGCTCAATTTCGGCTCGCTCGTGCTTGAACAGGAGATAAAGGCATTCTTTTCGGATCAGCTTCTTCTTGAATCCTTTGACATCTATGCTTCCATGGGTTTCAAGGCAAAGCTTGCCTTCATGGATTTCATCATCGGCGGCGGTCTGAAATGTGCGGCTGCAAAGGATTCGAAGTCTCAGTGGCTCTTCAACGGTCTCGGTTCTGCGGAGGCAAAGGACTATATCATGTCAAGCACACTCTTCTACAGGGGAGCAGTGGACATCAACCTCGGCCGCAGGGTCACATTTGCCCTTTCTGTTGTTGCCCCGACAACGCAGACACCAGAGAAGCTGAACTCCGTGCAGAACATATCCGTCATTGAAGCACTGACACCGACGCTGACGGCTACAACCGTGACGGCCGGGCTGCTCTTCAATTTCTTCTGAGGCATTATGGAACGGAAAAATACCGGTTTATTCAAGGGTCTGCTGACAGTACTTATTCTGTCAGCAGTTGTCTTTCTTGTTCTTTTCTTCTTTTTTCCGAATATATCGCTCAAGTATTTCGGAACGGCTGCCGACAGCGACAAGGCTGTGGAGGAAACATTTGCGGCCCTTCTCTACAAGGCGAATTACATGACGGAGGAAGAGCGCCAGAAAGTCTCCGGATACATCAACAGCGAAGAGGGACGCAGGTTCCTCAGGGGGCTTTCGGAGGCTGTAAGGTCGGGCTCTGCCGGCATAGCTGAGTTCTCCTCATCGGAGGAGTTCGCCTCATTCAGGGACAGGATGTATTCAATCCTCTCGCCCTCATCATTTTCCAGGCTCACTGACAGGATTGAGAAGACCGCATCGGGACTCCTGGATATTTTCGATAAAGATTAAACTTCTCCGTTTTTTCATTTATACTGTCTCTGGAGGATACAGATGGAAGGAGAACTCTTCAGTGAAGCTGACCTTGACCAGGAACTCATCGGAAGCGAGAAACGCAGGTCGGAAAGAGAGAGACAGGACAGGATAAGGGAAAAGAACGAGGAGAAGGAGAGGAAAAAAAGGGAAGAGGAAACCATCTCATGGGACCGTACCCTCTTTCTTCTTGACGGCTACTCGATTATCTACAAGAGTTACTGGGCCTTCATCTCGCGTCCGATTATGGACGCTGACGGCACGAACATATCCGCTTACTACGGCTTCTTCCAGACGCTGTTCCACATCCTGAAGGAAAACACCATGGACGGCATTGCCGTCACGATGGATGAAAAGGAACCGACCTTCCGTCATGTCATGTATCCTGAATACAAGGCTACAAGAGAAAAGGCTCCCGAGGATCTTCATAAGAGTGTTCCCATGATATGCGAGACTCTTTCGAAAATGGGAATAAGCGTTGTCAGCAGAAGCGGCTATGAAGCCGATGATGTCATGGCTTCCCTTGCCGGAGAGGCCACTGCAAACGGCTGGCGTACGGTCATCGTTTCCGGAGACAAGGACCTGTGTCAGCTCGTAAGTCCCTCAGTATCAATACTCAGGCCTCCGAAGAAGAGGGGGGAAAGCAGATATACGATGATGGGAAGGGAGGAAGTGAAGGCCGAGTATGGAGTCTACCCGGAACAGATAGTGGACTACCTTACCCTCATCGGAGACAGTGCCGACAATGTTCCGGGTGTCAGCGGAATCGGGGAGAAAAGCGCAGCAAGGCTTCTCAGCGAATATGTTTCCCTTGACGGCATATACAGGCATCTCGACTCGCTCAGGAAAGGAGAGAGGAAGAAACTTGAAGAGGGACGGGAAAAAGCGGAACTCAGCCGGCGTCTCATAGTCCTCTCCTCTGATGCACTTCCCCCGGGCTTTGACATCTCATCCCTTTCCGTCTCGTCTCTTGACCCGTCGCGTTCTGCAGAGGATTTCGAGAAGAGGAATCTCCGCTCGCTTGCCATCCGTGCACGCGGAGGAAAGGAGAAGGATGACGGAAAAAAGGCAGATGAGGAGAATCCCGTCGTGCCGGAAGAGCATCTTCTCAATGACAGCGAGAAGTATCTTCTCGGAAAGGGGAAATACAGCATAAAGAGAACTGTGGATGAAGTTGAAGAGGATTTTGAGAAAATCACGGCGTTCCGCGATGGCGTGATTTCGCTTTTTCTTCTCATGGAGAACGAGGATCCTTCCTCTCCCGCTTACGGCTTTGCATACACATCAGAGCCCCTCTCTGCGGTCTTTGTTCCGTTTTCTGCAGGTAAAATGACTGAAGGGGATTTCATTGCACTTTCACAAAAGTATTTCTCTACGGGAAAGATCCGGATAATCACGCATGACGGAAAACGCCTTCTGCGCTTTCTCGGAGAAAGAAATAGCGGATGCACGATAAAATCCGACACGATGATTCTTTCCTGGCTTGTGTCATCGAATGACGGTATATACACACTTTCGGTTCTCAGCGGAAAATACTTTTCTTCGTCGCTTCTGGAGCTTTCTGATATAAAGGGCAGCGGGAAAATGGAGGATGCGGGAGAGGACCTTCTCATGCGCTACTGCTCTCTTCGTGCCGACACCATAATGCGGCTTGACCGCGTACTCTCGCGCCGTCTTATCGAGAAGGGCCTGGAAAAAGTATACGAGACAACGGAACTGCCGCTGATGCACATTCTTTCGGCCATGGAAGCCGAGGGAATCTATCTTTCACCGGAGAGGATGAAAACCCTCAAGGAAAAGACGGACAGCCGCCTGGAAGAGGTTGAAAGAAAGATCTTCCTTCTTGCAGGCTATACCTTCAACATAAACTCGACGATGCAGCTTTCGAAGCTTCTCTATGAGGAGAGGGGGCTTGAACACGGAAAGAAGACCATGCGCGGCTATTCGACGGATACGGCAACTCTCGAAAGTCTCTCCTCTTCCGGTGACCCGGTAATACCCCTTCTTCTCGAATACCGCATGCTCTCAAAGCTCAAGAGCACATACATCGATGTTCTGCCATCCCTCCGGGATGATAACGGAAGGGTCCATACGACCTTCCTTCAGACGGGAACCGCAACAGGACGGCTGTCTTCCCGTAATCCGAACCTGCAGAATATTCCGGTCAGAACGGAGGAGGGAAGGCTCATACGTTCTTCCTTCCTTCCCCGCAAGGGCTCTGTCTTCATCAGTGCCGATTACTCCCAGATAGAGCTTGTTGTACTCAGCTGGATGAGTGGAGACAGCGGTCTGAGGGAAGCTTTTCTCACCGGAGAGGACGTACACCGTCATACGGCGGCATCCATCTTCGGCAAGAAGATGGAGGACGTCACCTCAGCCGAGAGAAGAATTGCAAAGACAATCAACTTCGGCATCATGTACGGTATGTCAGCTTTCAGGCTCGCAGGTGAGCTCGGCATATCGCGAAGCGAGGCATCTGACTTCATAAAGCGCTACTTTGAGCGCTACAGTTCCGTCAGGACTTTTGTGGAGAAGACAGTAAGGGAAGCGGAGGCGAAGGGTTATGTCACCACATACTGGGGCCATGTCAGACAGATAAGCGGCATCAACAGCCGCAACAGGACGGAAAAGGCCGCGGCCGAGAGAACAGCAGTGAATACCGTCATCCAGGGAACAGCTGCTGAAATCATGAAGAAGGCGATGATAGACGTAACCGCGGAAATGAAGGAGAGAGGACTTAAGTCGAAGCTCATACTCCAGGTACATGACGAGCTCATCTTCGAGGTTCCTCTTGAAGAAAAGGAAGAAATGGAAAGGATGGTGAAGGAGAAAATGGAGGGCGCCTGCGTTCTCAGCGTGCCGCTCTGCGTCTCCGTCGAGAGTGGAGAATCCTGGGGGGACATGCACAATTGATCATAGGACTTACGGGTAAGAGCTGCGCAGGAAAGAATGAGGTTGCCTCCCTTCTGGATGAGAGGTTCTGCGTTATCGACGAGGACAGGCTGGGGCATGCCGTGCTGGAGGACAGAAGGGAAGAAATACGCCGGGCATTCGGTGATGATGTCATCCTGAACGGCAGCGTTGACAGAAAACGTCTTGGAAAAATCGTCTTCTCATCCGATGAGAAGCTTTCCCTTCTTAATGCGATAACACATCCGCGGATGGTTGAAGAGACCCTCCGGCAGTGCAGGGAAATCGAGAAAAACGGGAAAATCGCAGTCATAAATGCGGCTCTTCTCGAATCGATGGGCTTTGTTCCCCATTGCGACGAAATCATTCTTGTGACGGCAGACAGGGAGACAAGGATAAAAAGAGCAATGGCGAGGGACGGCATTACACGGGAAAAGGCCATGGAACGCTTCTCGAGCCAGACTGACATAGGACTGAGCCTCTTTTCTTCGGGCAGGAAAGTCATCACGATTTTTAATGACAAAGACAGTGAAGCTCTTTCTCGACAAGTGAATGCTTACTGTGCTACCATTCAGGAGGGGAAGAACTGATGAGTAAGAATACGGCAGTTGTTTTACTTTGTCTTACGCTGATGCTTGTTTTGTTTGCAGCAGGAGCCGCATATTTCTTCAATCCTGCGAGGGGAGATGAGACTCTTGCCTCGGTAATTCTTGAAGAAGCGGAAAAAAGGCGGCTTCCGTCTTCCTCCGCACCGGAAGAAGAATCAGGTACAGGAGAAGGAGCGCTGACTGCAGCCGAAGTTTGTGCCGTTCTTCTCGGAAACGAGAAATTCCTTTCTGCCGTGAGCGAGAAGAGCCGGAAATACACCGACGAGAGGATGAGTGAACTTGAAAAGTCCATCAGCGATGAAAGGTCATCCTCAAGCCGCACGTTCGAGGAACTGAAGGAACGTGACAGGGCGCTTTCATCTTCCATTGTTTCATCTGATGAAATCGTGACTGAACTGCTTGATGACGAACTCTTCATGTCGGTGATGACCGATGAAATCAGGAAGAACCTTACGTCTTCTTCGGCTACGGATGCTGCAATAAGGAATATAGTCTCATCAGAAGCGTTCCGTAATGCCCTTGAGGAATATCTTTCGTCTTCAGTTGCGAAGGGAGAAACTTCTTTTCCGGATCCTGCAGTAAAGGACCGCACACAGGCGAGAAGCACGGAGTTTGAGGATATTCTCAGGGAACTCGGTTATTAGGAAATCAATTGTTAAACGGAATATACCGCGGGAGAGAAATCTCCCGCTTTTCAATCGGGATAGTGTCTCACGTCCCCGTCCGGAGTCATCACTGTCCATATGCCGTCACTGAGCGGGCCGAGCATGTTCCTGGTCAATGGAATTTTTCCTCCTCCCTGAGGAAGATCGAGCGTGTACTGCGGCATGCCGAGTCCGGAGAGACGGCGCCTCAGCTCTTCTTCAATCTCGAGTCCCCGGCTCAGCGAAACCCTGAGGTGTCCTGTCCCCTGTACAAGGTCTCCCTGGAAGAGGTAGTAGGGCTTGATTCTGTTTCTGAGAAGAGTATCGGAGAGCTCCTCGAGCACCTGGGGAGAATCATTGACGCCTTTAAGAAGAACCGTCTGGTTCATTATCGGGATACCGAGACGTACAAAGCCTCTGACGGCCATGGCAGCTTCATGCGTTATCTCTGAAGGGTGATTGAACTGTGTCATGAGATAGAAAGGTGCACCGAAGCTGTTTTTCTCAAGTATGCTGAAGAGGGACGGGGTAAAACGTGCGGGGTTACTCAGAAGAGAGCGCGTGCAGAGTCTGTATATTATGTCCTCGCGCGCACTTTTGAATGCTGAGAGAAGACAGTCCAGCTTTTCATCTGAAAGTGTAAAGAGATCTCCTCCCGTAAGAAGAACCTCCTTAATCTCCATGTGTGCGGAAAGAAAGGAAGTCGCCTCGTCTATGTCCTTTTTTGAGCAGGGGCCGACCATGCTGCCGGAAAAGCGCCGCCTGAAGCAGTGCCTGCAGTATGCAAAACAGGCGTCAGTCACGAGAAATGCCGCCCTGTTGGCGTAGCGCCTTACAAGGCGTTTCGTCACTGAGTATTCCCTTTCCATCTGCGGGTCGAGGCATCCGAGCGTATCTGTATTCTCCTTTCCGGACGGAACGAACTGACGCCTTACGGCATCGGCCGTGAGAAGCGGAATAATGCTGTCGGAGATCAGGAGGGGCAGCGTACATGGCCCATATGGATCCCATTTCCTCTCGTCTTCAGTAAGACTGACGGTTTTTTCCAGTTCTTCAATACTCGTGATAGGCATGCAAACTGTTTTATCCCATTTCATTTACGATGTAAAGCAGAAGGAAAAAGACAAAAACTTTCGTAATGCCTTACAATTGGCTTATAATGAATCAAATGGAGCTTTTAGCATGACCCGATCCAGCAGACTGAAACTGAATTACAGGAGAACCTGTCTTATAGGATTTGCCTTCTTCGGCATACTTCTTTTATGGCAGGTATATGACTCGTGGTGCCCGACATTCCTTACGGACATATTCGCCCGCCGTATGTACGGCATTTCCTCTTCTGCCCTCAAGGCGGAAGGTAACAGTGAGCACATACTCAACGTTCAGTGGCTCGTCGGAATCATTATGGCATGCGACAATCTTGCGGCCCTGATTCTGCTTCCGCTTTTCGGTCGTCTTTCCGACAGGACAAAGAGCCCGATCGGAAAGAGAATGCCCTATATCCTTACCGGAACATTTGTCTCGGCAGTCGTATTTCCGTTCATTCCGGTATTTTTCCATTCCAACAACATCGCGGCGATGGTTGTATGCATGGCCATAGTGCTCATCTTCATGATGATGTACCGTAATCCTGCAGTTGCGCTCATGCCGGACATCACTCCGAAGCCGCTCAGGGCAAAGGCGAACGGAATCATCAATATCATGGGATATCTTGGCGGAGCCGCGGCAACGGTTCTCGGAATCTTCCTCCCGCTCTCGAATTACATAAATGCACCCGACGAGGCAAGGCGGGCATTCATCATAGAGATACCGTTTGTCATAGCCTCCGTCCTCATGGTGGTTTCTGCCCTCGTCCTCTTCTTCTCGATAAGGGAGAACAGGCTTGAAGAGGAGATGAAGGATGAGATGGAAGAAGGCGAGAAACTTGCCCAGATCGAGAATCCCGTAGATGATTCCAGGCCCATGAGCAGGGCAAACAGAAGGATGCTCTGTGCAATCCTTCTTGCTGAGTTCTTCTGGTTCATGGCCGACAATGCAGTCGGAACGTACATAGGCAACTATGTAATCTATTATCTCAACAGTTCATCAAGCGCGACGATGATACTCACCATAACCGGCGGCCTGGCATCCGTTATCGGATTTGCAACGGCAGGAAGCATTGCCGACAGAATAGGGCGCAAGTGGACTATTTCCACGGGACTCGGCGTGACGCTCTGTGCATATATTGTGATGTCGCTGGTGTCTCCGACAGAGAAGGTTGTCGGAGCAAACGGCGAATATTCGTTTCCGGTCCTGCTCTATGCCGTCTGGGTCATCAAGGGATTTGGAATGTCACTTGTCCATAACTGTTCCTTCCCGATGATAGTCGAGCTCTGTTCAAGCAGGAAAATCGGTCAGTTCACAGGCTATTACTATGCCTCCAGCATGGCGGCACAGACTGTCACTCCGGTACTCCTGGGACTTCTCCTGACAAAGCTCAGCCTGTGGGGAGTCCTTCCGGTCTACAGCGGAGTTCTTCTTCTTGTTTCGTTTGTTCTTTTCACGCTTCTTGTAAAGAACATAAAGGCTTCGAAAATACAGAATTCAAAGGGACTTGAAGCTCTGGGAGGCGATGACTGAAATGGCAACACCCCACATAAGTGCAGAAAAGGGAGAGATTGCAGAACGCATACTTCTTCCCGGGGACCCCTTGAGGGCACGTCATATAGCCGAAACCTTCTTCACCGAAAGCGTATGCTATAACCGGACGAGGGGAATGCTCGGCTATACGGGATACTGGAAGGGTGAAAGGGTTTCCGTTCAGGGAACCGGAATGGGGATGCCCTCATTCTCGATCTATGCCGGTGAACTCATACAGGTATTCGGGTGCAGACGGCTTATCAGGGTCGGTACATGCGGCTCCATGAGCCCGTCCCTTCGCCTTCGTGATATCTTCATAGCCCAGGCAGCGTCCAGTGACAGTGCCATGAACTCCAGCCGCTTCGGCTCATCATTCCACTTTGCACCCGTTCCTTCCTTTTCTCTTATGGTCAAGGCCTATGAAGAAGCCCTGAGGAGGGGACTGAGGGTAACCGTCGGAGAGTGCTTCTCCTCTGACGCATTCTACAGCGACAGTCCGGAGAAAACCGATGAACTGATGAAGAAGCTCGGGATAATGGCAGTGGAGATGGAGAGTGCGGAGCTCTATACGCTGGGGGCACTCAGAAACGTCGAGACGCTGGCCCTCTTCACTGTCAGTGACAGTATGGTCACGGGAGAGCAGACAACGGGAAAGGAGCGCGAGACGACGTTCGACGACATGATTGAAGTTGCGCTCTCGACCCTAATATCGTAAAAGAAATTCCCCCGCCTCTCTTTCAGGACGGGGGATTTTAAAGACTGGTTCATCAGTCGTTGACTCTTTCCAGGTATTCCTTGGTCTCGGTGTTGACCCTGACCTTCTCGCCCTGCTTGATGAAGCCGGGAACACGGATCTTGAGTCCGGTCTCCAGTACGGCGTCCTTCGTAACGCCCTGGACCGTGTCTCCGCGTGCAGCATCCTCGGTCTCCGTTACGACATAGACGACCTTGCTCGGGACCTGAATGTCGAGGACCTGGTCTTCCCAGAGTGTGAGGCGGTATGTCTCACCGTCCTTCATGATGTATTCGTAGTCCGGGAAGTTCTTCATCGGAACTTCAATCTGCTCATAGTTCTCGACATTCATGAAGGAGAAGTTCTCACCGTCGTTGTAAAGATACTGGAAGGTTCTGTCCTCAATCGTGATGTCTTCAGCGTTATCCTGGCTCTTCATGGTCTCGGAGAGTGTCTGACCTGTTGCGGGGCTCTTGAGCTTGAGCCTGACGAATGCCGATCCCTTGCCCGGGTTTACAAATTCTCTTTCGATGCACAGGAACGGCTGACCCTTGATGAGGAGAGCTGTACCCTTTTCAATCTGTCCTGCTTTAATCATCTGTTTATACCTCAGTTTATATTAGTTACAGTTTCAACGCGCCTTAGAATAGCAGAAACATGCGCCGAGTGTAAAGGCGCCGGCCTTAATTTGTTGCGTCACAAACTGTTCCCTCAGGAAGTCATCTGTCATAAAAGAGTGCACTCATGGGAAAGGAGAGAAGAGGGGCTATCTCCTTTTCTCCTGTCTCGGCCATCAGAAGCCTGTCCAGTCCTATCGCAACCCCGGAAGACTGGGGAAGAGGAAGGTCGGGGAAGGAAGGTGAGAATGTGGAGACGGCTTCTCCGGTCTGCCGTCTCTCCTCGACGAGTCTCTTCTGCTCCTTCTCGCAGTAAAGGCGTATCTTCCTGCTGTCCGTCTCCTCGTCATAGCAGTTGGCTATCTCCGTTCCGTTTATGTACATCTCCCATCTTTTCCGGTAAGGCCTGTCGGGGTATTCCCTGGCAAGGCATTCTATCTGGACGGGATAGTCCCTGAGATATACAAGCCGTCCCTCAGGAAGCCAAGGCTCCACATATGTGAGGAAAATCCTGTTGAACGTATCTTCCCAGCTTTCGTTTTCAGCCGGATGGAGTCCCTTTCTCTCCGCTTCCTCCTTCAGAAAGCCGTAGTCCTGGGCCTTTATCAGATCCACCTCTGCACTCTCCCACATCGCCTCCTCGACGGTGATTACAAGGGGCTCCCTATTCATCCAGTCCCTTTCCTCGACGGCACAGGACCTTATCATATCGGTTGTAAGGGGAATTGACTGGCTGTCCGTGAAGCCCAGCGTGTAGTATTCGAGCATCGTGAATTCGGGGTTATGCACATCTCCCAGCTGCTCGGCATTGCGGAAGCATTGGGATATCTGGAAGATGGAGGGAGAGCCGGAAGCAAGCATCTGCTTCATGTACACTTCCGGTGAGGGTATGAGAAAGAAGTCCCTCTCTCCGACGAACTCGTTTGAGAAACGGGTCTGGAATACCCTGATTGTCGGTTCGGGAATGAGATAGGGCGAAAGAGAGGGCGTGAAGACCTCAAGATAGTCCTTCCCGGTGAAATAGGAGCGTATGTTATTAAGAAGGGTGCTTCTCATCTTCTGAAATCTAAAATCAAACATGACTGAAGTTTATCAGAATGAAAAACTTCGGTCCACAGCAGTGCTTCATATTGTGTCGGAAGGACTGATTTGACTAGAATGGAACCATGTTTCAGTACACAACGGATGAGCCTGTCTATGCTCTTGCAACTCCTTTTTCCCCGTCTGCGCTGGCGGTGATAAGGACATCGGGCGAACACTCTCATTCCCTCTTCCTTCCTTTTTTCCGCGGAAAGCTGGAGAGTGCACGGTCGAACACGGCAGTGCACGGTTTCATTGTCGATGAAAACGGCAGCAAAATTGATGAGGTAATTGTAATAAAATACGACAAGGGAAGGGGTTATACATCAGAAGAAGCACTTGAGATAATGTGCCACGGTTCCCTTCCCGTCATACGTGCGGTATCCCGCGTGCTGGAAAAGGCGGGCTTCCGCATTGCCAACAGGGGCGAATTCACATACAGGGCATTCATGCACGGCAGGATGGACCTTACGGAGGCAGAGGCTGTGGAGGAGCTCGTACAGGCCAGGGGAGAAAGAGGCCGGGAAAAGGCCATCGAGAGACTTTCGGGCTCCGTAAGAAAGGAAGCGGAGGAGATAAGGCGCGAGATAATCTCCGTGCTTGCCTCTGTTGAAGTATACCTTGACTATGGGGAGGACGAGATACTCGAGCCCTGGGTTTTCCCGGTGGAGAAGGTGAACTCCCTTATATCCCGCCTTGAGAGGATGAGTTCAACCTACCGCTCGTCGAGAATCTACACTCATGGTGCAAAGGTTGTCCTTGCAGGAAGGACCAATGCCGGAAAATCCAGTCTTTTCAACTGCCTTCTGAAGGAGAACAGGGCGATAGTCTCTCCGGTAGCCGGAACCACGAGGGATTACCTTGAGGCGGAGTGCGAGATGGACGGTATCCCGGTGCGCCTTTTCGATACGGCCGGGCTGAGGGAAGGGGAAGGAGAAGTCGAGAAGGAAGGCATAATCAGATCAAAAAGGATGATGGAGGAGGCCGACCTTGTAATCTATGTTCTCGATACGGATGAAGAGGAACCGCTGAACAGGGCTCCCCATACCCTTTATGTACATTCCAAATGCGATCTTGTCCGTCACGACGGAATATCGTTCTCAACCGTGACGGGAGAGGGGGTGGATGGTGTCATAAGGGAGTGCGTGAAGCTTCTCTCCTGCGGTGACGGCGTTATCTCGTCTGTTCCCGTCATAGAAAGCAGACGGCAGAAGGAAAAGATAGACGAAGCTGCATCCTCTCTCAGGGATGCTCTTCTCAACAGGAATATGAGCGAGGACATCATTGCACTCTTTTTCCAGAGTGCACTCGAAGAACTCGGAGAACTTACCGGTGAAACGACGACGGATGACATTCTTGAAGAACTTTTCTCGTCATTCTGTCTGGGGAAATGAAGAAAATGAGAGACTACAGGGCAATAGTGATAGGAGGCGGGCATGCAGGAATCGAAGCTGCACTCGCACTTTCGCGTGAAGGATTCGATACGCTCATGATAACGCAGTCGCTTGATGCAATCGGGCGCATGAGCTGCAATCCCGCAGTCGGGGGGCTTGCAAAGGGAAACCTTGTGCGGGAGATAGATGCTCTCGGCGGTGAAATGGGACATCTGATCGATGCAACGATGATACAGTTCAGGATTCTCAACCGTTCACGCGGGCCTGCAGTCCAGGCTCCCCGTGCCCAGGCTGACAAGTTCTCGTATTCGAGACTGGCAAAGGAGACGTGCGAAAGGGAGAAGAAGCTCAGCCTTTTCATGGATACGGTGGTTGACTTCACCTTTACGGAGAAGGACGGAAGGAAGACGATAACGGGTGTCATCACCGAGAGGGGATGGAGAATCAGCGCCGAAGTGGTTGTCCTCACAACCGGCACCTTCATGGAAGGAAGGATATTCATCGGCGAATACGACGCCAGGTGCGGAAGACTCGGAGAAGCTGCCGCAACCGGACTGGGAACCAGGCTCAGGGAGTACGGTTTCAACGTCGGACGGATGAAGACCGGAACCCCTGCAAGAGTCAGGGCATCTTCGCTTGACCTGGATGAACTCGAGGTGCAGGAAGGCGACGGGACGATGATGCCGTTTTCCTTCGACTATGACACAGTCAGCCGTCCTTCACGCTGCTGCTACATAACATATACGAACGAGAGGACACATTCCATCATCAGGGACAATATCTCGCGCTCCCCCCTCTATGGCGGAAAGATTGTCGGCAAGGGCCCCAGGTACTGCCCGAGCATCGAGGATAAGGTCGTACGGTTTCCAGAGAGGGAACGCCATCAGATTTTCGTCGAGCCGGAGGGATGCGGAACCGAGGAGATGTACCTCAACGGGCTTTCGTCTTCGCTTCCGGAAGAGGTTCAGCATGAGTTCATAAGAACGCTGCCCGGCCTGAAGCATGTCGAAATCATGAGACCGGGATATGCGGTGGAATATGATTACCTGGACCCCACCGGTCTTCTGCCGTCGCTGGAATCGAAGATCATCTCGAATCTCTTTGTTGCAGGACAGACGAACGGAACAAGCGGCTATGAGGAAGCAGCTGCCCAGGGCCTCATGGCGGGAATAAATGCCGCCCAGCGCCTGAAGGGAGAGAGGGCACTCGTACTGGGAAGAACGGATGCCTATATAGGAGTTCTCATCGACGACCTCGTTACAAAGGGCACAAAGGAACCCTACAGGATGTTCACATCCCGTGCAGAATATCGTCTGAGCCTGAGACACGATTCGGCAGATATCAGGCTTACACCGCTGGGATACCGGGCAGGGCTTGCTTCGGAAGAGAAGATGGCAAGGCTGAGGGAAAAGATCGGGAAGATGGACGAAGTGAAGGACCTTCTGAAGCAGAGCCGGAAGAACGGAAGGAACGGAATCGAGAGGCTTCTCTCGGGAGAGGATATATTCGCCATGAATGATGTTTTACCGGTTTCCGACTATGCTCCGGGAATTCTCAGCGAGGTGATGCTTGATGTAAAGTATTCAGGATATCTCAGGCGGCAGAACATCGACGCAGAAAGGGCAAAGAGACGCGAAGGGGTCCTTATTCCCGAGGACTTCAATTATGACAGTGTGGAAGGCCTCAGTGCGGAGAGCCGCGAGAAATTCAAGGCAGTGCGTCCTTCTTCTCTCGGACAGGCCGGAAGAATCAGCGGAGTGCGTGTTTCCGATACGGCGATTCTTGCGCTATACTTGAAGGGTGGAACAAAAAACCACGGCAGAAAAGATGAAGAAGAGTGACCTTGCCGCATATCTGGAATCACTGGGTGTGAAGGAGACCTCCCTGAAAGTGGAGAAGCTCTGGCGCTTTACGGATGAAATAATGCTTTTCAATCCCAGTCTGAAGCTTGTAGGAGCAAAGGACAGGGACGAGATAATGCTGAGGCACGTTGCCGACTCGGCCTCAGGCTATCCTGTGTTTCTCTCCGAAACAGGCAGGGGCGAGAGGATAGCCGACCTCGGAAGCGGGGCGGGTTTTCCGGGGATAGTTCTTGCCGTGCTCCTGGAAGACAGGTCCTTCTTCCTGATAGAGAGGATGCGCCGCCGCAGCCTTTTCCTGAAATCAGTTTCCGCCATTCTGGGGCTTGGAAACGTTACGGTAGTCGAAAGCGACCTTTCGCTTGTCAGCGAGAAGTACGATGTCCTGACTTCCCGGGCCTTCCATCCGACTCAGGATATTGCTTCTGAGGCACAGCCTCTATCCGGGAGGGCACTTTTCTACAAGGGAACGGCACGGAACGTGGAGAATGAAGTGGAGAAGCTGAGAGAGAAGGGCTACAGCTTCGAGGCAAGGACAGTTCCGCTTGAGGTGCCCTTCAATGCGGAGGAGAGAAATATGCTCATCCTCAGAAACTGGAGAAGAACATGAAGAAGGGAAGATTTTCGTTTGTCATCGGTTGCATACTCACTCTTCTGGGAATTCTTGCATGTATTCTCGGAGTCCTGAACATGCTTGAGCTCCTCGACGGTGTACTTTTCCGTATAGCCGGGGACTCTTCGAGGCTTGTAAGCATAAGCGGAGGGAAGGGCGGTCTTGTCGAAGCCGGTGCATTTCTTCTCTTTCAGGCCTTCATGGTCTTTCTTTTCCGCTCCAGGCGTCCTTTCTCGATGCCGATGACAGCGCTTCTCGTCATACTCTACCTGACGCTGCTTTCAGCTCACAGGGTATCCAATTCAATACCGCTTCCCTCGTATCTTCCCGTGGTGCTTGCTTCTGCCAGGCCATGGCTTCTCTTTGTCCTGTTCTTTCTTGAAACACTTCTTTTCTGTGTGATTCTTTCCATCCTCAAGCCGATTGATGCCAGATGGAGAAAGAAGCGTGACGTGATGATGCGTAAGCTCGAGAAGGAAGGCGCCGTCAAGAGCAGGGAGAAAATCGAGGAGGAGAAAATGCTCCGCCGTCAGCTCAAGCTCAACGAAAAAGCCGAAAAGGAAAAGGCGAGGGACGAGAGAAGATACTCCCTTGAACTCGAGAAGAAGGAAAAGGCCGAAAGAAAGAAAGCCGAAAAGGAAAGGGAAAAGGAGAAGAGGGTCTACGAGAAGACGCGGGAGAAGGAAGAACTGAAGCGCGAAAGGGAGAGCGAAAGGGAAAGGAGAAGACGGGACAGGGAAAACGACAGGCTTCTCGAGAAGAAGGAGAATGAAGAGGAAAGAATCCGCAGCGAAAAAGAGCGGCAGGAGCGTCAGAAGAGAAAGGAAGAGGAGAAGAAGGCGAAGGAGGAAAAGAGACGGGAGAAGATGACTCTTCCCGACATCGGGCCGGCACCTGAGTATGAGGAGATGGCCGGAAGTCCCGATACGCCTCTCTCTTTCCCGTCATTCGAGGAAATGCCTTCCCTCAAAACGATAGGACACCACAGTGAGAGGAACAGGGAACTGAAGAGACCTCAGGAGGAAAGAACGGACCTGATTGAAAGTTCCTCGTTCATGGACAGTCTGAAAAAGGAGATGGAGACGGAAAACAGCATCCGGACTGAAGAGGACGAGGAGAGGAAGGCCATTTCCGAAACAAGGCATTTCAGGGGGGGCGGCATGCTTGAAGCGGCTCTTGAGGCATGCAATTCGGAAGAGAATGAGACCTCCGTGCGTCCGCCGCTTTCCCCGATAATCGGACTAGATGACAGAAAGACGGATGAGGAGAAGACGGGAAACGGAAATCCCTCCGGCTTTGCGCCCCATAATCTTGATCCCTCGCACCCGAGATACCGTATGTTCGAGTCTCTCAGAAAAGCGCCGGAAGCAAATGCGGATGAGGAGAATGCATCAGACACTGACAGACAGAACTTTGCTCCGCATAACCTTGATCCCTCGCACCCGAGATACCGTATGTTCGAGTCTCTCAATAACCCCGTCTCATCATCCTCTGCAGCTCCGGAAAGGGGAAAGGATCTTTCCCGTCCTCTGAACGAAGAAAGACAGGAGAAGCGTACGGAGAGTCCTGCCCCGTCATATATAGGCAAGGACCATCCCCGCTACCGCCTGTTTGAGGCGCTTGAGGAAAAGGGCGGGGAAAAGGAGAGCATCGTCTCGTATACTCCCGGAAGGTCCTTTTCCGCCGAGGATGAGTCGGCAGTTGTCAATCCCTATCAGCCGTCGTCCGTGTTTACTCCTGACGAAGCCGGGACAGAGAAGGAGAGGGATGAGGAAAAAGAAAAAGGGGACATCGCTGCCGAGAGCATGACTGAAAGGACGGAGACGAAAGATTCTGCATACTCAGCGGAGGAAAAGACCACTCAGAAAGTGGATACCGCTCCGGAAAAAGACAGGGAGATCCCGTTTGTTGAACCGGAAAACCCCCGCATCAGGAATGTCGAGACATCAGACGACGGTCACCGTACATTTGAAACAAGGAGCGATGAGGAGATGGATGACGATTTCAATCTCATAGTAGGAGTCGGGGATCTTGCCTCGAACAGGGGCGGACTGACTGCAGTCAGGATGAGGCAGATGACGGATTACAATGCCCCGGATGTGTCAGTCCTCAAGGATTACCCCGGACTGAGTCAGGAAATTGACTCCTACACACGTGAACAGGGAGAGGTTATCGTAAGAACACTTGCCGAGCAGAGGATCAGCGTTGAACTTGACAACATCATAAAGGGCCCTTCGGTCACAAGGTATGAACTCAAGCTTGCCCAGGGCATGATAATCAGCAGGATAAAGGCGAGGGAGGACGAGATAAACTATGCCCTCGGCGGAAAGAAGGTCAGGATACTTGCTCCGGTGCCGGGCAAGCAGGCAGTCGGCATAGAGGTTCCGAATGCCCGCATTTCCGTTGTCGGCTTCAAGGATATGGTCTATGCACTCAGAAACAATCCTGATTATCTGAAATTCCGTGTTCCGATGATACTTGGCCGGACGGTTACCGGAGAACCGATTGTGATTGATGTTGCAAAGATGCCTCATATGATTATTGCGGGTACGACCGGTTCGGGTAAGAGTGTGTGCATAAACTCCTTCGTCAATACGGTCATCTATCAGAAGAGTCCGAAGGACGTGCGCCTCATAATGGTCGACCCGAAGGTCGTTGAGCTTACAATCTACAATGGCATACCGCATCTGCTTACACCTGTAATCACGGATGCAAAGAAGGCGATAAAGGCCCTGGAATGGCTTGTGAGCGAGATGGAGAGGCGCTATTCGATGCTCAGCCGCTACGGAGTGAGGAATGTGCAGGGCCTCAATGAGAAAATCATGTCCGGAGAGATTACGGGAGTTGAGAAGGTGCCGTACATTGTCCTGATAATGGACGAGTTTGCAGACATAATGACGGTAGTCGGAAAGGAGATGGATGCTGCAATAAGCCGTATTGCGGCAAAGGCAAGGGCTGCCGGAATCCACATGATTCTTGCCACCCAGCGTCCGAGCAGTGATGTCATAATCGGCACCCTCAAATCCAACCTTCCGGGCCGTATCGCATTTGCGGTCTCCAGCGGCATAAACTCCAGGGTCATTCTCGATGAAATGGGTGCCGAGAACCTCCTGGGAAAGGGAGACATGCTTCTTCTTGATCCGTCCGTGATGGGACTGACGAGAATCCAGGGGGCATTCGTCTCCGATTCCGAGGTCGAGAAGATAACCTCATTTGTTTCCCTGCATAATTCAAAGCCCGATTTCCTGGAGGAAAGTGTCTTCGAGGATGATGAGGGCGAGGAAGATGATGATGAGGTTTTCATGGATGACGAGGGAGAAGGAGACCTCTATGAGATGGCAAAGAAGATTGTATACGAGCGTAAGTGTGCATCGGCTTCCTATCTTCAGAGACGTCTCAAGATAGGCTACAACAGGGCGGCCAGAATCGTCGAGAAGATGGAAGAGGAAGGTATAGTGGGACCTGCCAACGGCAGTAAGCCCCGTGAGATACTCCGCTATGAGTAGGATAGACAAATAAAAGGGTAATAACTAATCTAGGAAAGAAATGAAATTCACTGAATTAAATCTGAAAGAAGAGCTTTTGAACGGAATAGGGAGCGTCGGCTTTGAAGAGTGCACTCTTGTGCAGGAAAAGGTGCTGCCGAAGACGCTTGGAAACAGGGACGTGATGGTGCAGTCCAAGACAGGAAGCGGCAAGACTGCAGTATTCCTGATCACCATACTTGAACATTTTCTTGAGAGCGGAAGAAAAAGCAGGGCGATTGTCGTTGCTCCGACGAGGGAGCTTGCCGTCCAGATAGAGGAGGATGCGAAAAAACTGGCATCAGGTATCCGGGACTACAGGGTAGGCTGTTTCTACGGCGGCGTCGGCTACGGAGAGCAGAACAGGGAAATTGAGGGAGGGCTTGACCTCTATGTGGGAACTCCCGGCAGACTTCTTGACTATGCCAGGGGGCGCAAGATAGATTTCAGGCAGTTCGATATCGTCGTACTTGATGAAGCTGACAGGATGTTTGATATGGGATTCTATCCCGACATACAGAAGATGTTTTCCCTTATGCGCGACAGGGAGAAGCGGTTGACCATGCTCTTCAGTGCAACACTCTCGTCAAGGGTGCGCAATCTTGCCTGGGGATACATGAATCAGAGCGAGGAGATTCTCATTGAGCCTGAGGAGGTGACCGTCAAGGCAATTGACCAGGAGCTGTTTCATGTTACGAAGGCCGAGAAATTTCCCCTGCTTCTGTCCCTCCTGAAAAAGATCAATCCCCAGTCCTGCCTCATCTTCACCAATACAAAGGACAGGGCTGTTGAAGTGTCCAGGAGGCTCAATCTCAACGGTTATAAAACCGAGTACCTCATGGGCGACATGGCTCAGTCGAAGAGACTGGAGACCATAGAGAGGATGAAGGAAGGCAAGCTCAGCTACCTGGTGGCAACTGATGTAGCTGCCCGCGGCCTTCAGATAGATGATCTTTCCCTCGTCGTCAATTACGATATCCCGGAGGATTACGAGAATTACGTGCACCGCATAGGAAGGACGGCAAGAGCCGGGAAGTCGGGAAAGGCGGTGACTCTTGCATGCGAGGAGTACATCTACGGCCTCGAGGCAATCGAGGACTTCATAGGAATGAAGATCCCTGTCAAATGGGCCGATGAGGAGAACCTCGAGGAAGTTGAGGATATGTCCAGGGGATACAGGCCTCAGAGAAAACCTGCCAAGACGCGCTCCCCGAGGGAACACGGCTCATCGAGCGTGCGTGATGTCAGGACAAAGAAGCCGACGTTCCGCGACCGCGAAATCGGAGAAGTGAAGAATGATGACCGCAGTTACAGAAGCAAGACGGACTTCGATTCATTGAAGTCCATGAGCCTTGAGGAGAGGATGAAGTATTATCAGAATGCATTCTCGTCCCCCTCCGAAGGCGGGAAAAAAGCTTCTGCGGTGCCTTCCGGAAAAGCCGGAGCTGCCGAAGGGAAGAAGAATGCGCCGTCCTCTTCCGGAAAAAGGACTGCTGACGGAAGGAAGAGAGAAAGGGAGTCGGAAAGGATTGCAGAGGAAAAGCGCACTGATGAACGGAAAGCCGTGGCCGAAGCTCCTTCAGTAAAGAACAGTGAAGCAAAGAATGAGAGGAAAGGCTTTTTCAGCCGTATTCTTTCTCTTTTCAAGGGTAAGAAGAATGCGTGAAGGAAAGAATCTTCTCAAGGACTTCATTTCATATTACCGTCCCTATAAGGGATGGTTTCTTCTTGACATGACTGCTGCATCTGCAGCATCGCTTCTGTCGATTTTTGCTCCCTATTTTGTGAGAAAGGTCCTTTCCCTCATCAAGACTCCGTCTCCGGACATGATGGGGAAAGTCATATTCTATCTTTCTCTCGTGTTCTGCCTGTATGTGCTGAGTGCAGTCTGTACCCACATAAGGATAAAATGGGGCCATTTCCTTGGTGTATGGATCGAGAATGACATGAGGGAGAATCTCTTTCATCATCTGCAGAAGCTTTCGTTTTCATACTTCGACAAGAACAAGACCGGTGACATAATGAGCCGGATTTCCAATGACCTCTTCAGCATTGCGGAGGTTGCTCATCACTGTCCGGAGGATGCATTGATTTCGCTTCTGACCATTGCGGGGGCATACATACTGATGTTCAATCTCAGTACTCCCCTTGCTCTTGTCTCGGTCATACCTCTTCCTCTGATGGCCGTATATGGAATAGTCTTCAACCGCCGCCTCAAGAGAACGAACAGGGCCATAAGGAAGACCATAGCCCAGATTAATGTCACTGCAGAGAATTCCATCCAGGGGATAAGGGAAGTGAAGTCGTTCTCCGGAGAGGAGATGCAGGAAAGGAAATTCCGTGAAAAGGACATAGACCTCAGGAAGAGCCGTCAGGATATGTATACCGAAATGGCATCCTATCAGACGGGAATTTCGTTTATGAGGGATCTCTATTACTTCATAACCGTAGCGGGAGGGATCGTGCTGATAATCAGGGGATACGTGACGGTTGAGGACCTCGCGGCCTTTGTCCTCTATGTATCTGTCGTCATTCCTCCGATAGACAGGCTGATAAACTTCACGGAGCAGTTCACACAGGGAATCTCATCATTCGAGCGCTTCGAGGAAATCATGTCAGTCATGCCTGAAATTTCCGACAGGCCTGATGCTGTTCCCCTTAACGTTACAAAGGGGGACATAGTATTTTCCGATGTCTCATTCCGGTATGAGGGTGAAGATGAAAGAGTTCTCGACGGATTCTCGATGAAGATAGACGGCGGGAAAAGAGTTGCACTTGTCGGAGAAAGCGGGGCGGGAAAAAGTACCGCTGTCTCCCTTCTTGCACGCTTCTACGAGAAGAGCGGCGGTTCGATTACCATAGACGGACAGGAAATAGACACCGTTACTCAGGAATCGCTGAGAAACAGCATCGGATTCGTGCAGCAGGATGTCTTTCTTTTTGATGCTACGATAAGGGAGAATCTTCTCTACGGAAAATCTGATGCCACAGATGACGAGATATGGAGTGCGCTTGAGAAAGCCGATATGGCAGGCTTTGTCTCGTCTCTTCCGTCCGGACTCGATACCGAGGTCGGGGAAAGGGGAACAAGACTCTCAGGAGGACAGAAGCAGCGTCTCAGCATAGCGCGCGTATTTCTCAAGGACCCTCCGATCCTCATCTTTGACGAGGCGACGAGTTCTCTCGATACCGAGAGCGAGGCCCTGATTTCCGACGCCTTCAACCGCCTTGCAAAGGGAAGGACAAGCATAGTCATTGCTCACAGACTGTCGACTATAATCGACAGTGATGAAATATTCGTTATAAACGGGGGAAGAATAGAGGAAAGCGGAAAGCACGGGGAACTTCTTGAAAGAAAGGGCCTCTACTACAGACTCTATTCCATCAAGTGAAATGAAAAGTATAATAAAGTTCCTGCGCATCCTTTTCGGGGCAGTATTCATTATTCCGTCATTCTCTCTTGCGCTTATCGGAATTCTGCTGTTCCGCATTTTAAGCCTTTTCGGAATGAAGAAGACGGCAGAGAGGGTATCACATGCACTCTACTATGTTCTCTGCCACATCATCCTTTTCTTCCTCGGGGGGAGAATTCATGTGAAGGGAAGAGAGAATGTCCTGGAGGAAGGAAAGAGCGTAGTCTATGCTCCGAACCATAACTCTCTTCTCGATGTTCCTCTCTTTTATGCCTCTCTCGGCCGTTTTCCTGCAATGATGGCAAAGAAGGAGCTTTTCCGTATTCCGGTAATACATGGCTGCCTGAGATCCCTCGGGTGCATTGAAATCGACAGAAAGGGAGCCCACAGCATAGTTGAGGCCGTGAGAAAGGGCTGCTCGACGATTGAGGAAGGCAGGTCCCTTGTCGTCTTTCCGGAAGGCACAAGAAGCCGCAGCGGAAAAATCGGAAGCTTCAAGAACGGCGCATTCAAGATTGCGGAGAGAACACTTTCTCCAGTTATTCCCGTTGCGATAAAAAATGACAGGTATCTTCTTGAAAATGCATCATTTTTCGGAAGGGTCGACATATATATATCGTTTCTTCCTGCTGTGGAGACTGCAGAGCTCGGCGACGAGGAGAGGAAGAACCTTGCGGGAAAGGTCGAGGAGTGCGTGAGGACGGAGTGGAATTCGCTTCCCGATGCGGGGAGCATGAAGAAAAAGGGAAGAGAATAGGGGGGCAATATGTCTATACGCACTGCTGTAATAATAGTTTTACTTGTAATAGCGAATGTCAATGCATTCCTTATCATGGCCTATGACAAGAAGAGGGCCCGGGAAGGGAAGTGGAGAGTTCCGGAGAAGAAGCTTTTTCTCGTGGCGGGACTTTTCGGAGGATTCGGCGCAACACTGGGGATGGTTGTGATGGACCACAAGACCAAGCACTGGTATTTTGTGCTCTTCTTTCCCCTCATGATGATTCTTCAGGCCGTTATCCTCTTCCTTTTCTTCCGGGCGGCAGGAGTATGATCCGATGAAAAGGAGTGTCCTTCAGAAATATGCCCGTCTTCTTGCCGTGAGCGGACTGAATGTGCAGAGCGGGCAGAGCGTAATAATCTCTGCATCAACTGAAAACGACGCCTTTGCCGTTCTTGTGGCTGAGGAGTGCTACAGAAAGGGAGCTTCCGAAGTAAGAATCGAGTGGATGAACCAGGACAGCGAAAGGCTCTCGTATGATTACCGTACACTGGAAAGCCTTTCTAAGGTTGAAAAGTGGGAAATCGAGAAATTGAAAAGCAGAACGGAAAAACTTCCGTGCATTCTCTTTCTCGACTCCGATGATCCGACGGCTTTCGAGGATGTTGATAAGGTCAAGATGGCTTCAGCCAGGGCGAAGAGACTGGGGAGGATGAAGAAGTACCTTGACGAGTCTGATGGGATGTATCAGTGGTGCATTGCAACTGTTCCGGGCAGGAAATGGGCGAAAAAACTCTTTCCTGAACTGTCCTCCCGTGCTGCCGTCGAAAGACTCTGGCAGAAGATTCTCTTCTGTTCAAGAATAACATCCGACCCCGTTGAAGAATGGAAAGCACATGACGCGGACCTCAAGAAGAGATGCTCCTACCTCAATTCCCTGGGCATTGATTTTCTCCATTATACTTCGAAGGAAGGCACTGACCTTACGGTAGGCCTGATGGAAGATTCCGTCTTCGAGGGAGGAAGTGAGATGACAATCGGCAGGAGAAGTGTTTCTTTCCAGCCGAATATTCCTACAGAGGAGTGCTTCACGACACCCATGAAAGGAAGGGCTGAGGGTATTGTATATTCCACGATGCCCCTCTCATATAACGGTATTCTCATAGAGAATTTCCATATCCGGTTCAGAAATGGAAAGGCTGTCGAGTGGAAAGCTCAAAAGAACGAGGAGCTTCTGGGAAAACTCCTTACGATGGATGAGGGTGCCTCATATATCGGAGAGTGTGCCCTTGTTCCCGATTCCTCCCCCGTAAGAAAATCGGGAGTGGTATATTACAATTCGCTTCTTGACGAGAACGCGACGTGCCACATCGCCTTCGGTGCCGGCTACGACAGCGCAGTCAGGGGATACGGGGAGCTGAGCAGGGAAGAACTCCGGGAAAAAGGTGTGAATGATTCTTCCATTCATATCGACTTCATGGTCGGTTCACCCTCTCTCTGTATCGAAGCGTTTACAAGGGATAAAAGGCGGTTCAAGCTGATAGAGAACGGAGAATGGGCTTTTTAGCGGCCCCCTGCCAGGAGTTCTGACCCGCTGAAATGCCGGAAGACGGACCTCCGGTGATTTGTGTTGAGACTTTACGTCATATCCTGCAGGGAGCCCGGTCTGAATTCACTTTTCTGCTGCCGGGCTGTCTTTATGCCTTCCGCTTTGCCACTATCTTGAGGACTGAGCTTTTCCTGCCCTGCACTATCAGACCTTGTTATCTACTTTTACTCCTGATGATGCCCCCCATGGCTTTCCGCTCGGGATTGAGGACGATTCAAAATGAATTGCCGTCAGGCTTGATTTTTCAAAAGCACTTCCGTCTATGGTTTTTATATTCTTCGGGACGGTTATTGAGGTAAGAAGGGGAGTATTATAGATCACCCTCCTGGAAATGGTTTCCAGCGCCTCCGGAAGAGTAAGAGAGGTAAGTTTTGTACAGCTGCCGAAAACCTGCTCCAGCAGACTCTTCACTTTTCCCCTGATTTCAACGGTTTCAAGTGATGCACATTCAAGGAAAGCCTTGGGCCCGATCAGAGTAACATTTTCCGGAATCATAACTGTTTTAAGCCCGCTTCTGCTGAAAGCCTCTGCCCCTATTGTAGTCAGACCCGCCGGAAGCGTTATGCTTTCAAGCTTTGGACAGTTTGTGAATGCATTGTTTGAAATTGTTTCCAGCACTGGCGGAAGGTTGATGCTGATAAGCGAAGTACATCCCCTGAAAGCCTGGTTTTCTATTGTTCTTATACCCGTTTGCGAGAGGTCTATTGCCATAAGGGAGGAGCAGCCCATGAAGGACGAGCGGTCTTCTTCCATGGCAATGATGTTTTCAGCTTTTTCAAATGTTACTGCCGTGACTCCGGAACAGCTGAAGGTTCCGAGTACCGTTACCTTTTTCCCGTGATACACTGCAGGAACTGTTGCACTGACAATGGAATCATCCTGGACATTTACCGTGTAGGTATCATCACTGTTGGGAGAAAATGAGAGGCCTTCGGTCACGAAGTGGCCGTAAAGGGAGATATCTGACTTCTGTTCTGCAATTTCAGTGTAATAGGTACCGCCTCCATTGTCCTCCGAATACCAGCCGTCGAGAGCCTTGCCGCGGATAACCGGTGTTCCGTCATCGTTAATCCCGTCCCAGAGCCTGATATTCTCAGGAGCATCATTGACTTCCTTCAATTTTCTTGTTCCGTCGTAGTATGTGACTGTTATCTTTTCCGCCCACATGGCATAGAGTGTTATGTCCGCCTTCTGCATGTACTTGTCGCCGGGCATATATTTCTCTCCGGTACCGTCAGGCTTTGTATTCCATGAAGTGAACACGAGATAATTCCTTTCAAGCCCCTCTGCAGATGATACCGATACGGCGGCGCTGTCTTCACGGATTGTTTTCGGGCTGACGCTTCCGGTGCCCCCGTTGGCGTCGTATGTGATTCTGTAGATCTTTGTCCACAGGGCCTTAATGGTCATACCCTTCTTGTAAGTGACCTCATCCCCGGGGTTTTTCGTGGTACCGCTTACATCCCAGCCATCGAACTCGTAGCCGTCTCTCTTCGGCTTGTCCGGGAGATTGAATTTCAACTGGCCGTTCTTCAGTTCGATGATTATGACTTCAAGGTCATAGACCGTCACCGGAACTTCTGTCTTTGTAACGGCTACGATCGTAATGTCGGAAGTGATTTTTATCGTTTCGCCCACGTCATATGATATGCCGTCTATATTCCATCCCGTGAGGTCATCAATACCGTCGACTTCATACGGAAGGGTATACTCCTCACCGGCCTGTACAGGTACAGTACTTATGACTTCTCCGCCATACTCGATGGAAACGAGGCGCTGGAGGGTTTCCTCCTTACTTGGTATTTCGCATGATACGGACAGCATCATTGCCATCAGTACTATCATCGATATCGTAAGTGTTTTCCTCATCGTGTGTCTCCTCCACCTCTTTCAACACTTTATAGAATAAACCTCCAGTGGTTTTTTTTACAACATCATTTTTTCTTTATACTCCGCATAAGCGGGGGCCGCTGTCCTTTCCCGTCGTCCGGTTATCTCTTTCATGAAATGCGTCTGAGGTTGCGTAGCCGTGGCCTCCGTACGCTGTGAGGCTCATCTGCGCTGATTCAGGTCGGAGAATGAGCGAAAGTATTGTGTCCTTCTCTTCCTGTTTCATTCCGGATTAACCTGAAGTTCCGTTCTTTTCCGTCTCCGCCTGTCGCTGATTTTTCTCTGTCCGTTTGGATTTGCAGGTCTTCTGAAAAAAGGGAAACGGTTTTCTTCCGTCCATCGGGAATCAGAGTATGTGATTCAGGAAGTCCCTTGTACGCCGGGTTTTCGGAGAAGAGAACATTTCTTCGGGCTTTCCCTCTTCAATCACCACGCCGTCCGCCATGAAGACCACCTTGTCGGCTGCAGCGCGGGCAAAACCCATTTCGTGAGTCACAAGAAGCATGGTCATGCCGCTCTTTGCCAGGGCGAGCATTACATCAAGCACTTCCTTTATCATCTCGGGATCAAGGGCAGATGTCGGTTCATCGAAGAGCATGGCCTTCGGTTCCATCGCAAGGGCACGGGCAATGGCGACCCTCTGCTGCTGACCGCCCGAGAGCTGTCCGGGCTTCTGTTTCGCCTTGTCCTCGAGTCCAACCCTTTTCAGCAGGGCCATGCCTTTTTCCGTTGCTTCTTCCCGGCTCATCTTCTTTACCTTCATCGGGGCAAGTATTATGTTGTCGATGACAGAAAGGTGCGGAAAGAGGTTGAATGACTGGAAGACCATTCCGACTTCCTCCCTTATCTTTCTTATGTCGGTAGAGCTATCCATTATGTCGACTCCGTCGATGAGAATCTGACCTTCCTGAGCCTTTTCGATGCCGTTGACAGTTCTGAGGAGGGTGGATTTTCCGGATCCGGAAGGGCCGATTATGACGACGACTTCACCGTCGTTCACGGTAAGGGAGACATTCTTTACTGCATGGAGAACCGTGCCGTCGTTGTTCTCGTAGTCCTTGTATACATTCTTTATTTCGATCTTAGCCATTTTTATGCAGTTTATCCTCCATGAGACCGACGAGACGGGAGAGAATGAGTGTGAGAATAAGATATATCAGAGCGACTATAAGCATCGTCTGAAGAGACAGGAATGTACGCGATATGTACTCGCGGCCCCTTTTGAGAATGTCGGAAAGTGCCAGAATCGAGACAAGTGACGAGTCCTTGAGCATCGAGATGAACTCATTGCCGATGGCAGGGAGTACGACCTTGATTGTCTGCGGGAGAATGACGTGGATGAATGTCTGGCCTTTCGAGAGTCCGAGAGCAATTGCCGCTTCCGTCTGTCCTCTTGGAATGGACTGTATGCCGGCTCTTATTATTTCACCCATGTAGGCGCCGAAGCAGATGGAGAGGGCTATTATTGCCGCGACGATACCGTCAATGTGTATAAGGGATCCCAGTGCATAGTACAGGAACATCAGCTGAACCAGCAGCGGTATTCCCCTTATAAGCTCCACATAGACTCCGCAGATCTGGTTTACGAGGCGGTTCTTCGAAGAGGAGCCGAGACCGGTCAGGATTCCGATGATTACTGCCCCGATAATGGCGAATATCGTACACTCGAAGGTTGTTGGAATACCTTTTACCGTATAGACGAAGATTTTCCAGTAGACTTCCCTGTTTGCAAGACAGAGTACCACGAGAAGAAAAACCGAACCGTAGAACGTGAGGCGCCATGAGTTGAAGATATGGCTGTTGCCTTTCTTGGGAATGAGAACCCCGTCCGTCATCGAGATGACCGTGCTCTCCTTCTTCTGGGCTGTCCTGTTTCCTGTGTGACGGCTGTTGTTGTTATCTGAATACATGAGAGTTCCTTGTACGGCAAAAGGTCAGAGGGAAAGATGCCCTCTGACCGGAGAGTCTGCCAGCAGACGGTCAGTTGAGACCGTACTTAGCCTTGAGTTCTGCCTTCTTTCCGCTTTCCTCGACTTTCTTCAGTCCGCTGTCAAGAAGTTCAAGAAGAGCTGTGTTTCCCTTCTTCACGGCCATTGCCATGTCATCGGAATTCTCGAATGAACCGGCAATCTTCAGAACCTTCGAGTAGCTTTCGTTCTCGAGGACGAAGTCTTCTGCGACGACGGAGTCGAGTACGACTGCATCGAGATTGCCGTTTGCAAGGTCGAGTACAGCTGACGGTGCCTCGTCGTATGTGAAGGGTGTAAGTCCAAGGTCCTCACATGCAAACTGGCATGTCGTGCCGAGCTGGACTCCAACCTTCTTTCCCTCGAGGTCGGCATCCGAGTGTATGTCCGAGTTGTCGTTCCTTGTTACGATCGAGAGTGCAAACTGGAGAATCGGAGACGTAAAGTCGACCGTCTGCTTTCTTTCGTCCGTGACAGTGAGTCCGCTTGCTCCGATATCATACTGTCCGCCCTGAATGCCCGCTATGATTCCGTCGAATGAAACGTTTGCAATCTGTACCTTTATTCCTGCCTCAGCCGCTGCCAGCTGAATCAGCTCCACTTCATATCCTGCGGGATTTCCGTTGTCATCGATATATTCAAGCGGCGGATAGTCACAGCTTACCGCGACCGTATAAACCTTCTCCTCCGTCTTTTCTGCTGCAGCCTGTGCCGAGAGAAGTGAGAGCGCAAGCAGGGAGACAAGTGCTGTCATGATGATTTTCTTCATTTTATGTTCTTCCTTTATGTATGTCTTCCGACGTGGACTACAGTATGCTCTTTTGAATATAACGTCAACACGGTTTTGCATAAAAATACAAAAAGAAACAAAAATTATTCAGGTTGAAATATGAAACTTTTCATAATTATTTGTATTTATGCAAATTAATCTTGTTAAAAATTGTGGATAAAAATACATTTTTCCCCGGTTTCAGACGATTACAGGCCGTAAAAACACAGAACAGCATCCATGCTGTCCGGTCTTCAGTGAAAAAGGGTCTGCCGTCATGCCCGCTGCCGGGAGATTCCGCAAAACAGCAGTTCTTTTTCAGACATTGTCCGGAGTCCTGCTGATTCTTGTCCTGTAGACGTAGCTGTACAGTACAATTGAAATTGCAAGGCCGAAGACCTCCGCAAAGGGAAAGGCCCACCATACGCCGATGAGACCGCGGATGCGGCTGAAGACGAATGCTGCGGGAATAAGGACAACAAGCTGACGAAGAGTCGAAGTTATGAGTGTCCCCATGCCGAATCCTGTTGCCTGGAACGATGACGAGAGCCCTATCGATACGGCTGCAAAGACGAAGCACAGTGAGATGATCCTGAGAGCAGGACGCCCTATGGCATACATTTCTTCCGATGCACTGAAGAGGGAGAGAAGCCATGTGGGGAAGAGATTGAAGCAGAGAGTGCCGAAGGCCATGATTATCATGCCTGTAAGTGTTCCGATTTTCACGGTCTCCGTGATCCTGCTCCTTTTGCCGGCTCCGTAGTTGTAGGCAATGATGGGAATCATACCGCTCGAGAGTCCGAAAATGGGCATGAAGACGAAAGACTGAAGCTTGAAATAGACTGAGAATACGGACACTGCAGTAGTCGAGAAGGCTATCAGGATGCCGTTGAGGGCGCTTGTCATGACCGTGCTTATGCTGTTCGTGACTATTGTGGGAGCGCCTACCTGATAAATTGATCTGACAATCTGCTTCTTCAGCTTCAGATGATGACGGCGGATTGAGATGTATCTGTTCCGTCTGACACGGTGTACCGATACGATGAACGAGACAACCTGTCCCAGGACAGTGGCAATTGCAGCTCCCGCAACACCGAGGTCGAACGTGAATATGAACACGGGGTCGAGTATGATGTTGGTTACGGCTCCGCTGAGCTGGCTGAGCATGCTTGAGAAGGAGTCACCCGTTCCCTGGAGGATGCGTTCATTCATCATGGTAAGAAACATGAAGAGCGAGAAGACCATTACAATGAGCGAGTAGGTGTTCGAGAGGCCCAGGAGCTCCTCGTCGGATGTGTAGAGTGAAAGGAACGGCTTCGAGAATGCAAGTGCCAGCACGGCAAATGCTACCCACGTGATGAAGGCCACGGTAAGTCCGTTCCCTGCTGCCGTTTCAGCTGACTCCGTGTCGTTTTCTCCCAGCTTGCGGGACATGAACGATGCCATGCCGACACCTGTTCCGACGCCGAATGCAATCAGGAGGTTCTGGAGGGGGAATACGAGCGAGACTGCAGTCAGCGCCTTCTCGCTGAGCATCGCAACGAAAATCGAGTCGACGATGTTGTACAGAGCCTGCACGAGCATGCTTATCATGAGCGGCAGTGATATTTTCATGAGCAGTCCGGGAACTTTCGCGGTTCCCATTACATTTTCCCTGGTATCTCCATTATCCATAGAGGTAATGATGGAATTTATGGAAGAATCTTTCAATAAGCGCAGGAAGTGATGTTTTGCATTGTACAGTCCTTCCTTGACTGCTGCCGGAACACGAATCCGGGTTTTTGAAGAAATTCAGCCCGTATGTGCCTTTTACCGCCACAGCGCCGTGCGTCAATGCGATATCAGATCAGTTGCTGGAAGAAAAAGTCATCTCTTTTCTTTTGTTTTCAGCTGAAAAAAGCAGAAAGGGAGAAGAGATGACTTAAAAGCCTCGTGAAGTTCGATCTTCCCGTAACAGGTGATTTCGGAAGCCGGAGGACAAAAGCCTGAGATCCGATAGAGAAGCTCTCTCTCATGAAATCCTTTCTTCCCTGAGGCTTTCGTCTGTCCTGAAGTGCCTCTTATGTGCTCTCTTCGTTTTCTGCTGTCTCATGCCGTTTGAAAGACATAGGATGCCTTTTCCGTTTTTCCGATTGAATCTGTAATGATGTATTACATTATTTCAATCCTGAATGGGAATGAAGGAAGGCGATACCGGATGAAATGACTCAAAGCGGAAATGAATCTTGAAGAAAACGTCTTATCTGGATTAACCTCAGGATGGAGGACCAAAAGAGTGAAGGTATGTAAATTCGGCGGGTCAAGCGTAGCAACGGCAGACCAGATAAGAAAAGTAAGGATGATAACGGAAGAGGACAGAGACCGTACTGTCATAGTCGTCTCGGCCCCGGGAAAGAGAAATCCGGATGATGAGAAGATAACGGACATGCTCTATGAATGCGAAGCCCTCAGAAAAAGGGGAGAGTCGATCGAGAGCGTCTATGAGAGAATCTCGTCGCGCTATCGTGACATAGCTGAAGGCCTGGAGCTGGGAAGGGATGCCGTCGACAGCGAGCTTCTTCTTGTGAAGAACGCAATCCTGGAGGGAAGGGGACGTGCATACTGTGCAAGCAGGGGCGAGTATCTTTCGGCTCTCCTGATATCGAAATATCTCGGATGGAACTTCCTTGATTCTGAGGGTGTGATAGTAATAGGTGACGACAACAGAATTGAGGATATAACCTACACGACGCTCCGTGAAAAGATAGGCAGGGGCGGAAAATATGTAATTCCCGGCTTCTACGGGACGTCCCTCAGCGGCGACATCGTAACTTTCTCCCGCGGAGGCAGCGACATCACCGGAGCAATCGTGAGTGCTGCCGTTGATGCGGATGTGTATGAGAACTGGACAGATGTCTCCGGTGTATATTCTTCGGATCCCCGCCTTGTGAAGAACGCCCGCGTCATAGATAACCTGTCCTACACCGAAGTACGGGAGTTCAGTGAAGTCGGAGCCTCGGTCTTCCACGAGGAGGCAATAGCGCCGTGCATAGACAAGAAAATTCCCGTCAATATACGCAATACGAATTCTCCGTCCGACCGCGGTACCTTCATAAGGGAAAAAACATCCCACAGGGGCGCTGTCGGAGTCTCCGGGAAGGGAGATCTTTCAAGAGTCCGTGTGCGCCGTCTCATGCTCTTCAAGGAAAGAAGCATACTTGAGAGAATCCTCTCCCGCCTCTCTGAATACGGAATACGGCCATCATATACATTCTACGGCTCCGACTCCGTAAGCTGGTACTTTGAAACAAAGAGTGCAGGAGACTGTGATTACCCTGCTCTTGCCGGCATCCTCCGTGAGGAGTTCTCTCTTGATGAGGCAGAGCTTGAAAAGGGATATGCCGTTGTGGGCATAGTCGGCTCTCACATCGATGAGACGATGGAATACGCGGATGCCCTGTCATCTCTCAGGGAGAAATCAATACACCCCGTTTCCCTTTCCCTTGGCGGCTCAGCCATGACTTTCCTCATTGCTCTCGAAGAAAAAAGGAAGAACGAGGCTGTCTCCGTCATTTCCGAAAGGATATTCGGATGAAATGTTTCTGCTCCGTTTAACGGGGCAGAAAGGCTTATGTCCTCCGGTCTGCCATTCATGGCCTTGAGTTTTTCCCGATGGCCTTCCGCTTCTTGCGCTGCCGGGCGGAAACTGCAGCCTTCTTCCAGCCTCTTTTCTGCCGCCGTGAGACTTCTACTTTATTTCGTAGAAGTCTTTTTTTTCGTAGAAGTCTTCTATAACCGAGACAATGGCCTTCGTGACGGTATTCTCTACATTGGAAAAACCCGAGCGGTGTTCGATTTCCCTGAGAAACGCAATGATTTCATATCTTATTCCTTCTCCGTCGAGCTGATAGAAGTACCTTCTGTTGTCGGTTGCGTTTTCGTACCTTACTTCAAAATAATCGGTTTTCCACCACGGTGCCGGAACATAGATGTATCCTCTGCTTCCCGAGATTACAAGTTCGCCCTCGCTCTTTGCTCCCTTTGCAATCTTTACCGATGCAACGGCCCTGTCGTAGAGAAAGTCGATCTTTGTGAAAGAATCGAATGACACAGCTGAGTCTTCCAGCCTGGATGTTATCCTCTTTGATTTGTAATCGGTCCCGAGAAGCTGGAATACCGGAAGAAGAGAAAGCGGTCCCCAGTCGCAGATGCTGTTCCATGTGTTCTCAAAACGCCGTTCTCTTATCAGGCTGATGTCCCGGAGGCTTGTTGCTGTTGCATCAACAGACACTATATCTCCTATGACTCCGGTCTTGGCCATGAGGATGAGCCGGGAGTAGGCCGTTGAGTATGCGGTCTTCACCGCATCCATGAGAACGCACCCGTTCTTCTCTGCAAGCTTTTCCAGGGTGTCGAGCGATGAAAGCGAAAGGGTGACGGGAGACTCCACAATCACATGCTTCTTCTTCTCAAGTGCCGATCTTATCTGGCTGTAGTGGAGGCCGGGCTCGGATGCTATGTAAACGCAGTCAACCGAGTCGAGAAGCGAGTCATAGCTCTCGTAAAAGACGGAATTCTCCTTTTCACCCGTCGGGAAGAGGCTGCGGTTATTTGTATATATGCCTCCCGCCTCCATGCCGTTGACGTACCTGCATTCATCAAGAAATTTCCGCGCAACGACAGTATCTCCTGCGATTCCGATTCTTTTTCTGCTCACGGAACTCCGGATCTCCGAGGACGAGATGCCTTCTGTCCTTTCAAGGTATATAACCCGGCAGTACTTCGAGAGATAGTCGAATTTTCCCTTCCAGTCGGAACCGACAGTGAAGATGTCGATGCTGTAGCGCTTTATGTCGTCTATCTTCTGTCCCTCGTATTCCTCGACTATGATTTCATCGGCAAGCCCGGTTGCCCGTACGCCCTCGATCCGCTCCATCAGGGACTGCTTCACATTAATCTTTCCGCGCTGCTTGTCGTAGTCATCAGCCGTCACCCCGACTATAAGGTAGTCCCCCAGTGCCTTTGCCCTTTCGAGAAGCCTTATGTGGCCGTAGTGCAGCAGATCATAGGTGCCGTATGTGATAACACGTGTCATCAGATGATTTTCCTTTTCCGTAAATCATGGAATGCCGCAATGAGTGTATCATAATCTGAACGTGTAAGCGCACCGATATGACCGACACGGAAAACGCTTTCCTTCAGTTTTCCTCCGTTGGGACATATCCAAATTCCGTATTCATCCTTCAGGACAGTGAAGATGGTGTATGCAGAAGCCGTGAGCGGATGAAGCGGGGTCACCGCATTGGAAAGGGATGAGGAGAAGATTTCAAAGGGAAGGTCTCTTATGCCGTTTCTGAAATAAAAGGCAAGGTCACGGATCCTTTTCGTCTCTTCCGCCACGCCGCCCTTTTCATCAATTTCCTTCAGACGTTCGTTTATCTGCAGCAGTGTCATGACTGCCGGAGTGAAGGGGGTCTGTCCTCTTTCCTGATTTAGAAGCGCATCCTTCAGGTCAAGATACATGCACGGACAGTCTGTGTCAGTTACACGTCTCACGGCACGCGGCGAGAGAGCTATGAGAGATACTCCCGGAGGGCATGCAAGGGCCTTCTGTGAGCCTGTAATCATGATATCGGCTCCGGTTTTCTCCATGTTGAATTCATCGGCAAGAAAGGATGAGATGGCATCGACAATCAGAAACAGTCCGTTTCGTGCTGAAAAGCGTGAAATGAGGTCACTGTCATAATGAACCCCCGTAGACGTTTCGTGTATGTTCACGAGAAACGCAGTATAGCCTTTACCTTCGTATTTTTCGAGGTGCTTCTCCTCAAGGGGCTCTCCGGGTTCAAGTGATATGACGGAGTGCGGTATATGGTGCAGCGTCAGCATTTTCTCAAAGCGTTCACCGAAGCTTCCTCCGTTCACGACGATAGCCCTGTCAGCCGGAGTGAGGGTGTTCATTACGGCTGCTTCCATCGAAGCGGTACCGCTTGCCGTGATGAAGACTGCCCTTGACCCTTCAGGGGCAAAGGCATCCTTGAGAAATAGCCTCTCGCTTTCAAGCATGACCTCTGAGAATTCCGGTGTCCTGAAATATGGAACCTGACTTCGCCCCATTTCCCTTATTCTTTCGTCTGACTGTACCGGACCGACCGTAAAGTTAATCATTTCCTTTCATCTCCCTGAGGCTCTTTTTTTTCCGGACCAGATAGTCCACCACAAGTTTACTGCTTTCACCGCTGTGGCTCAAACACATTTTCCTCACTTCTTCACGTCCTTTCCCGAGAGAAACGCTTTCTGCTGCATTTCCGATGATTTCCTTTATGTTCGGGATGTCCTTCTCCTCAAGCCTCATTCCGAGTTCAGGAAGAACCCTCAGTGCCCACATCTCCTCATCCAGCCAGTCGGCATCATAGACAATGGGGTCAAATGATGTATCTGCATAAAGAACGGGGCGGTTGAATATCAGGGCATAATCGAAGATGATTCCTGAGAATCAGCTGACAATATATTCAATTATATAACATACTACACTGTCTCCGGCCGGGATGAACCTGAAGAAGTCTACAACAATGATTGCAGATTTGAAAGGAGGAGACGGCAATTGACCAATCCGGCCCTTTCGCTGATTATTTAGCCTGAAAGAAAAACCTGTAAGCCGGCAGGAAGTGCAATGAGCCGGGAAAGATATGGAAAGGGGACGAAACAATGACCAGAGTTCTTCATTATGTTGCCGTGATGAACCGCGGAGGCGAGGAAACCCTGATAATGAGCATCTTTCGTGTCATTGACAGAAAGAGCGTAACGTTTGATTTTCTCTGCACCCTGAACGAGAAGGGCGCATATGATGACGAAATATATGCCCTCGGCGGAGAGATATATCATCAGGAACTCGGATACTGCCGCGTCCCCATACTCGACCGGATGCACTCGCTCTCGATTTTCCTCAGGGAAAACAGGGACAGGTTCGATGTCTTTCATATTCATACCCAGCAGGCGATGGACGGTTATATGAGTGCCTGTACGGCAAGAAAGGCCGGAATAAGGAAGGTCATTGTTCATTCCCATTCGACAAGTACCCTCTATCATCCGTTTTTCCACAGGCTTTTCAGACCGCTTCTGGCAAGGGTGAAGGTTACAAGACTTGCCTGCTCCGATATGGCGGGAAAATGGCTTTACGGAAACCACAGTGAATATACCGTTCTCAAGAACGGCATAGATACATCCCTCTTTTCATATTCCGAATCAAGGCGGAATGAGGTAAGGAAGGAAAACGGCTGGACGGATTACAGCGTCATAGGCCACGTAGGGTCCTTCACTCACCCCAAGAACCATCCCTTCATCCTGGAAGTGTTCAGGCAATATCTTCTGATCAATCCGAAGGCTCTGCTTGTCCTGACCGGGGAGGGACCGCTGAGGACGGATATCGAGAACACAATCGTGAGACTTGACCTTGAGGGAAAGGTAATCCTTACAGGAGCAAGGCCGGACGTTAACGGACTTCTTCAGGGCTTTGATCTTTTCCTCTTTCCTTCACTCTATGAAGGGCTTGGAATATCTTTGATAGAGGCACAGTGCTCAGGATTGAAATGCCTTGTTTCGGACATGGTGCCGCATGAAGCTGATGTGACGGACAACGTATGCAGACTGTCTCTTGCTTTCTCCCCGTCGTCCTGGGCGGAGAGAATAAATGCCCTTCTCTCAGACGGAACAGAAAGAAAAGACATGTCCCCCTCCATCCGGGAAGCCGGATATGATATCAGGGATACGGCACGACTTATGGAAGAGGTATATTGTCGCAATTAATTATTAGTGTTTTCTCTATCAAAAGATGCAATGCTTTTTCTCATGAAATCTTCAAATTCTTTTGTAAATTGATTTATGTTATAATTTTCTAAAACGAAATTCTGACAATATTTTTTACGCTCATTGATCTCTTCCTTTGATAAATTCATGGCCCAGTGTATTGCAGATTCAATTCCGATTTCGTCAGCATCCTTCATGACAAATCCACAGCTTTCTATTCCATCAAAAGACGCCCATGGAGTCACCAGAGGTATTAAGCCATTTTTCATTGCATTTAATACTCCTCCTGGAACTCCTTCAACCCCTGACGGGTAAATTAAAAAGTCACATCGTTCCATCAGTCCTAAAACCAGCTGAGAACTGATATTCTGAAAACCATAGGTTTTAATATTGGATGTCATAAAGTTTTTTATTGCTTCCTCGACATCATTTTCGATGGGTCCTACCCAGTGTACTGTGTATTCC